>NZ_JBPUGH010000053.1:0-19591 GCF_051548005.1 Curtobacterium flaccumfaciens | reverse complement strand
GGTGCCGGTCCGTCGGACCCGCACCGCGCCTCCCGGACGTGGACGCGACGAGCGCCTACGCGGAGACGAGCTCCGGCGACGGCGCACCGGACGCGGCCCCGGCACGGACCGCACGGTTCACCGCGCTGACGATCGCCTTGAGCGACGCGGTCGCGATGTCCGCGTCGATGCCGACACCCCACAGCCGGACGCCGTCGACGTCGAGCTCGACGTACGACGCTGCCTGCGCGTCCCCGGAGGCGCTCATCGTGTGCTCCGAGTAGTCGTACAGCGTGACCGCGACGCCCTGGCCCGCCATCACCTGGAGGAACGCGTCGATCGGACCGGTGCCCACGGCCTCCGCGCTGACCGAGCCCTCGTCGACGCGCATCGCGACCGAGAGCTTCGTGGTGCCGTCGAAGTCCGACGCGGTCGCCGTCTTGGTGATCTCGTACCGGCCCCACTTGTCCGACTCGTCGTCGGCGGGCAGGTACTCGTCGCGGAACAGGTCCCAGATGCGCTCCGACGAGAACTCGCCGCCTTCGGAGTCGGTGCGCTGCTGCACGACACCGGAGAACTCGATCTGCAGCTTGCGGGGCAGGTCGAGCGCGTGGTCGGTCTTGAGCAGGTACGCGACGCCGCCCTTGCCGGACTGCGAGTTCACGCGGATGACGGCCTCGTAGGAGCGGCCGATGTCCTTCGGGTCGACCGGCAGGTAGGGCACCGCCCACGCGATCTCGTCGACGGACTTGCCCGCGGCGGACGCCTTGGCCTGCATGGCGTCGAAGCCCTTGTTGATGGCGTCCTGGTGCGAGCCGCTGAACGCCGTGTAGACGAGGTCGCCCGCCCACGGCTGCCGCTCGGGCACCGGCAGCTGGTTGCAGTACTCGACCGTGCGCTTGACCTGGTCGATGTCGCTGAAGTCGATCTCGGGGTCGATGCCCTGCGTGAACAGGTTCATGCCGAGGGCGACGAGGTCGACGTTGCCGGTGCGCTCCCCGTTGCCGAACAGGCACCCCTCGATGCGGTCGGCCCCGGCCATGTAGCCGAGCTCGGCGGCCGCCACGGCGGTACCGCGGTCGTTGTGCGGGTGCAGCGAGAGGATGACGTCCTCGCGGTGCGCCAGGTTGCGCGACATCCACTCGATCGAGTCGGCGTAGACGTTCGGCGTCGCCATCTCGACCGTGGCGGGCAGGTTGATGATCACCTTGCGCTCGGGCGTCGGGCGGAAGACCTCGAGCACGGCGTTGCAGATCTGCACCGCGACCTCGAGCTCGGTGCCCGTGTAGGACTCGGGCGAGTACTCGTAGAAGACCTGCGTGTCGTGCTGCAGGTTCGCCTCGGCCGCCTTGCAGAGCTCGGCACCGTGCACCGCGATGTCCACGACGCCCTGGACGTCCGTGCGGAACACGACCTCGCGCTGGACGATCGAGGTCGAGTTGTACAGGTGGACGATGGCCTGCTTCGCACCGTCGATCGCCTCGTAGGTGCGGTTGATGAGGTGCTCGCGCGCCTGCGTCAGGACCTGGATCGTGACGTCGTCCGGGATGGCGCCCTCGTCGATGAGGGAGCGCACGAAGTCGAAGTCCGTCTGCGAGGCGCTCGGGAACCCGACCTCGATCTCCTTGTAGCCCATCCGGACCAGCAGGTCGAACATCGCCCGCTTGCGCTCGGAGTCCATCGGGTCGATGAGGGCCTGGTTGCCGTCGCGGAGGTCCACCGCGCACCACCGGGGCGCCCGGTCGATCCGCTTCGTCGGCCAGGTGCGGTCCGGCAGGTCGACACGGATCTGCTCGTGGAAGGGGACGTACTTGTGGATCGGCATCCCGGAGGGCCGCTGCGTGTTCTGCATCGATTCGTCGCTTTCGTCGTCAGGTGTGGGTCAGGCCACGACGGACTCCGCGACGAGGTGGGCCGTTGTGTCAGGCCTCGTCGCGGCAGCGAAGGAGGAGGAGTGCCGGGTACATCGACACCACCGTAGCACCGGTGTACCAACGGTGCGCAAGCGGCCTGGAGGCGCGGGGCGGGGCCGCCACGCGCCTCCAGGCCGACCGGTGCCCACCTCCGCGGGCGGCGGTGCGCACCCTCAGTCGACGGCCAGCGCCTCCGTCGGCGGGACGCGCATCGCGCGCCGCACCGGTGCGATCGTCGCGACGATCGCGAGGACCAGTGCACCGACGACGACGATGCCCACGGTCGTCGCCGGCAGTACCGGCGTGACGACGGTACCGAGCGTGCCGAGCAGCGTCTGTCCACCGACCCACCCGTACACGGTGCCGAGCACGAGCCCGGTCACGACGGCCGCCACGACCATCTGCACCGCCTCGGTCACGATCATCCGACGCACCTGGGCCCCGGTGAGACCGAGGACGCGGAGCAGACCGAGCTCCCGGCGACGCTGCAACACGCCGAGCGCGAGCGCGTTCACGACGCCGACCGCCGCGATCACCGCGGAGAACCCGACGATGACGCTGACCACGCCGTTGAGCTGGACGAAGAAGTCGCGTTGCGCCTCGATCATCGCCGGCGTCATGCCCTCACCGGAGAGCGTCGCCTCGAGGGTGTGCTGCATGATGCCGAGCGCGACCGCGAAGGTCACGAGGAGCGTCACGCCGATCACCAGACCGATGGTGGCGCGCGACGACCGACCCGGCGCGCGCATCGCGTTCCGTCCGGCGAGCAGGACGACCGGGTCCTTCGCACCGATGCGGCCGATGAGCTGGAGCACCGGGGGCATCACGATCGTCGCGCCGACGGCGACCCCGGCGAAGGACACGAAGCCGCCGAGGGCCGCCGGCAACACCGCGATCGGTGACGCCGCGCTGCCCACGAGCCCGATGGCCATGAGTCCGCCGCCGAGGACCATGAGCACGACGGCCCACACGCTGCGGGCACGGCCGGAGCGGACGTCGTCGTGGCTCGGCTCGACGCTCGACGACAGTGCTTCGAGGGGCGTCACGCTGAGCACGCGACGGGACCCTGCGGCGAACGCCCCCCACGTCGCGAGGACGACGGCGGCGACCGGCAGCACCAGCTCCCACGGCACGAGGGTGTACCCGGTGTCCGGCAGGAACCCGTTGCCCCGCAGGACCATGACGAACACGGCGCTCAAGCCGGTGCCGACCACCGCGCCGATCAGGCCGCCGACGACCCCGACGAGCAGGCCCGCGCGGGTGATCCGTGCGCGGAGCGTGGCCCCGGTCGCACCGACCAGACGCTGGAGGGCGATGATCCGGGTCTGCCCGGCGATGATCGTCGCGCACGTGTTCGCCGTGACGATCGCACCGACGTAGAGGGCGATGCCGAGGAACAGCCACCCGATGACCGAGAGGATGCTCTCCACGGTGCCGATGTCGTCGAGCCCGGTCGCTGCCATCGCCTCGGTCACGATGCCCGGGGCGATGACGAGCGCCGAACCGAACGTGGTGCCGAGTGCCGCGACGAGGATCGTGGGACGGAACTCCCGGAGCGAGGTCAGGGCGCTCACGCTGCCGCCTCCATCCCGAGCATCGTCGCGGAGATCTCGGCGGCGTCCATCGCGGGGCGGTCCCCCACGATGCGGCCGTCGGCGAGGAAGAGGATGCGGTCGGCGTTCGCGGCGGCCACGGGGTCGTGCGTCACCATGACGACGCTCTGGCCCCACTCGTCGACGGCTCCGCGCAGGATGCCGAGGACGTCCCGCCCCGTGCGGGAGTCGAGCGCGCCGGTGGGTTCGTCCGCGACGACGACGGCCGGCTTCGACGCGAGCGCTCGGGCGATCGCGACGCGCTGCTGCTGGCCGCCGGAGAGCTGGTGGGGACGGTGCGTCAGCCGGTTGCCGAGCCCGAGCATCTCGACGAGTCGGTCGATCCACGCGTTCTCCTCGCGCGACGTGCGGTGACCGCCGAGCAGGAACGGCAGCCGGATGTTCTCGCAGACGTCGAGGGTGGGCACGAGGTTGAAGGACTGGAAGACGAACCCGAGCCGGCGCCGTCGCAGCTCGGTGAGGTCGCGGTCGCCGAGGCCGGTGATGTCGACCCCGTCGATCTGGATCCGGCCGCTCGAGACCGCGTCGAGGCCGGCGGCGACGTGCATGAGCGTCGACTTGCCGGACCCGGACGGCCCCATCACCGCGGTGAACTCCCCCGCGCCGATGTCGACGCTGACGTCGTCGAGCGCCGTCACCCGGCGGGCGGCGTCGCCGTAGTGCTTGGACACGTGGTCGAGGCGGATGATCGGAGCGTGGCTGCTGGTCATGACTCCACGATGACGGCCGGGAGGCACGTCCCGCGTCGGTCGGTCGGCTCCTGTGGATGGTCCGCTCGGCTTGCTCCCCTGTGGACGGGTCATCCCTCCGGATGACGGTCCGTCGTGCTGTCGGCGTGCCGCGCCCGGCTCAGTCCTTCGCGACGAGCCCGTGCTCGTGCGCGAACACCACGAGCCGCACCCGGTCCCGCAGCTCGAGCTTCGTGAGCACGCGCGAGATGTGCGTCTTGACCGTCGCTTCGCTCACGAACTCGTGCGACGCGATCTCGCTGTTGCTCATGCCCTTCGCCGCGAGGTCGAAGATCTCCCGCTCACGGGGCGTGAGCTCGGCGAACGCCGGAGGCACCGTCTCCGCAGCCGGGGTCGTGTCCTCGTACCGGCGCAGCAGCTCACGTGTCGCCGACGCCGCGAAGACCGCGGTCCCGGCGTGCACGGTGCGGATCGCCGCGAGCAGGAACTCGGGGTCGGCGTCCTTCAGCACGAAGCCGCTCGCACCGGCGCGGATCGCCTTCGCCGCGGCCTCGTCGAAGTCGAACGTCGTGAGGACGAGGACCTTCGCACCGTCGGTGCCCGACTGCTCGACGATCCGCGACGTCGCCGTGATGCCGTCCATCACCGGCATGCGGACGTCCATGAGGACCACGTCGGGCCGGGCGCGCCGGACGAGCTCGACACCCTCGGCGCCGTCGCCCGCCTCGCCCACGAACTGCAGGTCCGGCTGCGAGTCGATGAGCATCCGGATCCCGGTGCGGAAGAGCGCCTGGTCGTCGACGAGCGCCACACGGATGCGGGCCTCGGGCGTCGGGGTCGTGGTCATCGTGCGGTGTGCTCCTGCTGGATCGAGGTGATGCGGTCGCGAGGCATCTGCCCGCTGGCGGGGACCGAGGGCATCCGGACCGCCACGACGAAGTCGTCACCGCGTGGCCCGGCGGTCATCGTCCCGCCCGTCATGGTCGCACGCTCGCGCATCCCGACGAGTCCGTGGCCGGTGCCGGGCCCGGCGCGGCCGTCGTCGGCGCGTTCGTTGACGACCTGGATCTCGACCGTGTCCGGTCGGTAGGAGAGCCGGGCGTGGACGGGAGCGCCGCGCTGTCCGTGCTTGTACGCGTTCGTGAGGCTCTCCTGCACGATCCGGTACACCGCGAGCTGGGTGGTGGTCGGCAGCGTCGACGGATCGCCCTCGCGCTCGACGTCGACGTCGAGCCCGATGTCGCGCATCTCGGTCACGAGCGGTTCGATGTCGTCCACGTCCGGTGTCGGCGCGGTGCCCTGTTCGTGCCGGAGCGCCCCGAGCAGCTCCCGGACGTCGCCGAGCGCACGCCGAGCCGTTCCCGAGATCGTGGTGAGGGCCTGGTCGGCGATCGCCGGGTCGGCCTTGAGGGCGTACCGGGCGCCGTCCGCCTGGGCGATGACGACCGCGAGCGAGTGCGCCACGATGTCGTGCATGTCCCGTGCGATGCGGACCCGCTCCTGCTCGACGGCGACCGCTCGGTCGGCCCGGGCCGCGTCGCGTTCGGCGAGGAGTTGCGCTTCGCGGCTCACGCTCGCCAGCCGACGGGTCCGACGGACGAGTCCGGCGAGCCAGGGCAGCAAGAGGACCAGGAGCACCCCGGCGAACGTGCCGAGCACGAGCTGCGCGAACTCAATCGGCGAGCGGGAGTAGTCGAACCGGTGCTGCTGCTGCGCGTCCTGCAGCCCGACGTACCCCGCGGCGATGAGTGCACCCCCGACCGCCGACAGGAGACCGGCGAGTCGCACACGACTGCTGCCGTACGCACTCGTGGTGAACATCACGCCGGCGATGAGGAGGTCCGCCGGGTCCGGGCCGAGCCCCGTCGCCATCTGGAGCACGGCGAACGCCCACGCGACGCCGAGGGCGAGCCCCGGTGAGAGTCGGCGGAGTGCGAGGGAGACCGTCAGTCCCGCGACGATGACCACGTCGAGCGGTGCCCACCCGGCCGTGCGGAGCAGGAGCAGGACCACACCGAGGAGGACCGCGACGATGACGTCGAAGAGGACCTGCGAGCGCAGCACGGGACGGAACACCACACCACGGTACGGCGCGCCGACCCCACGCGCGTCAGTCGATCGGCTGACGTGTCCTCGCCCGCCCGATGCGGTCCCCAGCGGACGGGTGTTCAGAAGCCGAGTCGGCCGAGCTGCTTGGGGTCGCGCTGCCACTCCTTCGCTACCTTCACGCGCAGGTTCAGGTACACGTGTCGGCCACCGAGCAGCGACTCGATCTCGGTCCGGGCGCGCGACCCGACGTCCTTGAGGCGTTCTCCGCCGCGGCCGATGACGATCGCCTTCTGGCTGTCGCGCTCGACGAAGAGGTTCGCGAAGATGCGCAGCGGACCGTCGGGGTCGTCGTCCTCGTCCGGCTCGACGACGTCCTCGACGACGACGGCCAGCGAGTGCGGGAGCTCGTCGCGGACGCCCTCGAGCGCGGCCTCGCGGATGAGTTCGGCGATGCGGTCCTCGTCGGTCTCCTCGGTCACGGTGGCGTCGTCGTAGAGCTGCGGCGACTCGGGCAGCAGCGCCGTGATCTCGTCGAGGAGCGGTTCGAGCTGCAGCCCGCGGGTGCCGGACGTCGGGATGATGACGTCCCACTCGCGGAGCTTCGACACCGCCAGGAGCTGCTCGCCGACCTTGTCCTTCGAGACGCGGTCGATCTTGGTGACGATCGCGATCTTCTTCGCCCGCGGGTACTGGTCGAGGGAGTCGTTGATGAAGCGGTCGCCCGGACCGATGGGCTCGTTCGCCGGCACGCAGAAGCCGATCACGTCGACGTCGCCGAGCGTCGACTGCACGAGGTCGTTGAGCCGTTCGCCGAGCAGGGTGCGGGGTCGGTGGACACCGGGCGTGTCGACGATGATGACCTGGCCGTTCGGACGGTGCACGACGCCGCGGATGGCTCGACGGGTGGTCTGTGGCTTCGACGAGGTGATGGCGACCTTCTCGCCGACCAGGGCGTTCGTCAGCGTGGACTTGCCGACGTTCGGCCGGCCGACGAAGGAGACGAAGCCTGCGCGGTACGGCTGGCCCTCGGGCGTGGTGGTGTCGGTCATGCGGAGGTGTTCCCTGTCGTGGTCGGCGTGGGGTCGTCGAAGGCGTGCTCGACGTCGGCGAGGGCGTCGGTCCGTTCGGCGAGGACGGAGACGAGGTGGCGACGCTTGCCCTCCACCCGCTCGGCGACGAGCACGATGCCGTCGACCGTGACGCGGTCACCGCGGGTGGCGAGGTGGCCCAGCTCCTTCACGAGCAGACCGCCGGCGGTGTCGACGTCGTCGTCGTCGAGTTCGATGCCGAACAGGTCACCGAGTTCGTCGACGGGCATGCGGGCCGAGACGCGCCAGAGGCCGGGCTCGACCTCGACGCGGTCGACGACGGCACGGTCGTACTCGTCCGAGATGTCGCCGACGAGTTCCTCGATGAGGTCCTCCATCGTGACGAGCCCGGCGACACCGCCGTACTCGTCCACCACGAGCAGCAGGTGGTTCTTGCCTGCCTGCATGGCCCGGAGCGTGTCGTCGGCGGCCTTCGACTCCGGGACGAACCCGGCCGGACGCAGCAGGCCGGTCACCGGTTCGGCACCGGCTCCCGGACGTTCGTAGAGCGCTCGGGAGACGTCGCGGAGGTACAGCACGCCGAGCACGTCGTCGCTGTCCTTTCCCGTCACCGGCATGCGGGAGACGCCGGCAGCGAGGAACTGCTCCATCGCGCCGGCGAGGGTGTCCTCACCGTCGACGGTGGTCATGTCGGTGCGCGGCACCATGACCTCGCGCACGAGGGTGTCGCTGAACTCGAACACCGAGTGGATGAGCTCGCGGTCGTCGGCTTCGAGCACGTTGCTCTCGGTGGCCTCGTCGACGAGCGACAGCAGCTGCTCCTCGCTCGACACCGTCGACGCGCTGCGACCCCGGCCGGGCGTGACCCGGTCGCCGATCGCCACGAGCAGGCCCGCGAGCGGACCGAGGACGATGCGGACGGCACGCACGAGACCACCCGTCACCGCGATCAGCCGCTCGGCGTGCGCGCGACCGACGCTGCGGGGGCTCGAGCCCACGAGGACGAACGACACCGCGGTCATCACCGCGGCGGACACGACGAGCGCCACCCACCACGTGTCGAACACGGTCACGAGCGCGATCGTGACGAGCACGGCGGCGGCTGTCTCGGCGAGCACCCGGACGAAGTTCAGGGCGTTGACGTGCGCACCGACGTCGTCGCCGATCGCCTCGATCGCACGGCGGCGCTTGGCTCCGCGTGCGATCTCGTCGAGGTCCGCGCGGGAGAGCACGGACAGTGCCGCGTCCGACGCCGCGAGCACACCGCCGCCGACGACGAGCACGAACGCCACCGCGAGCAGGACGGCGACGAGCAGCATCAGCTCACCGTCCTCGGTGCTGGGCGGCGAACGCGGAGAGGATCTCGCCCTGGATGCCGAACATCTCGGCCTTCTCCTCGGGCTCCGCGTGGTCGAAACCGAGGAGGTGCAGGATGCCGTGGCACGTGAGCAGGAGCATCTCGTCCGTGGTGGAGTGCCCCGCGGTCTTCGCCTGCTCCTCGGCCACCTGCGGGCAGAGGACGATGTCGCCGAGGAGCCCCGCTGGCGTCGGGTCGTCCTCGGTGCCGGGCCGTAGCTCGTCCATCGGGAAGCTCAGCACGTCGGTCGGGCCGGGCTCGTCCATCCACCGCACGTGCAGCTGCTCCATCGCGCCCTCGTCCACGAGCACGATCGCGAGCTCCGCGTCGGCGTGGACGTGCATCGCGTCGAGCGCGAAGGAGGCGAGGCGCTGGATCGCGGCCTCGTCCACCTCCACCCCGGACTCGTTGTTGAGCTCGATGCTCACCGGTTCCCTCCTCGGGAGTCGTTCTGCGGGTACGGGGACCGCTGGCGGTCCTGCGGGACGCGGCCGCGGCGTTCCGCACGGTTCACGCCGGCGGGGTTGCCCTCGGCCGCCGAGCCACGACCACCGGAGCGGTACCCGGCCTGCTCGGCGAGGCGTTCCTCGTCGTAGACGGTGTACGCGTCGACGATCCGACCCACCAGCGTGTGGCGGACGACGTCCTCGCTGCCGAGGCGGGCGAAGTGGATGTCGTCGACCTTGTCGAGGATGCGTGTCACGAGCCGCAGGCCGGACAGGTTGCCGGGGAGGTCCACCTGGGTGATGTCGCCCGTGACGACCATCTTCGACCCGAAGCCGAGACGCGTCAGGAACATCTTCATCTGCTCGGGCGTGGTGTTCTGTGCCTCGTCGAGGATCACGAACGAGTCGTTGAGCGTGCGTCCGCGCATGTACGCCAGGGGCGCGACCTCGACCGTGCCGGCCGCGAGGAGCTTCGGCACGAGCTCGGGATCCATCATCTCGTTGAGGGCGTCGTACAGCGGCCGCAGGTACGGGTCGATCTTGTCCGTGAGCGTGCCCGGCAGGAACCCGAGTCGCTCGCCGGCCTCGACCGCGGGGCGCGTGAGGATGATGCGGTTCACCTCGCGCCGCTGCAGTGCCTGGACGGCCTTCGCCATCGCCAGGTACGTCTTGCCGGTACCCGCCGGGCCGATGCCGAAGGTGATGGTGTGCTCGTCGATCGCGTCGACGTAGGCGCGCTGCCCGTCGGTCTTCGGACGGACGGACTTGCCGCGACTCGACACGATCGGCGTGCCGAAGGTGTCCGACGGCTTGCGGTCGTCGTCGAGGATCCGGGCGGACATCGGGATGTCTGCCGGGCCGATGTCCTGCCCACGCTTCACCATGCCGACCAGTTCGTCGACGAGCGCTCGCGCACGGGCGACATCGCGTTCCGGCCCGGTGAGGCTGACCTCGTTGCCGCGCACGACGACCCGGACCCCGGGGTACTGGCGTTCGACGGTCTTCAGCAGCCGGTCCTGGGGACCGAGCAGCTGCACCATGGCGATGCCGTCGACGGTGAGCTCGGACGTGGTGTCCTGCTCGAGTGGTTCGTTATCCGGCAAGGGAGCCTTCCTGCAGTTCACCTGCGAGTACGTGCGCGTGCACGTGGAACACGGTCTGACCGGCTGCTTCGCCGGTGTTGAACACGAGACGGTACTGGCCGCCCGCACGCTCGTCGGCGATGCGCTGCGCGGTGGCGACCACGTGGGCGAGGAGGTCCGGGTCCCCGGACGCGAGCTCCGTCACGTTGCGGTACTGCTCGGTCTTGGGGACGACGAGCACGTGGACGGGAGCCTTGGGCGCGATGTCCTCGAAGGCGATGACGCGGTCGTCCTCGGCGACGACGGTCGCCGGGATCTCGCGCGCGATGATCTTCGAGAAGACGCTGGGCGTGCTGGTGCTCATGGCTCCATCGTAGAACGCGCCGCCGACGGCGGGCCTACCAGCGTCCGAGCCGCGTCTGGAGGATCGACAGCGCCGCCGGGCCCGCGGTCGAGGTCCGGAGCACGGTGTCGCCGAGCCGCACCCGCAGTGCCCCCGCGGCGACGAGACGGTCGAACTCGCTGCCGTCGATGCCGCCCTCCGGACCGACGACGAGCGCGATGTCCTCGACGTCCACCGGCGGTTCCCACGCGGAGAGCCGGACGTCGCCGACCGGGTCGAGCACGAGCAGCGCCCGCCCGGTGCCGACGGTACCGACCAGCTGCGCGGTGGTGACGACCGGCTCGACGACCGGCACGCGCGGGCGGATCGCCTGCTTCGAGGCCTCGTGCGCGATCGCCTCCCACCGTGCACGGCCCTTCTCGACCTTCGCGCCCTCCCACCGGGAGACACTGCGCGCCGCCGACCACGGGACGATCCGGTCGACGCCGATCTCGGTCGACGCCTGCACCGCCATCTCGTCACGCCCGCCCTTGGCCAGGGCCTGCACCAGGGTGAGCGTGGGCGACGGCTCCGGCGAGACGTCCGCCGCGGCGACCTCGAGCACGAGGGCGTCGCGGTCGGTGGACAGCACCGGGCCCGTCACGACCGTGCCGCGCCCGTCGCCCAGACGCAGCGTCTCGCCGACCCGTACCCGTGCGACCGACACCGCGTGGCGACCTTCCGCCCCACCCAGCGACACCTGATCGCCGACGGTCACGCCGTCGAGCGATGGGACGAGGTACAGCGACGCCATCAGAAGTTGAAGAAGCGGTCGCGGAGCTTGCCGAACATGCCCTGCTGGAACCGGGCGAGCTGCGGCTTCGTCGCCTTGTGCGACTTCGCGAGCTGCTCGACGAGTTGCCGCTCCTTGTGTGACAGCTTCGTCGGCGTCACGACCTGCACACCGACGCGCAGGTCGCCGCGCCCGTTGCCGCGGAGCTTCGTGACCCCGCGGTCCTTGAGGACGAGCACGTCGGCGCTCTGGACACCGGGACGGATCTCGAGCTCGACCGGGCCGTCGAGGCCGTCGATCGTCGCCGTGGTGCCGAGGATCGCATCGGTCATGCCGACCTCGAGCGTCGCGAGCAGGTCGTCGCCGTCGCGGCTGAAGACGTCGTGGTGCCGCACCCGGATCTCCAGGTAGAGGTCACCGGACGGGCCACCGGCGGGACCGACCTCGCCCTGGCCGGGCATCTGGAGGCGGAGACCGGAGTCGACGCCGGCGGGGACGTCCACCGGGATCGAGCGACGGGCGCGCACGCGGCCCTGCCCCTGGCACGTCGGGCACGGGTTCGGGATGACGGTGCCGTACCCGCGGCACGTGCCGCACGGCGCGCTCGTCACGACGTTGCCGAGGAGCGAGCGGACCTGACGCTGGATGTGGCCCGAGCCGCCGCAGATGTCGCAGGTGCGCGGGCTCGTGCCCGGAGCGCAGCACGAGCCGTGGCAGGTCTCGCACAGCACGGCCGTGTCGACCTCGACCTCCTTGTGGGTGCCGAAGACGACCTCGTCGAGGTCGACGTCGATGCGCAGGAGGGCATCCTGCCCACGCTCGGCGCGGCTGCGGGGGCCGGAGCCCCGACCGCCACCGCCCCCGCCGAAGAACGCGTCGAAGATGTCGCTGAACCCCGCGGCCCCGCCAGCGCCGAACGGGCTGTCGGCCTGCGGACCGGCGTCGTACCGACGGCGCTGCTCGGGGTCGCTCAGCACGTCGTACGCGTGCGTCACGTCCTTGAAGCGCTCGGCGGCGTCCGGGCTCGGGTTCACGTCCGGGTGGAGCTCGCGCGCCAAGCGTCGGTAGGCCTTCTTGATGTCGGCATCGGAGGCGTCCGGCTGGACGCCGAGGACGTCGTAGTGGTCTGCCACGTATCCCTCAGAGTGTTTCGGTTCGGTCGGTCTGGAGGCCCGGTGTGGGTCGTGCGCGAGGGTCGCGCCGACCGCGGTGCGGGTTGGTCAATGTTCGCCCAGGAGCTTGGACAGGTACCGTGCAACCGCGCGGACCGCGGCCATGTTGGTGCCGTAGTCCATCCGCGTCGGGCCGAGCACCCCGAGCCGAGCCACCTCGCCGCCGGCGAGGTACCCGCCCGCGACGATGCTCGTGGCGTCGAGCCCGTACTCGGCGTTCTCGACGCCGATGCGCGCGGCCACGGCGATGTCGTCCACCTGCATCTCCCCGAACAACCGGAGCAGGGTAACTTGTTCCTCGATCGCCTCGAGCACGGGGAACAGGCCACCGGAGAAGTCCGACTCGCTCTTCGCGAGGTTGGCCGCGCCGGCCATGAGCAGGCGGTCCTGGCGGTTCGCCGCCACCTGCTCGATGAGCGTCGCCACGACGACGCCGGCGAGCGGCTGCACGTCGGGTCGGAGCTGCTGCGGCACCGCGCGGAGCGCCCCGGGGACGTCCTGCAGGAGCAGCCCCACCGTCGCGCCGTTGACGACCGTGCGGAGTTCGGTGAGCGCGGACTCGTCGAGGCTGACGTCGCTCTCGACGACGCGCTGCTCCACACGGGCGGTGTCGGTGATGAGCACGACCATCAGTCGGGTGTCGCCGAGCCGCACGAGCTCGACGTGCTGCACGCGGGCGCGCACCATCGAGGGGTACTGCACGAGGGCCACCTGGTTCGTCAGCTGGCTGAGCAGGCGGACCGTGCGGCCGAGCACGTCGTCGAGGTCGCCCGAGGCACCGAGGAACGTCTCGATCGCGTGACGCTGTGCACTGGACAGCGGGCGGGCGGCGGCCAGGTGGTCGACGAAGACCCGGTACCCCTTGTCGGTCGGCACCCGACCCGACGACGTGTGCGGGGCGACGATGAGCTGCTCGTCCTCGAGCTGGGCCATGTCGTTGCGGATGGTCGCGGCACTGACCCCGAAGGCGTGGCGGTCGACGATGGACTTCGAACCGACCGGTTCGCGGGAGGCGACGTAGTCCCGCACGATGGCCTTGAGGACCTCGAGGCTGCGTTCGCTGACCACCCGTTCCCCTTCCCGTCCGCTGGCACTCTCGTGTGTCGACTGCTGATCCTACGCCCGACCGCCGACAGCACGGGACTTCGGTCGGCGCTCGTCGGTACGCTTCCCGCATGACCTACGGACAGCAGCCCGGCGGCCCTTCCGACCAGCAGCCGGGGAATCCCTACGGACAGCAGCCCGGCGGCCCCGGCGGCCCCCAGTACCCGCCGAACTACCCGGCCCAGCGGCCGATGAGCCCCGAGGACCAGCGGCTCTGGGCGACGCTCACCCACGTCGGCGGGATCTTCTTCAGCATCGTCGTGCCGATCGTCGCCTACCTCGTGCTGCGAGACCGCGGACAGTTCGTGCGCGAGCACACGCGGGTCGCGCTCAACTTCCACATCACCATGGCGATCGCCGGTTTCGTCGGCGGCATCACGTCGTGGCTCGGCATCGGGGTGCTCATCCTGCTCGCCGTGGCCGTCCTGACCGTGGTCTTCGCGATCATGGCGGCGCTCGCGGCGAACCGCGGCGAGTTCTACAAGTACCCGCTGTCGATCGAGTTCATCAAGCAGTAGCCGGGCCCTCAGTCGAGCAGCTCGCGGACCACCGCGTCCGCGAGCAGCCGGCCCTGCCTCGTCAACTCGACCCGTCCCCGCACCGCGGCCGCGCCGTCCACGAGACCACGTGCGATGAGCCCGGCGACGCGGCCACGGGCCTCCCGGCGGAGTTCCGACGTGGCGAGCTCCCCGCGGACCCGCGCCGCGAGGAGCACGCGCTCGACGTACCGCGTCTCGTCGTCCAGGGTCTCGCGACCGGCGGCCGGCGACTCCCCCGCGAGCACGCGGTTCGCGTACGCGGCCGGGTGCTTGACGTTCCACCAGCGGGTGCCCGCGACCGCGGAGTGCGCGCCGGGGCCGACGCCCCACCAGTCGTGGCCCTTCCAGTAGGACAGGTTGTGGCGGCTCGCGTGGGATCCGCCCCGCGCCCAGTTCGACACCTCGTACCAGGAGTACCCGGCCGCACCGAGGACGTCGTCGGCGAGCTCGTACATGTCGGCGGCGAGGTCGTCGTCGGGGGCGGGGAGCTCACCGCGGGCGACCATCCGCCCCATCGCGGTGCCCTCCTCGACGATGAGCGAGTAGGCGGAGACGTGGTCCGGAGCGCAGGCGATCGCCGCGTCGAGCGAGGTCCGCCAGTCCGCGAGGGACTCCCCCGGTGTCGAGTAGATGAGGTCGAGCGACACGTCCAGGCCCTGCTGCTTCGCGAGGTCCACCACGAGCGGCACCCGCTCCGGGTCGTGCGTGCGGTCGAGCGTGGCGAGGACGTGCGGCACCGCGGACTGCATGCCGTAGCTCACACGGGTGAAGCCGCCCTCGCGGAGCGTCTCCAGCGACGCGTCGTCGACGGAGTCCGGGTTCGCCTCGGTCGTGACCTCGGCGCCGGGCACGATGCCCCACGTCTCGTCGATCGCGCGGAGGATCATCACGAGGTCGTCGGCCGGCAGCATCGTCGGGGTCCCGCCGCCGAAGAAGACCGTGGAGACCGGGCGGCGCGGGACGCCGGAGCGTTCGAGGACCGCAGCGGCGAACCGGATCTCCTGCACCGCGTGCCCCGCGTAGTCGTCGCGGCGGACCCCGCGGAGCTCCGAGGCCGTGTACGTGTTGAAGTCGCAGTAGCCGCACCGGACCCGGCAGAACGGCACGTGGACGTAGACGCCGAACGGGACGTCGCCCGCTCCCGGTCCGGGGGTGATCAGTCCGTCCGACGGAGCGGGATCGGCGATCGGCAGGGCGCTCGGCATGGACTCCATTCTCGGTCATGATGGAGGCATGGAGCACCACACCGTCCCCACCACGGTGCTGTGGGACATCGACGGCACCCTCGTGCTGAACGCCGCCTCGCCGGGCAACCTCTACCACCTGGCGCTCGAGCGGGCGGTCGGCCGCGACCTCACCCTGCGCGTCGGGCACCAGCACGGACGCACCGACGCCGGCCTCATCGCCGAGCACGTCCGGGCGCACGACTTCGACGACGCGCTCATCCCCACGGTGTCCGGACACCTGCGTGACCTCACGGACGAGCGCTTCCGTGCCGGCGACCACCGGAAGCCGGCGCCGGGTGCCCGTGAACTCGTCCAGCGCTTCGCCGTGCTCGGCTGGCGCAACGGGCTGCTCACCGGCAACTCCGAGCACCGGGCACGGGTCAAGCTGCGCGGTGCGGGCTTCGACCTCGAGGCGTTCGACTGGGCGCACTCGTTCTTCGGCGACGAGGAGGTCGACCGCGCCGGCGTCACCGGCCGTGCGGCGGACGCGCTCCGTGGCGAGCGAGCCGTGATCGTCGGCGACACCCCGCGGGACGGCGAAGCAGCGGACGCGGCGGGGATCCCGTTCCTCGCGGTCGCGACGGGCGTGTACGACGTCGAGGCGCTCCGGGCGACGAGTGCGGTCGCGGTCGCGCGGGACTGCGTGCAGGACGTGCGCGTCATCGAGGACGCGATCGCCGCGCTCGCGCCCCTGCGCTGAGGAGCATCCCGCGGCGCGCGGCCGACGAGACTCGGGCACGCGGACGGTTCCGTGCCGTCCGGCCCGCGGAAGTGTCCGCCGAGCCGAGACTCGGCAGGCATGACGTCGAGCGCGGCGCGGACGTCGCGCACGCCCCGCGCGGGGCGTCAGTCGCTGCGGGGCGTCAGTCGCCGCGCAGTGCCGCGAGGTACTTCTCGGCCATCACCCGCTGCTGACGACGGAGGAGCGGCTCGACGAGGCGCCACTTCCGGCTCGCCGGCTGCGAGAACTGCCGCAGCTGCAACCAGACCGACCCGTCGGGCGTCCGCTCGACGACGAAGGACTCCTCGCCCGAGAGCGGGTGCCCGTCGAGCGTGCCGTACGCGAAGCCCTTGCGGTCCGTCTCGTCGATGATCGACACGACCCGGACCGGCGCGTGCACGGTCTGCCCGAACGCGTGCATCGTGAGCGTCGCGGTCGTCCCCGCGGTCAACAGCGGTGTGCCGTCCGGCGCGAACCGCTCGACCTTCGGGGCCCCGATGGACGCGGGCGCGATCGGGACGCCGTGCTCGTCGAACGTCACCGGGTTGTAGCGGACCTCGTCGTCTTCGGGCTGGTCGTCGACGTGCACGCGGATGCCGCTGCGCTCCTGGATCTGCCAGGAGAGCGCCTGCGTCACGGCGGTCTCGAACCGGGCGTCGCCGTGGCCGATCCGCGCCCGTGACTCGGTGGGCGTGAAGCCCTCCGGCGGGTACGTCATGAGGTCCGACGCCTGGGTCGCGCCGACCGCGCCGTAGGTCAGGGCGGTCCGGTAGCTGCCGCGGGAACTCATGCCGACCAGCCTACTTGGCGGTGCGAACCGTCACGACCCAGCTGCCGCGGGAACGCATGCCGACCAGCCTCCTCGGCGGTGCGAACCGTCACGACCCAGCTGCCGCGGGAACGCATGCCGACCAGCCTCCTCGGCGGTGCGAACCGTCACGACCCAGCTGCCGCGGGAACTCCGACCAGGCCACGTTCACGCTCGGAGAGCGGCCGACGCGCGGCTGCGCTGCCCCGAACTGGAGGCTCGGATCACCTCCGCCACACCGCTATCGTCGGTCCGTGCCCACCTCGACCGCCGACTCCCGTCCGCGGACCGACCGCGCCACGCCGACGCTCGGGAGCCTCACCGCCGTGGCCTTCGCGGGCGCGATCGCCGCTCGGGTCGCCGTCGACCTGTACGAAGCCCGCGCCGCCGCGCCGGTGCGGTACAGCACACAGCCTCCGGTCGACTGGTACCCGTTCGTCAGCACCCTGCTCGCGCAGGTCGCCGTCGCGTGCATCGGTGCGGGCGTCCTGCTCTTCGGCGCGCTGCTCGTCGTGGTCGTCCGACGGCAGCGCCGTCGCCCGGTCACACCGTGGCTCGTCGGCGGGGCGCTCCTGCTCGCACTCGCCGCGACCGCCACCTCGGTCGTCGCGGGTCAGCAGACCACGTTCGTCGCGATGACGGAGTGGAGCACCTGGCGGACCGCACTGGCGGGACTGGCCGCCGCGTGCCTCCCGGCCGTGTGCCTCGCTGCCTGGCGGGCGCGCGCGGATCGCGCCCGCTGAGCAGCTACTTCTTCTTCTCCTCGACGTCGCCCGAGAGCGCCGCGATGAAGGCCTCTTGCGGGACCTCGACGCGACCCACCATCTTCATGCGCTTCTTGCCCTCCTTCTGCTTCTCGAGGAGCTTGCGCTTGCGGGTGATGTCACCGCCGTAGCACTTCGCGAGGACGTCCTTGCGCATCGCCCGGATGCTCTCACGGGCGATGATGCGAGCGCCGATCGCTGCCTGGATCGGCACCTCGAACTGCTGGCGCGGGATGAGCTTGCGGAGTCGCTCGGTCATGAGCGTGCCGTACGCGTACGCCTTGTCGCGGTGGACGATCGCGCTGAACGCGTCGACCTGCTCGCCCTGGAGGAGGATGTCGACCTTGACGAGGTCGGCCGCCTGGTCGCCCGTGGGCTCGTAGTCGAGCGAGGCGTAGCCCTGCGTCTTGCTCTTGAGCTGGTCGAAGAAGTCGAAGACGATCTCGCCGAGCGGGATCTCGTAGCGGATCTCGACGCGGTCCTCACCGAGGTACTCCATGCCGAGCAGCGAGCCGCGGCGAGACTGGCAGAGCTCCATGATCGCGCCGACGTAGTCCTTCGGCGCGAGGATCGCCGCGCGCACCATCGGCTCGCGGACCTCGACGATGCGGCCGCCCGGGAACTCGGACGGGTTCGTGACCTCGGTCACCGAGTTGTCCTCGTTCGTGACCTCGTAGATCACGCTCGGGGCGGTGGTGATCAGGTCGAGCCCGAACTCGCGGCTCAGGCGCTCGGTGATGATCTCGAGGTGGAGCAGGCCGAGGAACCCGCAGCGGAACCCGAACCCGAGCGCCACGGAGGTCTCGGGCTCGTACACGAGAGCGGCGTCGGACAGCTTGAGCTTGTCGAGCGCCTCGCGGAGGTCCGGGTAGTCGGAGCCGTCGATCGGGTACAGCCCGGAGAAGACCATCGGCTTCGGGTCGGTGTAGCCGGCCAGCGGGTCGGTCGCGGGCTTCTGGGCGCTCGTGACGGTGTCGCCGACCTTCGACTGGCGCACGTCCTTCACACCGGTGATGAGGTAGCCGACCTCGCCGACGCTGAGGCCCTTCGTCGGCTTCGGCTCCGGCGACGAGACGCCGATCTCGAGGATCTCGTGCGTCGTCTTCGTCGACATCATCTGCACCTTCTCGCGCGGCGAGATGGTGCCGTCCACCATGCGGACGTAGGTGACGACGCCTCGGTAGCTGTCGTAGACCGAGTCGAAGATCATCGCGCGGGGCGGCGCGTCGACCGTGCCGACGGGCGGCGGGACCGTGCCGACGACGCGGTCGAGGAGCTCGGGGACGCCGACACCGGTCTTGCCCGACACACGGAGCACGTCCTCCGGCTTGCCGCCGATGAGCTGCGCGAGCTCGGCCGCGTACTTGTCCGGCTCGGCGGCCGGGAGGTCGATCTTGTTGAGGACCGGGATGATCTCGAGGTCGTTCTCGAGCGCGAGGTAGAGGTTGGCGAGCGTCTGCGCCTCGATGCCCTGCGCGGCGTCGACGAGCAGGATCGCGCCCTCGCACGCGGCGAGTGAGCGCGAGACCTCGTACGAGAAGTCGACGTGCCCCGGGGTGTCGATCATGTTGAGCGCGAACGTCTTGCCGTCGAGCTCCCACGGCATGCGGACGGCCTGGGACTTGATCGTGATGCCGCGCTCGCGCTCGATGTCCATGCGGTCGAGGTACTGCGCGCGCATCGCCCGCTCCTCGACGATGCCGGTGATCTGCAGCATGCGGTCGGCCAGCGTGGACTTGCCGTGGTCGATGTGCGCGATGATGCAGAAGTTGCGGATCGCCTCGGCCGGGGTCGCGGCGGGCTCGAGCGGCGCAGATGCTTGTGGGCTCACGGTTCCTCAGGGGTCGGGACGGTCGAACGATTGTCCCACGTCCGCGCGCCGGCGGCGCGCACCGCGGGCGCCCTGTGGAGACGGCGCGCAGCCCGGGACGCTGTGCAGGACGGACTGGAGGCGCGTGGCGGGCC
>NZ_JBPUGH010000052.1:0-19714 GCF_051548005.1 Curtobacterium flaccumfaciens | reverse complement strand
CACCACGGCCACGCGGTCGGCCCACCCGGCCACCAGCCCGAGGTCGTGGGTGATGACGAGCAGCCCGGCGCCGGCCTGCTGAGCCCGGCGCAGCTGCTCCATGACCGTGACGGCCACCCCGGCGTCCAGGGCCGTCGTGGGTTCGTCCGCGACGACGAGCGCGGGGGAGCCGATGGTCGCGGCGGCGATGAGCGCGCGCTGCCGCATCCCGCCCGAAAGCGTGCCGGCCAGCCGACCGTCCGTCGCGATCGCGGGGTCGAGTCCGACGCCCGCGAGTGCGGCCCGCACCGCATCGACCCGTTCGGCGGCCGTCATCGTCGTGTGGAGCCGGAGCGCGTCCGCGACCTCGCGTCCGACCGGCCGGAGCGGGTCGAGGGCGCCGAGGGCCTCCTGTCCGACGTACCCGACCGCCGATCCGCGGAGCTTCCGCCAGCCGCGGTCCCGCAGCGCCCGTGCGTCGGTTCCGGCGACGTCGAGGCGATCGGCCGTCACCACCGCCCGGTCCGCGGACAGGCCGAGCAGCGCGCGGGCGGTGACGGTCTTGCCGGAGCCGGAGGCCCCGACCAGGGCGACGCACTCGCCCGGATCGACGGACAGGGAAACGTCGGAGACGACGCGGACGCCGTCGATGGTCACGGAGAGCCCCTCGACGGACAGGACCTGAGCCGGCTCGAGGGTGGCGCTCACCGGGCGTCCCCCCGCCGTCGGACCGCACGACCGAGCACGGTGACCGCGGTGGCGAGGGCGACGATCGCGAGCCCCGGGAAGGTGCTCATCCAGGGCGCGGTCTGCAGGTAGGTCCGGCCGTCGGCGAGCATCGCTCCCCACTCCGGCGCCGGCGGCGGGGTGCCCACGCCGAGGTAGCTCAGCGCGGACGCCCACACGACGGCCTGGCCGATGCCGAGCGTCCCGACCGCGACGACCGGCCACAGCGCAGCGGGCAGCACGTGTCGGACGACGATCAGCGCGGGGGACCGGCCGAGGAGGACCGCGGTCTCGACGACCTGCGACTCGCGGGTCGTCCGGACGAGGCCCCGGACGATCCGGGCGTAGCCGGGTGCGGTCGCGAACCCGACCGCGAACACGGCGGGCACCGGCCCCGGACCGGTGACGGCGATCACGACGAGGGCGACGAGCAGGAGCGGCAGGGCGAAGGCGACCTCGGTGACACGGCCGACGACCGTGTCGAGCACCCGACCGCCGAGTCCGGCGACGAGCCCGAGAAGCACTCCGGTGACGGCGCCGACGAGGGTGGCCGCGACGCCGACGACGAGCGACGCTCGGGTGCCGGCGACGACCCGGCCGAGGACGTCCCGGCCGGACTCGTCGGTCCCGAACGGGTGGTCGGCGGACGGCGGGAGGAGGGCCGCGTCGGGGTGCACGGCGAGCGGGTGCGCACCGCCGAGCAGTCCCGGCGCGACGGCCGCCACCACGGCGAGCGCGACGACCACGGCCGCGACCCCTCCGGCGGTGCCGAGCGTCCCCCCACGGCGTCGCTCGGCACCCCCGGACGGAGCGCGGCTCGTGGTCGTGTCGTCGGGGAGCGCCGCGGGGTCGAGGATGCCGCTCACCGGGCGACCGCCGTCCGGCCGTGGCGACGCCGTGCCGGTGTGGTGCCGGTCCGCCGGGGTCGTCGGTCGACCGCACGTTCGGCGAGGTCGGCGACCGCGAGCACGACGACGTAGGCGGCGGCCGAGACGAGGGCGATCCCGGCGACGAGCGGCATGTCGCGCTGCGTCACGGCGGTGACGAGCGCCCGCCCGATGCCCGGGAGGGCGAAGACCGACTCGACGACGACCGCGCCCGACACCAGCGACCCGAACGCCCACGCGGAGAGCGCGAGGCCGGGCAGTGCGGCGTGGCGGAGCGAGTGCCGGAGGAACACCCCGAGCCGGTGCTCGCCGCGGCCCCGGGCTGCCAGCGCGAAGGCGGAGCGCTGCGCGTCGACGATCCCGTCGCGGACCGTCTCGGCGAGGTACCCGGCGACCGGGACGGCGACCGTGACCACGGGCAGGACCCACCCCCGCACGGAGCCGTCGCTCACCGCCGGTGCCCACCCGAGCGCCGTCGCGAAGACGACGATGAGGACGCTGCCGAGCCAGAAGTGCGGGACGACGCTCGCGGTGACGGTGATCGCCCCGGTGATGCCGGCCGCGACCCGACCACGCTGCGTCGACCACCACGCGGCGACGAGTGCGAGTGCCCAGGCGACGACGAGCCCCGCGACCGTGAGGGTCAGCGTGACCGGGAGCTCCTGCGCGAGGAGCGTCGTCACCGGGGTCCGGAACGCGTACGAGTCACCGAGCTGCCCGGTGGCGAGCCGGCCGAGGAACACCGCGTACTGCACCAGCAGCGGACGGTCGAACCCGTACTCGTGCCGGACCTGGTCGACCGCGGCGGCCGAGGCCTGCGATCCCGGGCCGCCGAGGACCGCCAGTGCCGGGTCACCGGGGATGAGCCGGATCGCGACGAACACGATCGTGGCGACGGCCCACAGCACGCCGATGCCGCCGGCCAGACGACCGAGGCCCCACAGCGTCCACCGCGACCACGCGCCGGAGCCGCGGGGTCGCGTCGGGGTCATGCCGCGCCTCCAGTCCGGTCGTGCCGCGCGTGGGCGCGCGTCAGCGGTCGATCCAGGCCGAGCCGAACCACGGCGTGGACACGGCCGTGGTGTGCACGTCGTGCACCTTCGTCGAGACGAGGAAGTGGTTCTGCTGGTCGTAGAGCGGCAGGACGGTCGCGCTGGCGAGGATGTCCTTCTGCGCCTGCTCGTACAGCTCGCCGCGGTCATGCGTGTCGGCGGTCCGAGCGGCGCGCTGCAGGAGCGAGTCGACCGCCGGGTCGTCGAGCTGCGCGAGGTTCGCGAAGTAGCCCGACGGGGCCGGCTCGATGCTCGCGCTGTCGTAGAGGATGCGGAGGACGTCGGCGCCGACCTTCGTGTAGGGCGCGCTGACGACGTCGTACTGGTTCGCCGCGAGCGCCGCGTACCAGCTCGACAGGTCGAGCTCCTTGATCTCCACGTCGAAGCCGACCTCCTTCTCGGAGGCCTGGATCTGCTGGAACAGGCTGCGCTCGGCGGGGATCGACTGGTTCGTCGACACCGGGAACGTGACGGTCAGGCGCTTGCCGTCCTTCGTGCGGATGCCGTCGGAGCCCTTCTTCCACCCGGCGTCGTCGAGGAGCTTGCCCGCCTGGGAGGCGTCGTGGTCGAAGAGCTCCTCGCCGTCGGCGGACCAGGCGAACGGTTCGACGCTGGACAGCAGCGAGTATGAGCGCTTCGCGGTGCCGAGGAACAACGACTTGATGCCCGGGTCGACATCGGCACCGTGGATGAACGCCTTGCGGACCGCCTCGTCCCGGAACACGCCGTGGCCGGAGTTGAGCTCGAGGCGGTTGGATGCTCCGGGCCGGGGTGCGTCGAGGTCGCGGATGGACCCACCGGCCTTCGCGGCACGGATCTGGTCGGGCTGCGCGTTGTCGATGACGTCGACCTGGCCGGACTGCAGCGCGGCGTACCGCGAGGTGGAGTCGGGCAGGAACCGCCACGTGATCCCGTTCAGCCGGGGCTTCGTCGTGCTGCCGGCCGCCGTGCCGAGGGGTGTGTAGTCGGCGTTCTTCGTGAGCGTCACCCGGTCGCCGTGCTTCCAGTCCGTCACTCGGAACGGCCCGGTGCCGACGGGCGACTCGCAGTTCTGCGCCTGCGAGCGCTCGAGCGCCTTCGGGGACTCCATGCCGACCCAGGGCTGCGAGAACGACTCGAGCAGGGCGCTGTCCGGACGGCTCAGGGTGAGCATGACCGTGTGGTCGTCGGTCGCGGTGGCCTTCGTGATCGACTGCAGCGCGAGGTAGCCCGTGCTCGACGCCGTCTTCGGGTCCTGCACGTGCTCGATGTTCGCGACGACGGCGGCCGCGTCGAAGGGGGTGCCGTCGGTGAAGGTCACGTCGTCGCGCAGTCGGAAGGTCAGGGTCGTGCCGTCGCTGCTCGTCTTCCACGACTCGGCGAGTGCGGGCACGGGCCGACCGTCCTGGAGCGCGGTGAGCTCCTCGATGTACTGGCTCGACAGCAGCGCCTGCGGGTAGTTGCCGCCGACGTGCGGGTCGAGGCACGTCGGTTCCGCGTCGCCGGACGCGTAGACGAGGGTGCCGCCCGCCACGGGCGTGCTGCTCGTCGACCCGCCACCGCCACCGGTGCAGGCGGCGACGGCCAGGAGGATCGTGGCGGCGCCCGCCACGGAGGCCGCGATGCGCGACGGCTTTTTCTGTACTGAGTCCAACTTCATGGCTCGACGAGTCTAGCGGTTTACTGGGCGCATGGACCTCGTGCGCGGTGACGACGACCGCGCCCGTCGCGGCGGGCGCCCGCGACGGTCCAGCGCCGAGGTGCTCGCGGACGCCGCCGCGGAGTTGTTCCTCGAGCAGGGCTACGGCCGGACGACCGTCGACCAGATCGCGGCCCGCGCCGGGGTGAGCCGCGCCACGTTCTTCAACTACTTCGCCGCGAAGTCCGACGTCATGTGGCTCGAGCTCGACGCCGCGGTCGCCGCGATCCCCGCGCTGCTCGACGCGTCCGCCGGGCCGAGCCCGGTGCGTGCCGTCGAGGACGCCCTGCTCGCCGCCGCGCGCCAGCACGACCCGGAGCGCGTGCCGTGGGCGGTCGCGCAGGCCGAGGTCATGGGCATCGGTCCCGAGCTCGTCGCGAGCGTCGCCGCCCGCGTGATGGTCCAGCACGGGGCGGTCGCCGCGTTCGTCGCGGGGCGGACCGGGGAGCGGCCCGGAGCGCTCTGGCCGCAGACGGTCTCCGGTGCCCTGCTCGGTGCGGCTGCCGCCGCCTTCGGGGTCTGGGTGGGCGACGGCGTGACCCGCGGCCCGCTCGTCGAGTACGTCGCGGCGGCGTTGTCCCCGGTGGCGGACGGGCTCGACGGGGCGTGAACCAGCGAGGTCCGAGCGCCCGCTGCACCCGACGAGCGCGACGAGCCCGACGAGCGCGACGGGCCTGAGGGGCCCCGCCCGAGGCCGACCCGAGCCGAGGCCCCGGCCCCGACCCGGACGCGCACCCCGTCGCCGTCGCCTTCGCCTTCGCTGAGCGCATCCGACGCTGCGGTGGCGCGGCGGCGACGCGTTTCCCTGCTGGGTCACTACGCTCGGACGCCATGACCGTCGACGCACCCGAGGCCGCGAGCCGCACCACCGCGCGCCCGGGGTTCCGTCCGGGCACCGCACGCGCCGTTCAGGTGGCCGCCCTCGTCGTGGTCGGCGGGCTCGGGCTCGTCGTGGCGTTCTGGCACATCTCGCGGCAGACGCCGTACGTCGACGAGTTCACGTACATCGGCTCCGGCTGGGACTACGTGCACGGGGCCCTCGGCGACAACCTCCAGCACCCCCCGACCGCGAAGTACCTCTTCGGGCTCGTCCAGCTCGTGACGGGGCAGGGCGTCCTCGGCCCACGGCTCCTCTCGGCGGCGGCTTCGTTCGGCACCGGGCTGGTGCTCCTCGCGTGGCTCCGGAGGACGGTCGGCTCCTGGGGGGCGCTCCTCGCCGCCGGGCTCTGGTGGCTCACGCCGCGTGCGGACTCGCCGACGTGGACCGACGTGGCCACCGGCACAGCCGTGCGGATCGACCGGCTCGCGCTGCTCGAACCGCTCATGACCTTCTTCGCCGTCGCCGCGGTCGCAGCGGCCTGGCACTGGGCCGTCCGGAGTCGGCCCGACCGTGGGCCGTGGCACGGGTGGTGGTGGATGGCGGCGTCCGGAGCGCTCCTGGCGTTGTCGGTCACCTCGAAGGTGTCGACGGCCGTCCTCGTCCTCGCCCTCGTGCTCGTGCCCGTGCTCTTCCGCCGATGGGTGGGCCTGCTGACGGGTGGGGTCGCGGCCGCCGTCGCCTTCACGGTGGTCTTCGTCGCGCTCTACGCGCCGGTCGGCGGCCTGCGGGCGATCGAGTTCATGGTCGCGTTCCAGGGGAAGCACGACGCCGACGGGCACGAGATCTCGCTGCTCGGCCAGGACCACCAGTTCGCGCCGTGGTGGACGAACCCGGTCCGTGTCGTCGAGGGCGTCGGGTGGCCGACCGTCGTGGTGCTGCTGATCGGCATCGTCGCTGCGCTGGCGATCCGACCCGACCGGCTCGTCGCCGTGCTCGGCGTCTCGCTCGGGCTGCTCGTCGTCTTCTACTGCACGGCGAACGTCGCGTTGCCGCACTACTACCAGGTGTGGATGCCGTGGGCGATCGCGCTCGCGGCGGTCGGGCTCGTGCGGCTCGCGCGGCTCCGTCCGCCGGTCACGACGGTCGTCGCCCTCGTGGCGGTCGCGGCGACCGTGGTCCCGGCGGCCGTCGTCGTGCGGACCGTCGCCGACGCCCGGCTCACCGGGTTCGCCCGGATCGACGCGGTCCTGGCCGCGCGGGGTGTCCCCACGGGGGAGCGGCTGCTCGTCTCGGGAGCCTCGCAGCAGTCGTTCGGGGTCTTCGTCGGCGCACGCGGTGCGACGCAGCAGGTCACCCACGGCGACTACGGTGTCCTCGTCGACGGTGTCGACCCGCGGTTCCCGATGGAGCCCGAGATCCGCGCCCTCCTGCGGACGCACCGGCAGGACTTCGAGACGTTCCGGGTGGACGCGCTCCGGGTGTGGGTGGTCCGGGACGGGCTCGCGGTGCAGCGCCAGGGCGACGCCGTGACGTTGGTGCCCGCCCGCTGACGCGGACGCGGTCCGGCGAGGCCGCGGAGACGGGCGGGCCGACGCGCGCCCCCGGCGGTGACGAGGACCGCACCGGACGGGAGGCCCGTGGCGGCGCCGCCACGGGCCTCCCGTCCGGCGTGCGGTCGCGCTCTGTCGACCCTGGCGGGTCGGCCCTCAGCCGTCGGTCCGGAGGGTGCCCGCACCACCCGCTGCGACGTCCTCGACCGTGCCGTCCCGGACGGTCGCCGGGACCTCGCCGTTCCCACGGGCGGCGAGCGACTCGTCGCCCGGGATGCTCAGCGTGAGCACGGCCTCCTCGATGTACTGGCTCTCCTCCAACGACGCCTCGACCCGCCGCAGCCGGACGGCGACGTGGTCCTCGTCCTCGTTCCCGGTGAGGTCGACGGCCGCCACGAGGAACACGCGCGACGGCCCGACGAACTCGAGGTGCAGGTACGTGACCCGCTCGACCTCGTCACGTCGCAGCAGCTCGGTGAGCACCGCGTCCTCGAGCTCCGGGGAGGTGGCCTCGCCGACCAGGAAGCGTCGGTTGCGCTCGATGAGCACGATGGCCACGACACCGAGGAGCAGTCCGACCGCGATCGAGCCGATCGCGTCGAACACCGCCAACCCCGTGACCTGGTGGAGGAAGACGCCGAGGAACGCGATCACGAGACCGATGAGCGCCGCGGCGTCCTCCGCGAACACCGCTCGGAGCGTCGGGTTCGACGACTGCAGCACGTGGCGGAGCACGGGGACCCGGCGCTTCGTGGCGGCCCCGTGCGCCTGCCGGTACGCCTGCACGAAGCTCGTCCCCTCGAGCAGGAACGCGACGCCGAGCACGAGGTAGTTCAGCAGCAGGTCCTCGGCGGGACCGGTCTCACCCAGTTCGGTGATGCCGTGCCAGATCGACACGACGGCGCCGGCGGTGAACAGCCCGAAGGCGGCGAACATCGACCAGATGTACGTCTCGCGGCCGTAGCCGAGCGGGTGCTTCGGGTCCCGCGGTTTCGCACCGCGACGCTCCGCCACCAGCAGGAAGATCTCGTTCCCCGTGTCCGCCCACGAGTGCGCGGCCTCCGCGGTCATGGACGCGGAGCCGGAGATCAGTGAGGCGACGGTCTTTGCGATCGCGACGAGCAGGTTCGCCGCGAAGGCGATGACGACGGTGAGGAGCGACTCGGGGCGCTCGTGCTCATCGGAGGAGGGCATCGCTCCAGCATGCTCCGCTCGGGTAGACTCGTCCCCAAGACGTCGAACCGGCCATCACCGGGGAGTCTCCGGAAGAACCCGGCAGTCGGCACGACCGGCCGTCGGCAGTAGAACCGGGCGGACCGGGCCGCACCGACCCCGGCGACGAGCGGTCGACCGCAGCGTGAGCAGCGGCCGGCAAGCGAGGTGGTACCGCGGAGCACGCTCCGTCCTCGTGGAGATGAACCGAACCGACAGTTCCGTCCGACCCACGAGGAGTACCCGGTGTCGTACCCGCTGAACGCAGCCGCCGACGGAGTCACCCCGTCGCCGTCCTTCCCCGCCGTCGAGCAGGGGATCCTCGCCTTCTGGAAGGGTGACGGCACGTTCCAGGCTTCCATCGACCAGCGTGCAGGCTGCCCGGAGTGGACGTTCTACGACGGCCCGCCCTTCGCCAACGGCCTGCCGCACTACGGGCACCTGCTCACCGGCTACGCGAAGGACGTCTTCCCGCGCTACCAGACCATGCGGGGCAAGCAGGTCCACCGCCGCTTCGGCTGGGACACGCACGGCCTCCCCGCCGAGCTCGAGGCCATGCGCCAGCTCGGCATCACCGAGAAGCACGAGATCGACGCGATGGGTGTCGACGTGTTCAACGCGGCCGCCAAGAAGTCGGTCCTGCAGTACACCGACGAGTGGCAGCAGTACGTGACCCGTCAGGCGCGCTGGGTCGACTTCGAGAACGACTACAAGACCCTCGACGTCACGTTCATGGAGAGCGTGCTCTGGGCCTGGAAGCAGCTCTGGGACAAGGGCCTCGCGTACGAGGGCTTCCGCGTCCTGCCGTACTGCTGGAACGACCAGACACCGCTGTCGAACCACGAGCTCCGGATGGACGACGACGTCTACCAGTCGCGGCAGGACCAGTCCGTCACGGTCGCGTTCCCGCTGCGCGGGACCCGCGCGTCGGAACTCGGGCTCGACGGGGTCCGCGCCCTCGCCTGGACGACGACCCCGTGGACCCTCCCGACGAACGCTGCGCTCGCGGTCGGACCGTCGATCGCGTACGCGGTCGTCCCGGCAGGGCCTGGAGGCGCGGCTGACGGTGGTCCCGCCGGCTCGGCCACCACTGCGCCCGCCGGCTACCTGCTCGCGTCCGACACCGTGGCGGCGCACGCGAAGGACCTCGGCTACGAGAGCGCGGACGACGCGCTCGCCGCCGTGCTCCGCACGGTGGACGGCGCCGAGCTCGACGGCGTCGAGTACGAGCGGCTGTTCGACTTCCTGGCGGATGCCGAGGGCTACGAGCACGCGTGGCGAATCCTCGTCGCGGAGTACGTCGAGACGGGCGAGGGCACCGGCATCGTGCACCAGGCCCCGGCGTACGGCGCCGACGACCAAGAGGTCTGCGCGGCCGCAGGAATCCCCGTGGTGCTGTCGCTCGACGAGGGCGGCGTGTTCACGTCGCAGTTCGGCGAGGTGGCGGGCATGCTCTGGTCGGACGCGAACAAGCCCCTCACCAAGGCCGTGCGCGACGCCGGTCGACTGCTCCGCCAGGCGTCGTACGAGCACAGCTACCCGCACTGCTGGCGTTGCCGCAAGCCCCTCATCTACAAGGCCGTCTCGTCGTGGTTCGTCCGCGTCACCGAGTTCCGCGACCGCATGGGCGAGCTCAACCAGGACGTCAACTGGGTGCCGGACAACGTCAAGGACGGCCAGTTCGGCAAGTGGGTCGGGAACGCGATCGACTGGTCGGTCTCGCGCAACCGCTACTTCGGCACGCCGATCCCGGTGTGGCAGTCGGACGACCCGGCGTACCCGCGGACGGACGTCTACGGCTCGCTCGCCGACATCGAGCGCGACTTCGGGCGCCTGCCGCTGAACGCCGAGGGCGAGGTGGACCTGCACCGCCCGTTCATCGACGACCTGACCCGTCCGAACCCCGACGACCCCACCGGGAAGTCGACGATGCGCCGCATCACGGACGTGTTCGACGTCTGGTTCGACTCCGGGTCGATGCCGTACGCGCAGGTGCACTACCCGTTCGAGAACCGCGAGTGGTTCGAGGCGCACAACCCGGCCGACTTCATCGTCGAGTACATCGGGCAGACGCGCGGCTGGTTCTACGTCATGCACGTGCTCTCGACCGCGCTGTTCGACCGCCCGGCGTTCCGCAACGTCATCAGCCACGGCATCGTGCTCGGCTCCGACGGTCAGAAGATGTCGAAGAGCCTGCGGAACTACCCGGACGTCTCCGAGGTCTTCGACCGCGACGGCGCCGACGCGATGCGCTGGTTCCTCATGTCCTCGTCGGTGATCCGCGGCGGCAACCTCGTCGTCACCGAGGAGGGGATCCGCCAGGGCGTGCGCGAGTTCCTGCTCCCGCTCTGGTCGACGTACTACTTCTTCACGCTCTACGCCAACGCCGACGGCTACGAGGCCGTCCGCAGCACCGCGAGCACCGACGTGCTCGACCGCTACCTGCTCGCGAAGACCCGCGTGCTCGTCTCGGACGTCACGGCGCACCTGGACGCGCTCGACACCCCGCTCGCGGCGCAGGCCGTCCGGGACTTCGCCGACGTGCTCACGAACTGGTACGTGCGACGTTCGCGAGACAAGTTCTGGGCGGGGGCGTCGTCGAGCCCCGAGGCCCGGGCGGCCTTCGACACGCTGTACACGGTGCTCGAGACGCTCACCCGCGTCGCCGCCCCGCTCGCCCCGCTCGTCAGCGAGGAGGTCTGGAAGGGCCTCACCGGCGGCCGGTCGGTGCACCTCGAGGGCTTCCCGTCGGCCGACGAGTTCCCCGCGGACGACGCCCTCGTCGCCGCGATGGACCGCGTGCGCGACGTCGCCTCGAAGGGCCTCGCGCTGCGCAAGGCGACCGGCAAGCGCGTCCGACTGCCGCTCGCGACGCTCACCCTCGTCGTGCCCGACCCGTCGGCGGTCGAGCCCTTCGCGGACATCCTCCGCGACGAGCTCAACGTCAAGCGTGTCGTGCTCGAGCAGCAGGCCGAGGAGTCGCTGGCGCAGTACGGCATCGAGCGGAAGCTCACCGTCAACGCCCGTGCCGCCGGTCCCCGGATCGGCAAGCAGGTCCAGCAGGTGATCCCGGCCGCCAAGCGTGGTGACTGGGTCGCGACGCAGTCCGGCGTCACGGTCGGTGGCGTCGACCTCGTCGAGGGCGAGTACTCGCTCGACCTCACCGTGGCCGACGAGTCGGTCGCCGTGGCGTTCCTGGACGGCGGCGGGTTCGTCGTCCTCGACACCGTGACGACGCCCGAGCTCGAGGCCGAGGGCCTGGCCCGCGACGTCGTCCGTGCCGTCCAGCAGGCCCGCCGCGACGCCGACCTCGACGTCAGCGACCGCATCGTCCTGACCCTGGGAGTGTCCGACGACGCCTCCGACGCGGTCCGGACCCACCGCGACCTCATCGCGGGGGAGACCCTCGCGACGGCGGTCGAGGTCGTCCCGCTCGCGACGGACGCGACCACGACCGACGTCGGCGAGGCAGCGAAGGTGTCCGTGGAGGTGGCACGCGCATGAGCGACCAGAACGAGCAGGACCAGAACGCGTTCGACGACGACCACGAGGGCATCGCGATCCCCGCGGGCCCCGCGGCGCACGCCCCGGTCGACCCCTCCCCGGCGGACGGGGACGACGACGAGGTCCGCCGCGTCCAGGCAGCCCTGTACGCCCGGATCGGCGAGCAGTCGCCCGAGCACCGACTCAGCGCGACCCGTCGCGCGGTCGAGCTCCTCGGCGACCCGCACCTGTCCTACCCGGTGATCCACATCACCGGGACGAACGGCAAGACCTCGACCGCCCGGATGACCGAGAGCATCGTGCGCGCCCACGGCCTGCGGACCGGACTCATGACGAGCCCGCACCTGGTGTCGATCCGGGAGCGCATCGTCATCGACGGCGAGCCGATCGCCGCGGACCGGTTCGTCGAGAACTGGGACGACATCGCTCCGATCCTCGACATGACCGACCAGGAGCTGACCGCCAAGGGCGAGCTGCCGCTGACGTTCTTCGAGGCGCTGACCGTCCTCGCGCTCGCCTGCTTCGCCGAGGCGCCCGTCGACGTCGCGGTGATCGAGGTCGGCATGGGCGGCGAGTGGGACTCCACGAACGTCGTGCAGAGCCAGGTCGCCGTGTTCACCCCGATCGCGATGGACCACGCGAAGCAGCTCGGCAACACCGTCGCCGAGATCGCCCGCACGAAGTCCGGCATCATCAAGCCGTCCTCGGCCGTGGTGTCGAGCGCGCAGACCCCGGACGCCCTCGCCGAGCTCGAACGGGCCGCCGAGCTCACCGAGTCGACGCTGTCCGTCGAGGGCACCGGCTTCCGGGTCACGAGCGACACCCCCGCGGTCGGCGGGCAGCTCGTCAGCGTGCAGGGCCTCGCCGGTACCTACGACGACCTCTTCGTGCCGCTGTTCGGCGCGCACCAGGCCCACAACGCCGCCGTCGCGATCGCTGCCGTGGAGTCGTTCCTCGGTCGCGGTTCGCAGGCACTCGACGAGGACGTGCTGTCCGAGGGGCTGGCCGCCGCGACGAGTCCCGGCCGCCTCCAGCCCATCGCGCAGGACCCTGTGGTCGTCGTCGACGCCGCGCACAACCCGCACGGCGCCAGGGCCCTCGCCGAGGCGCTCCCGGTGGCCTTCCCGTCCGAGCACGTCGTCGGCGTCGTCGGGATCCTCGGCGACAAGGACGCCCGCGGGTTCATCCGTGCGCTCAAGGACACCGTGCAGACCTTCGTCGTGACCCAGCCGCCGGGGGAGCGGGCACTCGACGCCGACGCCTTCGCCCGGATCGTGGTCGACGAGGTCGGCGCGGACCGCGTCGTCGTCGAGCCGGCGCTCGACCAGGCGCTGCAGGAAGCAAGGGACCTCGCGGACGAGGCGGACGCCGAGGACGCCCTCGTCCTGGTCGCCGGCTCCATCGTGATGGTGGGTGCGGTCATGGACCTGGTGCACGCGGAAGGCGGGGCGAAGTGACGGAGCCGAGCCGTGCCTCCAGTCCGGAGCAGCCGGGGCGGCCGACCCGCGCTCCTCGTCAGCGGAAGCCGCGTCGGGACCGCGGTGCCCGCGAGAGCCTGCTCGCCATCACCCTCGGGCTCGAGGCCGTGATGTTCTTCTTCCCGATGCTCGTGACCTTCGGCAAGCAGACCCTGCCGCCGGCCGTGGCGTTCGGCGGCGGCATCGGTGCGATCGTCGTGCTGGCGCTGGCCTCGCGGCTGACCGGCAACCGCGCCGGTGTATGGTTCGGGTGGCTGCTGCAGGCGGCCATCCTCGCCACCGGCTTCATCGAACCGTTCATGTTCGCGGTCGGCGCGGTGTTCCTGGCGCTGTGGGTCTACTGCTTCGTCAAGGGCGGTCAGCTCGACCGGCAGAACGCCGCACGACGCGCCGCCGCAGGCGAGGACTGACCACCACCCCACGACCCCGTCAAGGAGTTCTGCATGTCCGACTTCGAAGAGACCCTGGTCCTCGTCAAGCCCGACGGTGTCGCCCGCCAGCTCACCGGCGAGATCCTCCGTCGGATCGAGGCCAAGGGCTACGAGATCGTCGACCTGAAGATGCTGACCGCGCCGCGCGACCTGCTCGACGCGCACTACGAGGAGCACCAGGGCAAGCCGTTCTTCGAGCCGCTCGTGGAGTTCATGCAGTCCGGCCCGGTCGTCGCCGTGCGCGTCGCGGGCAACGGGGTCATCGCGGGCTTCCGCTCGCTCGCCGGCACCACCGACCCGACCTCGGCGGCGCCCGGCACCATCCGTGGCGACCTCGGTCGCGACTGGGGTCTTAAGGTCCAGCAGAACCTCGTGCACGGCTCGGACTCGACCGAGTCCGCTGCCCGCGAGCTCGGCCTCTGGTTCGCGTGACCGGCCCCGACCGAGGACGACGAGCATGACGAACAACGACCGACCGAGCAAGAACGAGCGTCGGGCACACGCCCGTGACGTCGCCCGTCAGCGTGCCGAGGCCGAGCGCCGCCGCAAGCGCCGCAACAAGTGGTTCCTGCAGGGCGGCATCGGCCTGGGCATCATCGCGGTCGCAGCCATCGTGACGCTCGTCATCGTGAACGTGAACAGCGCGAACACCGTCTCCGCGGCGGGCCCCAAGAACATGGTCACGGGTGCGATCCAGTTCACCGGCAAGGACGGCGCGGTCACCCCCGTGACGTCCGGGGCGGTGTCCGCGGACGCGTCCGCCTCACCCAAGCCCACCGCCGGACCCGACGGCACCGTCCAGGTGACCGAGTACATCGACTGGGCCTGCCCGGTCTGCAAGCAGTTCGAGGCCGCGTACGCCGACCAGATCCTCGACAAGGTGAAGTCGGGCGACGTCACGCTCGCGATCCAGCCGGTCTCGATCCTCGACCGCAGCTACCAGAACACCCGCTACGCGAGCCGTGCCGCGAACGCCGCGATGTGCGTCGCGAACTACCAGCCGGACAAGTTCCTCGACGTCCAGACGCAGTTCTACGACAACCAGCCCGAGGAGGGCACGGCGGGGCTCACGAACAAGCAGATCGCCGACCTCGTCGACAAGGGCGGAGCGACCGGTTCGAAGGTCTCCGAGTGCCTGTCCAGCGAGCAGTTCCGGGGCTGGGTCACACGGTCCACGGACACCGTCGTCAACGACCCGGCGCTCCAGGGAACGCAGGGCTTCGGCACCCCGACCGTGCTCGTGAACGGTGAGCGGCTCGCGAACCTCACGGACGTCATGACCAAGATCGACGCCGCCGCGAAGTAGCCGCACCGCAGGCACCAGCAAGACGCCCCCGCTCCGGATCGGAGCGGGGGCGTCCTTGCGTGCACCGGCGACGCACGGGGCCGAGCCGGACGGCCGTCGGACGACCGCTGCTTCGTCGAGGCCGCTGGACCGACGGCTCAGGGTCGGTCGGAGTGGCGTCGTGGCCGATCCGGTGCACCGGTCCCGGCGATCGCGTACCGGATCGGCCAGCTGCGCCGGTGAGGAACCGCGGGCGGGCGCGGATGGTCGAGCCGGGGCCCGGTCGGAGATCGGTCGCTCCGTCGGTGCCCGTTCGGCGGTCTGACAGACGGGCGCGCACGGGCCCGCACGGGCGCCGGAATGCTCGGTCGGTCTGTCGGTCTGTCGGTCTGTCGGTCTGTTCGTTGGTCGGTTGGGTCGGGGCGGGGCCGCGCGGTGCGCGGTGCGCGGGCGGTCGGCGCTCGGCGCTCGGCGCTCGGCGCTCGGTGAGCGTCGCCCGACGATGGTGGGGACGCATCCGACTCGTGTCGTGGCAGTTCCGGTGCACGAAGTCCGGGGATCGGGCACCGGATCGGCCAGGCGCTCCTGCGGGAGGACCCATCCCCCGCGCGCCGGTCACCGCAGGTCCGTCAGCCGCCCCGCTACCCTGCCGCCTTCCGCCCGCCGCCTGCCGCCCGCCCGGCTGCCGCCCGCCCTGGTCCGCCGCTCGGTCGGAGCGGCACGACGCGAATGGCCCCTGCGTCGTCCACACGTGGGGGACGACGCAGGGGCCGTTCGATCGGTCCTGGAGGGACGCGCTAGGCCTTGCCGCCGTTCTGGACGACGAACGCCGAGAACGCGTCCGTGTCGGTGAGCGACCCGGTGTACTGCTTGCCGTTCACGATCACGGTGGGGGTGCCGGTGACCTTGGGCAGCGACGAGTTCGGGATCTTCTCGTTGAGCGCACGGTTCGTGGCGTCGGCGACCCATCCGGCGAACTTCTGGTCCGTGATGCAGGAGGCGACGTCCTTGCTCGTGGCCCCGGCCTTGGCCGCCAGCGACGCGAGCTCGTCGTTCGTCAGGCCGCGGGTGTTCTCCGACGGCTGGTTCGCGTACAACGCGGTGTTGTACGCGAGGAAGTCCTCCGGGTCGTCGTTCGCCACGCACGCGGCGGCGGCAGCGGAGCGCGTGGAGTACTTCGACCCGAGCGAGACCCGGTCGAGCAGGTTGAACGGGTGCAGCTCGAGCGTCGCCGAGCCGTCCTTGACCCACTGCTCGATCTGGGACATCTGGGCGGTCTCGAACTGGTTGCAGTACGGGCACATGTAGTCCGAGTAGACGGTGATGTTCGCGACCGAGTCGTCCTGCTTCGTCGCGGTGGGCTTCCCGCCCTCGGGGATGGCCTTCGTCGTGACCGGTTTGATCTTGCCGTCGACACCGTGCAGCACGATGCCGTCGCTCGCCATGTTCGCCGGACCCGGACCCGCCGGCTGCACCGAGTTCGCGATGATCAGCACGACCACGCTGACGACCGCGAGGCCGCCCACGATGATGCCGCTGATCGTCAGCGTGCGGTTGCGGCGACGGCGCGCCTGCTCCTTCTCACGAGCGATCCGAGCACGCTCCCGTGCCTCGTCCCGCCGTGCCTTCTTGCCCTGGTTCTCGCTCATCGGTTCGAGCGTAGGTCGCCGACGCGCGCAGCCCGGCCGCCCTGGCTGGGAAGGCACCAAGAATCCGGTGACACGTCACCGAGCGGGGCGGTCCGACGGGATCAGAAGCTCTGGAAGATGCGCGGGAAGACGATGATGATCGAGACCGCGATGACGAGGTAGTTCGCGAGCGGGAACGCCCAGCAGAACGGCAGCAGGGTCTTGCCGACGCGCTGGACCGCGGCGCCGAAGCGGCCCTGCGCGGCGTTCCAGATCGTGAACACCCAGAACATCGGGATGGTCATCGACCAGACGAGCATGCACCACGGGCAGAGCGCGCCGATGAACCACACCGTCTGCGTGAACAACCACGTCACGAACACCCAGGCGAGGAACACGCCCGCGTTGAAGGTGATCCAGAACCACCGCGAACCGTTCCGGAACCCGGCGAGCAGCATCACGGCCACCGCGATCGGTGCGACGAAGCCCATCATGCCGAGGAGCGGGTTCGGGAAGCCGAGCAGGTGCCCCTGCGCGCTCGTCATCACGTCGGAGCAGTTCACGAACACGTTGACGTCGCACGACAGCGCGGTCTTCGGGTTCTCGTACTTCGCGAACTCGTCCAGCACGAGCCGGAAGGAGGCGTACAGCCCGACGATGCCGGTCACGAGCAGGAACACCCCCATCGCGATCGGACGGCGGTGGAGGGTACGCGGCGTGCTCACGCCGTCATCATCGCACGCGCGATCCGGTCGTTTCCGTGAGCGGCATGCGATGATGGTGGGGTCGCACGACCGGACACGGTCACGCGGCGTGAGCTTTCCGGGCTGGTCCCGGACCGAACAGGCACGGTGAGAGCGTGCCGCGACCGGAACACGCGTCACTCCGACGCTCCGCGAAGCCCGGGCCGGGTGCCCGGGGACGAACGGGCGCGGACGCACCACAAGTTGCCGCGGACCGGTCGCGAACGACAACGAGCACGGGGGCGTGGACGCCACCCGCCACACGAGAATTCCCGCCGCCCGACAGGGCGCGAGCGGGGCCGAGGAGTGCACCAGTTCCATGGTGGAGCAGAACAACAACGACAACACGAAGAACGACGAGACGCCGAAGCGCCGGAGCCGCCTGTTCGGCGGTCGCCGAGCCCGATCGGCCGACCTGGAGGCACGGGGGGACGTCGAGCAGGCATCCCCCGTCGAGCAGGCGGCCGGATCACAGGCCGAGGCGGATGCCCCGGTCGCGGATGCTCCGGTCGCGGATGCTCCGGCCGAGGCCGGCACCGAGACCGTCGCGCTGACCGACGACGCGGCCCCCGCCGTGTCGGTCGCGGTCGGGGCGGCGGCGGGCGGCGACGAGCCGCACGACGTGAGCACCCTGACCGGTGACCTGCCGGTGGTCGCGTCCGACGACGCGACCACGGAGACCGCGGTCGCTCCCGCCGCCGCGGCGACGGAGGAGGCGGACGCGAGCAGTGCCTCCAGTCCGGCGGAGCCCGTCGACGAGCCGTACGTCCCCCGCGCGACCAGCACGACCAGCCTGATCTTCCACGCGCCGGTCATCCCGGACCTGCCGCCGCGCGCACCCCGCTCCGCTCCCGACGATGACGACGACGAGCAGGGTGGCGGGCGCCGCCGGACGCGCCGTCGTGGCAGCAGCTCCTTCGGGGGTGCCGCCGAGCAGGCCGAGCCGCGCCGTCGTGAGCGTGAGCGTGAGCGCGAGCCGGAGCTCATCACCGAGCCGCAGCGCATCAAGGGCTCGACCCGACTCGAGGCCAAGAAGCAGCGTCGCCGCGACGGTCGTGACGCCGGACGTCGCCGTCAGGTGATCACCGAGGACGAGTTCCTCGCCCGCCGCGAGAGCGTCGACCGCCAGATGATCGTGCGCTCCAGCTCGCAGAAGATCGAGATCGGCGTGCTCGAGGACGGCGTCCTCGCCGAGCACTACGTGACGAAGTCGCACAACGTGTCGCTCATCGGCAACGTCTACCTCGGCAAGGTCCAGAACGTGCTGCCCTCGATGGAGGCTGCGTTCGTCGACATCGGCCGCGGCCGCAACGCGGTGCTCTACGCGGGCGAGGTCGACTGGAACTCGGTCGACACGAGCCACGGCCGCCGCATCGAGTCGGCGCTCAAGCCCGGCGACAAGGTGCTCGTGCAGGTCACGAAGGACCCGGTCGGTCACAAGGGCGCCCGGCTCACCTCGCAGGTCTCGCTGCCCGGCCGGTACCTCGTGTACGTGCCGAACGGCTCGATGAACGGGATCTCCCGGAAGCTGCCCGACACCGAGCGTGCGCGGCTCAAGAAGATCCTCAAGGAGGTCCTGCCCGAGCACGCCGGCGTCATCGTGCGCACGGCGGCCGAGGGCGCGACCGAGGAGCAGCTGACCCGCGACGTGCAGCGCCTCACGAGCCAGTGGGAGGCCATCCAGAAGAAGGTGGCGAACGGCCACGCGCCGGTCATGCTGCACTCCGAGCCCGACCTGCTCGTCAAGATCGTCCGTGACGTCTTCAACGAGGACTTCACCAAGCTCATCATCGACGGCGACGCCGCTCGTGGCACCATCGAGGACTACCTCGACGCCGTCGCGCCAGACCTCAAGGACCGGGTCGAGATCTACGACGGCCCGGACTCCTTCGAGGAGTACCGCCTCAACGAGCAGATCGAGAAGGCCCTCGACCGCAAGGTGTGGCTGCCCTCCGGTGGTTCGCTCGTCATCGACCGCACCGAGGCCATGACGGTCGTCGACGTCAACACGGGGAAGTTCGTCGGGTCCGGCGGCAACCTCGAGGAGACGGTGACGAAGAACAACCTCGAGGCCGCCGAGGAGATCGTCCGTCAGCTCCGGCTCCGGGACATCGGCGGCATCATCGTCGTCGACTTCATCGACATGGTGCTCGAGTCCAACCGCGACCTCGTGCTGCGTCGACTCGTGGAGTGCCTGAGCCGCGACCGCACGAAGCACCAGGTCGCCGAGGTCACCTCGCTCGGCCTCGTGCAGATGACCCGCAAGAAGATCGGCGTCGGGCTCCGCGAGTCCCTCGAGGAGGTCAACGCGAAGGTCAACGACAACAACGCGGACCCGGGCCCCTCGAAGGGTCGTCGCAAGAGCCGCGGTGGCAACGGCGGGTCGAACGGCACCGGCGGCAACGGTGGCAACGGCGGGTCGAACGGCACCGGCAGTTCCTCGTCGAACGGCCACGGCTCGCAGACCCACCAGATCACCGACGACGTGAAGAACGCGCTGTCCCGCATCGCGGCGTCGACCCTCCCGCACGAGGAGCGCGCCGCCGCCGAGGCCGCGGCGGTGAGCGGCGTCGCGGTCACCGGCGTCGCGAGCGCGACCGCTCCGGAGTCCGCGCCCGAGGCCCCGACCGCGTCGACGTCCTCGTCGTCGTCGTCGTCGTCCGAGACGAGCGCATCGTCCGAGGCCCCCGCCGAGTCGTCGGGCGGCTCGAAGCGTCGTCGTCGTCGCGGCAGCCGTAGTG
>NZ_JBPUGH010000051.1:0-19754 GCF_051548005.1 Curtobacterium flaccumfaciens | reverse complement strand
CCTCCAGGCTGTCCGTTCCGGGGGTGGTGACGTCGGTCATCAAGGACCCGCCAGCTGGTTGGCGTTGTCGATGTCCTCGTCGAGCTGCTTGAGCTTCTGGTCGAGGTTCCCGCCGTTCTCCTGGTACGCCTGCCAGAACTTCGTGAAGGTGCCGATGTAGGCGGCGCCGTCGGCGGTACCGGGCGAGGTCATCGTGTCCTTGTTCCCGGCGACGTCGACGAAGGTCTTGTAGTTCTCGTCCACTTCGAGGTCCGGGGACTCCAGCGCGGAGGTGATCGTCGGGATGTTCTTCAGCCCGTTCGCCATGGTGACCTGCGCGTCGGTGTTCGTCGAGAGGTACTTCAGCAGCGCCCAGGCGAGCTCGGGGTGCTTCGAGCCCTTCGCGATGCCCGCCACGTTGCCCGCGATGTACGTCGAGCCGTAGTTCCCGAGGCCCTCCATCACCGGGGTGGGGGCGGTGCCGTAGTCGAGGTCGGGCTTCTGGTCCTTGATGAACGCCGTGCGGTACTCGCCGTCGATCTGCATCGCGACCTGGCCGGTCTGGAACGCGTTGTCGGCGGCGAACTCCTGCCCGAGGCCCGACGTGAACGCCTTGAGCTTGTCGTAGCCGATCTCGTCGACGAAGCCCTTCTGCCAGGTGATGAGCTTCTTCCAGGCGGACGATGTCCCGATCTCGCTGTTGCCCTTGCTGTCGAGCCACGACCCGTCGATCATCGGTGCCCAGTGCTCGGGGGAGTTCTCGTAGGAGTCGATCAGCGGGTTGAAGCCGAGCTGCTTGATCGAGCCGTCGGCGTTGTACGTCGTCAGCTTGAGCGCGTCGGTCTTCAGCTCGTCGAGGGTCTTCGGCGGGGTGCTGATCCCCGCCTTCTCGAGCAGCGGCTTGTTGTACATCAGGGCACTCACGTCGGCGAGGGCCGGGAGCGTGCAGCGCTTGCCCTTGTACTCGGTGTACGAGCGCACGGCCTCCGGGATGTCGGACAGGTCGACCTTGTCCCGGTCGATGTACGGGGTGAGGTCGCGGAAGGCACCGGACGAGCAGAAGCTCCCCACGATCGCGGTCGAGTACGACAGACCGACGTCGATGTTCTGCCCCGACGAGATCGCCTTCTGCAGCTTCTCGTCGTCCTGGCCGGCGTGGATGTCGACCGTGACGCCGGGATTGGCCTTCTCGAAGCCCGCGACGGCCGACTTGACCACGCCGGCCTCGCGGCCCGTGAAGAAGTGCCAGAGGGACACGGTGCCCTTGAGCTCCTTCGGTGCGCTCTTCTCGATCGAGTCGGCGCTGCTGCCGGAGCTGCAGCCGGCGACGACGAGGGCGCCCACGGCTGCGACGGCCGTGGCGGTGACGATGCGCCGGAGGTTCGGGCTGGGGAGTGACATGCGGGACTCGCTCTCTGATCTCGCTCCGGGCGACCGGTTTCCGGGCGCGCCGAAGAGCCCTGGGACAGGGCCGGGTGATGGTGCCTCGAGTGGTGCGGGTGGGGTGGTGCTGGTCAGGAGCGCTCGGCGGGGTCCGGGGCGGGCACATCGTCGCTGATGCGCTCGAGCCGGTCCGCGAGCGCGGTGCGGACGACGTCGATGAGGACGTGCCGCGCACCGTGCAGGACGGGGGTGTCGGGGACGCCGGGGGCCACGACGGCGGTGGACCAGCGGGTGCGGGTCCGGAGCCAGGCGGTCACGGCGGCGGCCAGGGCGGGTCCGCCCGCGATCCCGGTCGGGCCGTGCAGCACGACCGTCTCGGGATCGGCGACGGCGAGGGCTGGGAGCACGTTGTGCCCGACGCGCTCGCCGAGGGCGGTGGTGAAGGGGTGCTGCTCGGGCAGGCCGGGCAGCTGCGGGAGCACCTGGCGCCAGTCGGCTGCGGTGCCGTCCGGTGCGGTGAGCCCGTGTTCGGCGGCGAGGGCGATGATCGCGGACTCGGAGATGAGGTCTGCGATGATCGTGGCCGTCGGGTCGATGGAGCGTGCATCGAGGGGCACGCCGAGGTAGCCGATCTCACCCGCGGCGCCGGACGCGCCCGTGTGCAGGTGGCCACCCAGGTCGAGCGCCATGCCGAGGCCCTCGGCCATCCAGAAGAGCGCGAACGACCCGGGGGTCCGACCGGCACCCATGTTCCGTTCGGCGATCGCGGCGAGGTTCGCGTCGTTCTCGATCACGACCCTGACCCCGAGCGCCTCGGACAGCGTCGTCGACACCCGGTCGCGGGGCCACCCGGGCAGGCCGTCGGTGAAGATGAGGGTGTCGGTCGCGTGGTCGACGCTCGCCTGCACGCCGACCGCGACCGCGGTGACGAGGTCCGGGTCGACGTCGGCGACCGCAGCGGCACGCGAGATCGCGGCGGCCACGATGTCCGCGCCGGGTCCGCGCATCTCTGCTGGCGTCATGGTGTGGGTCGCGACGGGGAACGTCCGTCCCGCGGCGTCGACCACCGTGCTGCGGACGTCGACGAGCTGGACGTCGACCGCCACCGCGAGGTCACGGTCGGTGATCGCTTCGTACACGGCGGCACTCGGCCCGCGGCGACCGGTCTGTTGGGCGGTGCCGGCGTCACGGATGAGGGCAGCCGCCTCGAGCCGCCGGATGATCTCGGCCGCGGTCGGCTTGCTCAGCCCGGTCCGCTGGGCGATCTCGTTGCGGGTGAGCGGCCCGTCGTCGAGCAGGAGCTCGAGCGCGGCCCGGTCGTTGAGGACGCGCAGCAGACCGGGCTGGCCGGGGGTGCGTCCTCGTGTGGTCATGACGAGGACTGTAACGGACAACCTTCTTTACTGAAAGGTTTGTTCACAGATCCGAAACACGCGTTGTGCTGCGCGAAACGTGCCCGGCGCGGCGGCGCGGTGCGGAGGCGTGGCGCGGTGGCGCGGTGCGGAGGCGTGGTGCGCGGGCGGGAGGCACGGTGCGGGCCGGCACCGTGCCTCCCGTCCGGGGTCGGTCGCGGAAGCGACACAGTGCCGTGTCACTGCGCGCTCCCGTCCGGCGGAGCGACAGAGTCGCGCCGGCGGTCGGCGGCATCCTGTCGCTCTCGCGAAAGCGACAGAAACGCGCCCTCGCCCGAGCGTCCCCGCGCGCCCGAGCCCCCCCGAGCCTGCGCGCCCGCGCACCTATGGGCGGAGCAGCACCTTGATGGCACGACGCTCGTCCATCGCCCGGTACGCCTCGGCGGCGTCGTCCAGCGGCAGCTCGAGGTCGAACACGCGGCCGGGGTCGATAGCGCCCGAGAGCACGTCCGGCAGCAGCTCGGGGATGTACTTCCGTGCCGGTGCCATGCCGCCCGCGACGGAGATGTTCGTGTCGAAGAGGTAGCGCGTGCCGATCGTGGGCACCCCGTGCGGGACTCCGACGAAGCCGAGTGCGCCGCCCGGACGGACCGAGTGCAGGGCCTGGTCCATGCTCTCCTCGGTGCCGACGGCCTCGACGGCGGAGTCCGCCAGGTCGCCGCCGAGCAGCTCCCGGATCGCCGCGACGCCCTCGGCGCCGCGCTCGGCCACGACGTCCGTCGCGCCGAACTCCCGCGCGAGCGCCTGCCGGTCCGCGTGCCGGCTCATGACGATGATGCGGTCGGCGCCGAGTCGCTTCGAGGCGAGCACCGCCGAGAGCCCCACGGCGCCGTCGCCGACCACGACGACGGTCCGTCCGGGGCCGACATGCGCCGACACGGCGGCGTGGTGCCCGGTGGAGAAGACGTCGGACAGGGTGAGCAGCGACGGGACGAGCGCGGGGTCGACCGGGCCCGGGACCTTCACGAGCGTCGCCGAGGCGTCCGGGATGCGGACGTACTCGGCCTGCGCGCCGCCGACCGGGTCGCCGTACGCGTCCTTGCCGCCGAAGCCGGACAGGTGCTCGCACCCGGTGGTCATGCCGTGGCGGCAGGCCTGGCACGTGCCGTCGTTCATGGTGAACGGGGAGATGACGAAGTCGCCCTCGTGCAGGTCGGTGACCTCGTCCCCGACCGCCACGACGGTGCCGACGAGCTCGTGGCCGATCGGGCGCGGTCGCTTCGTCTCGGTCACGCCGCGGTACGGCCAGAGGTCGGATCCGCAGACGCACGCCGCGACGACCTGCACGACGACGTCCTTCGGCGTGAGGATCGTGGGCCGGTCGGCGTCCTCGACGCGGACGTCGTTCGGGGCGTGGATGATGGCTGCGCGCACGGGGTGCCTTCCGTCGGATGGGTGGGTGTTCGGCCGGTCGACGTCGTCCGGGGCCGCGTCGACACTACGCTCCTGCGGGTGGACGACGACCGGTACGGCAACGACGTCCTCTCGGGCGACTGGCGCTCGCGGGGCGTGAAGAAGGTGCGGCAGGTGCCGCTCGAGCGCGACATGGTCCTCGAGGACCCCGCGACCGGGTGGGCCGGCGCGGTGGTGCGGCTCGAGGCCGGCAACGTCGAGCTGGAGGACTGGAAGGGCCGAACGCGGTCGTTCCCGTTCACCGGGCAGTTCCTGCTCGAGGGCGAGCTTGTGACGCTCGGCCGTCCGCAGGCGCCGGTCGGGCGGCCGGGCGGCGCTGGTGCGCCCGGGCGGTCTGCCGCGGCTGCTCCACCGGCCTGGAGGCCCGGCTCGGCTCCGGCGGTGCAGCACGCGTCCGACGGCGGTCGCCTCCGCACCGCGTCCGGCTCGTTCGCGGTCGAGCAGCAGCGCGCGCGGGTGGCGCTGCCGTCGCGGATCATGGTCGAGGGCAAGCACGACGCCGAACTCGTCGAGAAGGTCTGGGGGTCGGACCTGCGCGTCGAGGGCGTCGTCGTCGAGGAGCTCTCCGGCGTCGACAACCTCGCGGACGTGCTCGACGAGTTCCGTCCGACCCGGGAGCGCCGGGTCGGCGTCCTCGTGGACCACCTCGTGCCGGGGTCGAAGGAGTCCCGCTTCGCTTCCTCGGTCATGCAGGGCAAGTGGGGCGCGCACGTGCTCGTCGTCGGACACCCGTTCGTCGACGTCTGGCAGTCCGTGAAGCCCGCGCGGCTCGGACTCGAGGCATGGCCCACGATCCCGCGCTCGATCGAGTGGAAGCGGGGCATCTGCCAGCACCTCGGGTGGCCGCACGCCGAGCAGGCCGACATCGCCCGCGCGTGGCAGCGGATCCTCGGCCGGGTCCGCACGTTCGCCGACCTCGAGCCGCAGCTGCTCGGCCGCGTCGAGGAGCTCATCGACTTCGTGACGGAACCGAAGGCCTGAGGAGCCGGCCGTTTCGTCCACCCGTCCGGTGAGGCGGTGGCGATCCGCGCCTCCCCGCGGTCTCGGTCGCGCCGCAAGCGGTGCGAGGTTTCGCACACGGTGCGAGGCCCGCAACACCGCACCGTGCGCGAAACCTCGCACGCGGTCGGGCGTGGCTCGCACGGTGCGAGGTGCCGGGCCGGGCGTGCGGAGCCGGCCGTTTCGTCCACCCGTGCGGTGAGGCGGGGGCGATCCGCGCCTCCCGTCCGTATCGTTGAGGGATGGACGGCATCGACGGTCGCGTGCGGAGCGCCGTCGACGTCTGGCTGCGGTGGCTGCCGCGGTGGCAGATCGGCACCGCCCGCCCGCGGACGCGGATCTGCCGGAAGTGCACCGGCTCGCCGATCGCGAGCGCTGCCGGGTTCGGGCCGGACGTGCCGCACGCGGTGCAGCACGCCCTGATCGGTCGGATCTCGACGATCATCGAGGACGCGGTGGACGACTACACGGCGAAGAACCTGCCGCTGCTGCACCGCGAACTCGAGCGGGCGGCGGCGCGCAAGCGGCACGCGGGCTACCAGCCCACCGAGGGACTCTCGCCCGAGTTCCAGGGGCTCGACGTCGACCCGGAGCCCTCGCCCGGGTCGCCGTTCCTCTTCACCCTCGGTGAGATGACCGGCACCGGGGCGGGGGAGCAGACGCCGCGAGAACCCCTGTCCGAGGAGGCGAAGGCCGCGCTCAGACACGAGATCGGGCTCTCGGACGAGTGTGCCCGCGCCACCGGGACGGCGGTGTGCCTGGCGCTCATCGAACACCGGGCGCGGATCGCCGAGGCCGTCGAGCGCTTGGTCGAGCCGCAGATCGAGGCGCTCGTGTCCGACATGTTCCGCGGGTTCGACGGGATCGGCGAGGATCGGCGCGACGGGCTGTTCTGAGCGGGCGGTCCCCCTGTCGGTCGCGGGTTCCGGTCTTCTCGTCCCGGTCACGTGGTGCGAGCTTCCGTACTCGGTGCGAGGCGTCGTGCACTGCACCGTTCGTGCAAACTCGCACCGACCGCCTGCTGCCTCGCACGGTGCGAGGTCATCGCGTCAGCGGGGGAGGAGGGTCCGGCCGGGGACCACTGTGCCGCGGAGGGACCGATGCTCGACGGGGCTCGTCGGATCGTCGATACGCGCGACCACGAGGTCGATCGCCTCGCGTCCGATCCGTTCGATGGGCTGCGCGAGCGTGGTGAACCCGATCCAGTCGTTCGCGAGGGGGTAGACGCCGTCGAACCCGGTGACCGAGACGTCGCCGGGGACCTCGGTGCCGAGCCGCCGGAGTGCGTCGCAGACATCGAGCATGAGTCGGTCGGTCGGACACATGACGGCCGTCGCGCCCTGTTCACGCATCGTCTCGGCGACATCGGCGGCGATGTGCCCGGGCGGCCGGACGAAACTCGCGTCGATGTCCACCACCACGACACCGCGCACGCGGAGACGGGCGACCATGGCCTGTGCGCGGGCGTGCTGCGTGAGCGCGTTGTCCTGCGGGACGGTGAGGACCGCGACGGTGCGGTGGCCGGCGTCGACCACGGCGTCGGCGATCTGCGTCCCGCCGTCGGTCTCGTCGCAGTAGACGCTCGACAGGGCCGGGTGGAGCTCTGGACGACCCGCCACCACGGTCGCGATGCGCGGCGCGAACTCCGCGATCTCGGCCGCGGGCAGGAGGCCGGAGCACACCACGAGGCCGTCGACCCGCATCGAGACGAGTGCTGCGAGGGCGGACTTCTCGTCCTCGACCCGGCCGACCCCGGTCGTCGTGACGACGCGGTACCCGAGCTCGGACGCGCGCCGTTCCATCACCGCGTGGAGGGCGGTGTAGACCATCGAGGATGCGTCACGGACGAGCATGCCGATGGTGTGGGTCCGGCCCCGGACGAGTCCGCGGGCCATCGCGTTCGCGACGTAGCCGAGCTCTGCGGCGGCGCGCTCGACCCGCTCGCGCGTCTCGTCCGAGAACCGTCCGGTGCCGGACAACACCCGGCTGACGGCCGACTTGGAGACGCCGGCCCGTGCCGCGACGTCGAGGATGGTCGGTTGGGAACCGCGGAACGCGCTCACGCCGTGGTCCGGCGGTGCCGCCGAGACGCCGAGGTCCGCTGGAGGAGTCGGACGAGGGCTCGCCAACCGAGCAGGAACACGCCGAGCACGATGGTCGCCACGATCACGAACGAGATCGGCAGCGGGTTGCCGTCGACGTCACCCTGCCCGGTGGCGACACGGATCGCGAGGCCGATGAACACCGTCAGGACCCAGACGACGACACCCGTCGGCCAGAACGCGAGCGGGCGGCCCCACGCGCCGCTCGAGACGTAGCCGATCGCCCAACCCGCGAGGAACGGGTAGGCGGTCGTCCAGAGCGTCCACGCTGTGTTCGCCTCGCCGTGGGACGACCGCCCGATCAGGGCGAACAGGACGATGAGGACGATGTCGACGACGGCCGCGAGCCAGCCCCAGGTTCGTGTGGACACGTCCTCATTGTCGCAGCCCGATGAGGGGAGTACCCGTTCATGCTGCGGGCTGTGCAAAACCGTGTCTCCTCCACATGTCAACCCAGCATCGCTCGCACCGTGCTCACACGCTGGACGATCCTGCGATGCACGACCATCGTCCTTTCCCGACCACCCCGGACTGTCCCGTCGTCCGCGTCCCGCTCGATCGTCCGGACGAAGCCGAGCGCATCCGGCGCCGTGCCAGGGCCGGAGAGCTGCACCGCATCGCACACGGCCGGTACTGCGACGCGGAGCGGTGGCGACGACTCCTGCCCGAGGAGCGGCACCACGTCCTCGTCCGCTCGCTCATCGACCGCATCGTGCCCGAGTTCGTCGTCTCCCACCGATCCGCAGCCGTCCTGCTCGGAGCGCCGATCATCGGCCCGCTGCCGGACCGCGTACAACTCATCCGCCGCGGCCGACGATCCCGGACCACGAACGCGACCTTCGTCGTGCACGACGACCTCGATCCAGGGTCACGGGACATCCTCAGGTTCGTCGCGGACGGTCTCCTGGTCACCGGATTCGACCGGACCGCCGTGGACCTCGCGACGACCTCGGCCTTCCTCGACGCCGTCGTCGCGCTCGACCGGTTGCTCGCGTTCGGTGCCGACGAGGACGTGATCGCCGACGGGATCGCCAGGCGGTCACAGCACGGACGTCGCCGGGCGCGGCGGTCCCTCGACTTCGCTGACGCGGCGTCCGGGTCGGTCGGCGAATCGGTGCTGCGGGTGCGGTTCGACGAGTTCGGTACACCGCCGCCGGTCCTCCAGCACCGGTTCTCCGAGCCGGGGCAGCCGGACATCATCGTGGACTTCTGGTTCCCGGAGCAGGGCATCGCGGTCGAGTTCGACGGCGAGGCGAAGTACCGCGACCCGAGGATGCGCGGGGGCCGCAGCGCGGAGGACGTCGTCGTGGCGGAGAAGTACCGGGAGGACCGACTGCGTGGATTCCTGGACGTGACGGGCGTCGTGAGGGTGGGGTGGACGGACCTGTGGCGCGAAGTCGAACTGCGCAACAAGTTGCGGCGTGGTCGGGTGCCGATGTCGCGATGAGGCGGGCCCGCACGGTGCGAGGGAGGTGCTCCTCGGTGCGAGGTTTCTCGCAGGGTGCGACGGAGCGATCGTCCCACCGTGAGCGAAACCTCGCACCGAACGGCGCCGGCCGGGGCGGCTGGGCCCCGCCGCGCGGAGTTCACCGGGCGGCGACGCTCACGGCACCTCGTGTTCACCCGGCGCCGCCACACTCGTCGACGGCGCGGGAACGTTCCCGCACCGCCCGCACCGCCCGCACCGCCCGCAACCGCCCGCCACTACCCTGCACCACCACACCCCGCCCCGACACCCCACAGACCCCACACACCCCACGGAGGGAACCGACGTGAAGACCCGAGTCCTCGCAGGCCTCGCGATCGCCGCCACCGCCACGGTCGCGCTGTCCGGCTGCGTCCAGAGCGCGAACGCCTCGAACAGCAACGCCGACGGCGCCACCGACCTCACCGTGTTCATCAGCGGTGACACCAACGTCCAGGACCTCTGGGAGAAGTCGCTCATCCCGGCGTTCGAGAAGCAGCACCCGAAGATCTCCGTCCACACGAGCATCGACCTGCACGGCGAGCACGACGCGCAGACCCAGGCGAACCTCGCCACCGCCGTGAAGGCCGGCAAGAGCGTCGCCTACGACCTGGTCGACGCGGGCTTCGTCACGACCGCAGGCAAGGCCGGTCTCATGGCGAAGGTCGACGAGCAGGGGATCCCGAACCTGAAGGACGTCCCCGAGGCCACCAAGCAGCAGGGCGGCGACAGCGCGATCCCGTACCGGGCGTCGAGCGTGCTCCTCGCCTACGACCCGAAGAAGGTCAGCGACCCGCCCAAGACCCTTGACGCGCTGCTCGCGTGGATCAAGGCGAACCCCGGCGAGTTCGCGTACAACTCGCCGTCGTCCGGCGGTTCCGGCGGTTCGTTCGTCGCCACCGTGCTCGCGAAGTACCTCACCGCCGACGAGCAGGAGACGATGCAGACGACGTACGACAAGTCGCTCGAGTCGAAGTGGGACAAGGGGTTCCAGACCCTGAAGGACCTCGGCCCGTCGACCTACCAGAAGGGTGTCTACCCGAACGGCAACGACCAGGTCGTCCAGCTGCTCGGCTCCGGCCAGATCGCGATGGCCCCGGTCTGGAGCGATCAGTTCATCACCTCGCAGAAGACCGGCATCATCCCGAAGTCGATCAAGGCCGTGCAGATCGAGGACCCGTCGTTCACCGGCAGCGCCAGCTTCCTCGGGATCCCGGCGACCGAGCCGAAGGCGAAGAAGGCCGCCGCCGAGGAACTCGCTGACTTCGTGCTCAGCACCGAGGGGCAGCAGCTCGTCGCGAGCGCCGTCTCGGGCTACCCGGTCGTCCCGCTCGACACGCTGCCGAAGTCGGTGTCCGAGCAGTTCGCGGACGCGGACCCCTCGCAGCTCCGCCTCGGCTTCCAGAGCGACTTCGCCGCGGACATGAACGCCGCGTGGGACGCGAAGGTCCCGCAGTGACCCAGGTCACCGACCGGGAGGCCCGTGGCGCGTCCGCCACGGGCCTCCCGCCCGTCCCCGGTCGCGCCGGAGGAGCCGAAGAGGCGGCCCTCGGCACCGCCGACCGTCACGCGGTCCGTGTCCGTGAGGCGCGCCGCTCACGTGCCACCGGGCTCGCGCTCGTCGCCGCCCCCGTGCTCGTCGTCGTCCTGTTCGTCGGCGTCCCGGTGGTCAACGCCGGGCTGTTCTCGCTCGGCTTCACCGGCGGGCTCAACGAAGCCCTCGCCGACATCGGGCAGGACGTCGTCCACGGCTTCTCCTTCGCGGTGTACGGCGCCCTCCTCGGCAATCCCGTGTTCCTCCGCGACCTCGGCGCCACGCTCGGCGTCACGGCGCTCGCCACCGGTCTGACGATCGCCCTCGCGGTGGTCGTCGCGGTGATCCTGCGGCTCCGCGGCGGTCTCGTCGGGAAGACCCTCAGCGTCCTCGCCGTCGTGCCGATCTTCGTGCCGGTGGTCATCGCGAGCTGGTCGATCCTGACCTTCACGGACGCCCAGGGCTTCCTGCGGAGCCTCGGCGCCCAGGTCGGTCTCGACGTCCCGGTGTGGGGCTACACGCTCGTGGCCGTGGTGTTCGGCAGCGTCTGGACCAGCCTGCCGTTCGCCGTGCTCATGGTCGCGGGTGCGCTCCAGGGAACGCCGGACGCGCTCGTCGACGCCGCGAAGGACGCCGGCGCGAGCACCTGGCGGGTCGTCTGGCAGGTGCTCCTCCCGATGGCGAGGACCCCGCTCGTGATCGCGACCACGTTCACCGTGATCGGCGTGCTCGGCTCGTTCACGGTGCCGTACTTCACCGGGCCGAACGCACCGACGATGCTCGGGGTCGACATCTCGAAGTACTTCCAGGCGTACAACCGCCCGCAGCAGTCCACCGCGATGGCGTTCATCGTGTTCGCCTTCGCCGCGGCCGCGAGCGTCTTCTACCTCCGCTCGACGGTGCGCAGCAACGCCCGCGAGCTGGCAGCCACGAACAAGGAGGCGCAGTCGTGATCCGACGCGTGACGGGCACCGCCCTGGTCTGGGCCACGGCGGTCGTCCTCGCCGTGTTCATCGTCGGCCCCCTGCTCTGGCTCGCCGTCCGGGCGTTCGCGACGAGCTGGACGTACCCGAACCTGCTGCCGGACGGGTGGACCCTGCAGTGGTGGTCGACCGTGTTCGAGGACCCCACGCTCGGCGTCGCGGTCCAGAACTCGCTCGTGCTCGCCCCGCTCACGGTCCTCATCGCTGCGGCCGTCTGCCTGCCCGCGGCCTGGGCGATCAGCCGGATCGAGTTCCCCGGCCGACGGGTCGTGCTCGTCGGGCTGTTCGCGACGAACGCGTTCCCGAAGATGGGCCTCTTCGTGACGATGTCCGCCATGTTCACCGCGCTCGGCCTGATGAACACCGTGACCGGCATCCTGATCGTGCACGTGCTCGGGACCGTCGTGTTCATGACGTGGTTGCCCGCCGCTGCCTTCTCGGCCGTGCCACGGTCGCTCGAGGAGGCCGCGCGCGACGCCGGCGCCGGGCGCTGGCGCACGTTCTGGGCGGTCACGTTCCCGATCGCCTGGCCGGGCATCCTCGTCGCCGTCGTGATGAGCTTCCTCGCCTCGTTCGACGAGGCCCAGGGCACGTACCTCGTCGGCGCCCCGACCTACATGACGATGCCGACCGCGATGTACTCGCTCGTCCTCAACTCGCCACGGCAGGTCTCGGCGGTCTTCGCGATCGCGCTGAGCATCCCCTCGGTGGCGCTCCTGCTCCTGGCGCGCAAGCACATCATGGGCGGCCGTCTCGCGGACGGGTTCCAGATCCGATGACCGCGAGCACCAGCACGACCGCGACCGCGCGCCCGCCCGTGGGCGGCAGCACTGCCCTCACCACCGACATGAAAGGCGACCCCATGACGGACGCGACCCGCACGGCGGAGCCCGCCACGGGCCTCCAGGCCGGACGACCGCGCGGAGGCGGACTGCGCGTCCGCGGACTCCGCAAGACCCTCGGTGGCCGCGACGTCGTCGCCGGCATCGACCTCGACGTCGCCGAGGGAGAGCTCGTCTCCCTGCTCGGCCCCTCGGGGTGCGGCAAGACGACGACACTGCGGATGGTCGCCGGGTTCCTGCCCGTCGACGGCGGCAGCGTCTCGATGGGCGGCCGGGACGTGACGGACGCCGGTCCGGAGCATCGGCCGAGCGCCATGGTGTTCCAGAACTACGCGCTCTGGCCGCACATGACGGTGACGCAGAACGTCGCCTTCCCGCTCCGCACCCGCCGCGTGCCGAAGCAGCAGACGGCCGAACGCATCCGAGCGGCGCTCGAGCTCGTCGGGCTCACCCACCACGCGTCGTCGAAGCCGACCGCGATCTCCGGTGGCGAGCAGCAGCGGGTCGCCCTGGCCCGCGCCGTCGTCCAGGAGCCCGATGTCCTGCTCCTCGACGAACCGCTGTCGAACCTCGACGCGAAGCTCAGGGTGAGCGTCCGCGACGAGATCCGGCGCATCCAGCAGCGCCTCGGCATCACCACGGTGATCGTGACGCACGACCAGGACGAGGCGCTCAGCGTCTCGGACCGCATCGCCGTGATGCACGACGGGCGGATCGAGCAGATCGCCACACCGGGGGAGCTGTACGCCCGTCCCGCGACCGAGTTCGTCGCCTCGTTCATCGGGTCGACGAGTCCGGTCCGCGGGCGGTTCGCGATCGGGGTCGACCACCGCCCCGGTGACTCCGTGCTCGTCCGACCGGAGCAGGTGGTGCTGTGCGACGACTCGCCCCTCACGGCGACCGTGTCGCGGGTGCTCGTCAGGGGGCACTTCACCGAGGTCGTGCTCCGTGCCGACGACGATGAGCTGCGTGCCTACGTCAGCGGCCCCCCACCGGCGGTCGGTTCCGAGGTGGGTGTCCGTCTCGGTGACGTACTCGTCCACCGCGACGGCGTGCTGGTCGGGGGCGCACGGTGAGCGCGGAGGTCGCGATCGCGCGGGCGGTCGCGTCCCACCCGGCCGGGAGGCACGGTGCGGTCCCGCCCCGTCTGGTCGCCCACCGCGGTGCGCCGCGGGTCCGGCGCGAGAACACGATGCCCGCCGTCGCGGTCGCCGAGGCGCTCGGCGCGGAGGTCATCGAGGTCGACGTCCGGCGCACGTCGGACGGCGTCGCGGTCCTGCTGCACGACGAGACCCTCGGGCGGATGTGGGGGGACGCCCGCCGTGTGGACGAGGTGCCCTGGTGCGAGGTCGCCCGGCTCGGCAACGGGCTCGACCGCATCCCGCGGCTCGACGCCGTCCTGGAGCGGCTCGACGGCTGCCGGTCGACCGTGCTCGTCGACCTCACCGACCCGGTCGACGCCGTCGTCGCGGCGCAGACCGTGGCGACGTCCACCGCGTCGACGGCCGTGGCCTGGTGCGGTGCGCCGGCGGCGATGACCGCGGTCCGGACGGTGCTGCCCGACGCCGACGTCTGGCTGGCCTGGGAGTCCCTCGAGCCGCCGACCGCCGCCGACCTCGAGTCGCTCGCCCCGAGCACGCTGAACCTCGACGTGGCCTTCCTCACGCCGGCGACCGTCCGTGCCGCCCACGACCTCGGACTGCAGGTGTCGGTGTGGACCGTCGACGACGCCGGCCTGGCCCTGTGGGCAGCCCGGCTCGGTGCGGACTCGGTGACCACGAACGACCTCGCCGTGCTGCGCGGCGCGTTCGCGGCCGCGGAGCGGGACGGCTGGCCGGAGCCCGATCGTGAGCCCACCGAAGCCGAGGTGGCATCGCGCGCCCAGGCCCTCGCGCACCGCATCGCGCACGAGGTGATCGCGTTCACGCGCGAACACCCCGTCGGGTCGGTGTCGACGAAGGCCCACGCCGCCGACCTCGTCACCGACGTGGACCGCCTGGTCGAGCAGCACGTCCGCGGTCGGGTGCGTGCGGCCTTCCCGACGCACGGCTTCACGGGCGAGGAGTACGGCGAAGCACCGGGCGACCGGCACCGCTGGTACCTCGACCCCGTCGACGGCACCACCAACCTGGCGAACGGCGTCCCGTGGACGTCGATGTCGCTCTGCCTCACCCGCGGCGGCCAGCCGGTCGTCGGGGTCGTGGCGGACCCGTGGCGTGGCGAAGTCCTCGAGGCTCGACGTGGGCGCGGGGCCGTCCTGCGTGACCGGCCCCTCCGCCTGGACGACGATCCGCGGCCGCTCGCGGGGGCCGTCGTCGGCACCGAGCTCGACGGGCACCGTCCCTGGCCGGGCTTCGGCGCGTTCCTCGACGCGCTCGCCGACCGGTCCTGCACCCTCCGCGTCCAGGGGTCCGGCACCCTCACGATCGCGCAGGTGGCGGCGGGGCGCGGGATCGGCGGCTGCGTGTCCGCGTTCGACCCGGTGGACCACGGTGCTGCGGTGCTGCTCGTGCACGAGGCCGGCGGCGTGGTGCTCACGCGCAACGGACCCGTCGACGGCTTCCCGCCGCTCGGCGACCCGTTCCTCGTCGCCCACCCGGGTGCCGCCGACGAGTTGCACGCGGCGTGGACCGCGGCGCTCGGCGTTCTCTGAGTCGCCGTACAGGGTGCAGCCGCTCGACGCTCGTAGGCTCGGCATCCCAGCACCGCACCGACCTCCCGAAGGAGCACGGACCATGGGTTTCCTCGATCGACTGCTCGGCCGCCCCGAGCGCCCGCCGCAGGACCAGAACCAGTGGGGGCAGCCCCAGCAGCCGCAGCAGCAGCAGCAGGGGTACCGGTACGGACAGCAGTCGTACCAGGTGCCGGCCGGAGCGCCGCAGTGGGGCCCCGGCGCACCGGCTGACGGCCCCGCCGGTGGTTCGGCGCAGCAAGCCGGGTCGGCGGAGGACGAACGCGCCGTCGAGCGCTACCGCTACCTGCTCCGCACCGCGCCGCCGGAGCGCATCGAGGAGGTGCACGCCGAGGCCTTCGCGACCCTGACCCCCGAGCAGCGGCGCATGGTCTACGACGAGTTCACCCGCAGCGCCCCCGCCGGCGAGGCCCCGCGCGGCGACGACCCGCGCTCCCTCGCCCAGGCCGCGACGCGGTCCGAGATCCGGCAGCCCGGGTTCATGGAGCGCTCGCTCGGCGGCATGGGCGGCGGCGCCGGCGGCGCGTTCGGCGGACGCCAGGCGCCGTCGTTCGGCCGCATGGTCGGTGCGTCGATCCTCGGCACGGTGGCGGGCTACGTCATCGGTTCGGCGATCATGAGCGCGTTCCTGCCCGACCCCGGATCGTTCGACGGCGGTACCGACGCTGCGGATGACGGCGGTTCGGGGGACACTGGTGGCGGGTACGACGAAGCGTCTGCCGACGGCGGCTCCGACTGGGGCGGCGACTTCGGTGGCGACTTCGGTGGTGACTTCGACGTCTGAGCGTGCGGAACGACCGGCAACGATCGTCCACATGTGTCCGGTCACCCGCTGAAACACTGGTATTCTCCATGCTCGACCGAGGAGCGACATGGCGATCATCGAAGCAAGCGGACTGACCAAGACCTACCGGTCGGGGTCGGGCCCCGTGCACGCACTGGCGGGGCTCGACCTCTCCGTCCCGCAGGGCACGGTCAAGGCGCTGCTCGGGCCGAACGGCGCGGGCAAGACCACCACGGTCAAGGTGCTGACGACGCTCATCACCCCCGACAGCGGTACCGCGACGATCGACGGGGTGGACGTCGTGCGCGATCCGCAGGCCACCAGGCGGTCCATCGGGGTCTCCGGGCAGTACGCCGCGGTCGACGAGAACCTCACCGGGTTCGAGAACCTCGAGATGATCGGCCGGCTCTACCACCTCGGTCGACGGACCGCGCGCGAGCGGGCGCGGCAGCTCATCGACGTGTTCGACCTGTCCGAGGCCGGTGACCGGCCCGTCAAGGGCTTCTCGGGCGGCATGCGTCGGCGCATCGACCTCGCGGGCGCCCTCGTGATGAACCCGCGCGTGCTGTTCCTCGACGAGCCCACCACCGGACTCGACCCCCGGAGCCGGCTCGCCCTGTGGGACATCATCGAGGGCCTCGTCGCCGACGGCGCCACGGTGCTCCTGACCACGCAGTACCTGGAAGAGGCCGACCGGCTCGCCGACGACATCGCCGTGATCGACGGCGGCACCGTGATCGCCGAGGGCACCGCCGACCAGCTGAAGGCCCAGGTCGGCGGGCACCGGGTGGTCGTGACCCTGGTCGACGCGGCGGACGGCGACGCCGCGACCACCGCACTCCGTCGGTACGGCGTCGGGGACGTCGAGGTCTCCGGCGACGGACGAACCTTCGCGATCGCCGTCGACGCCGGCCCGAGCGCGCTCCAACGGGTCCTCGCCGACCTCGGCGAGGCGGGGATCGACCTCCACGACGCCGGGATGCGCCGTCCCACGCTCGACGACGTGTTCCTCCGCCTCACCGGCCACGCCGCGACCGAGGACGAACCCGACGACACCGCCACGGGACCCGGGCGCACGAAGCAGAAGCAGAAGCAGAAGCAGAAGGAGTCGGCGCGATGACCGCCACCGTCACGGCGCCGGGTCGGGCGCTCCCCGTCGCCGTCACCTCGCCGGTCGCCGTCTGGTTCGAGGACGGCTGGACCGTCACGAGGCGGAACCTCACGAAGATCAAGCGCTCGCCGGACATGCTCGTGTTCGCGGTCCTGCAGCCGATCATGTTCGTGCTGCTCTTCAGTCAGGTCTACGGCGGTGCGATCGCGGTCGAGGGGACCGACTACACGCAGTTCCTCATGGCGGGCATCTTCGCGCAGACCGTCGTGTTCGGGGCCACGTTCTCGGGGTCCGCGATGGCGCAGGACCTCAAGGAGGGGCTGATCGACCGCTTCCGGACGCTGCCCATGTCATCGTCCGCGGTGCTGATCGGGCGCACGAACTCCGACCTCGTCCTCAACGGGATCTCGATGGTCATCATGATGCTGACGGGGCTCGCGGTCGGCTGGCGGGTGAACTCCTCGCCGCTCGAGTTCGTCGCCGGCGTCGCGTTGCTCCTGCTCTTCAGCTACGCGTTCAGCTGGGTGATGGCGCTGCTCGGGATGAGCGTCAAGACGCCGGAGGTGATCAACAACGCCTCGTTCATGATCCTGTTCCCGCTGACGTTCATCTCGAACGCCTTCGTGCCGAGCGACACGTTGCCGCTCGTGCTGCGGGTGTTCGCGGAGTGGAACCCGGTGTCGTCCCTCGTCCAGGCCGCCCGGGAGCTCTTCGGCAACGTCGGATCCGCGCCGGTGCCGGACATCTGGACCATGCAGCACCCCGTCGTCACCGTCCTGATCGGCATCGCGGCGATGCTCGTCGTGTTCGTCCCGTGGGCGGTGAACAAGTACACGCGGATCAGCGCGAAGTGAGCAGCGTGACCGAGTGGGCGCCGAGCGTCGCACGAACGCTTAGCATCATCCAGTGACCGCGACCGAACCCCGACGCCTGCCCGAGCGTCGATCCCGTCTGAAGCGCTGGATGCTCGAGGGCACCGACCGGGGTGCTTCGCACCAGGGCCCGCACCAGGTTGAGGTCGAGAAGACCCACTCGTGGTGGCGCGTCATGTGCCTGACGGGCGTCGACTACTTCTCCACGTTGGGCTACCAGCCGGCGATCGCGGCGCTCGCGGCCGGGCTGCTGTCGCCCATCGCGACGATCGTGCTCGTCCTCGTGACGCTGTTCGGCGCCCTGCCGGTCTACCGCCGGGTCGCGCAGGACAGCTTCAAGGGCGCCGGGTCGATCATGATGCTCGAGAAGCTCCTGCCGTGGTGGGCCGGCAAGCTCTTCGTGCTCGTCCTGCTCGGGTTCGCCGTCACGGACTTCATGATCACGATGACGCTGTCGGCCGCGGACGCCACGGCGCACATCGCCGAGAACCCCTTCACCCCGCACTGGTTCACCGAGATCCCGGTGCCGCTGACCCTGGCGCTCCTGCTCCTGCTCGGGGTGGTGTTCCTCCGCGGCTTCAAGGAGGCGATCGGCATCGCCGTCGGGCTCGTCGCGGTCTACCTCGCACTCAACGCGGTCGTCGTCGTGGTGGCACTCGCGCACGTGTTCGAGAACCCGATGGTGGCGAGCGACTGGTGGAGCGGCCTGACCGCGCAGCACAGCGACCCCCTCGTCATGATCGGCATCGCGCTGGTGGTCTTCCCGAAGCTCGCGCTCGGCCTGTCCGGCTTCGAGACGGGTGTCGCGGTCATGCCACAGGTCCGCGGTGACGCGTCCGATGTGGGCTCGCCCCGTCCCGAGGGACGCATCCGTGGGACGAAGCGACTGCTCACCACGGCGGCGATCATCATGAGCAGCTTCCTCATCACGTCGTCGATCGTGACGACGTTCCTCATCCCGCAGCGTGAGTTCCAGCCCGGCGGACAGGCGAACGGCCGGGCCCTCGCGTACCTCGCGCACGAGTACCTCGGCGGCGTCTTCGGGTCGGTCTACGACTTCTCGACCGTCGCGATCCTCTGGTTCGCCGGCGCGAGCGCGATGGCCGGGCTGCTCAACCTCGTCCCGCGGTTCCTGCCCCGCTACGGCATGGCACCGCAGTGGGCACGTGCCACCCGTCCGCTCGTCGTCATCTTCACGCTCATCGCCTTCGCGATCACGATCCTGTTCCAAGCGAACGTCGACGCGCAGGGCGGTGCGTACGCGACCGGGGTGCTCGTCCTGATCACGAGTGCCGCGGTCGCCGTGACGCTCTCGGCGCGGCGCAAGGGGCAGAAGAAGCGGACGATCGGGTTCGGGATCATCACCGTCGTGTTCGTCTACACGACGGTCGCGAACGTCATCGAGCGGCCGGACGGCGTGCGCATCGCCGCGGTGTTCATCATCGCGATCGTGGTCGTCTCGCTGGTCTCCCGGGTGCGCCGGTCCTTCGAGCTCCGGGCCTCGTCGATCGAGCTCGACGCGGTGGCCCGGCAGTTCGTCGAGGCCGACGCCGACCAGTTCAGTTCGGTCTGCATCATCGCCAACGAGCCGGGTGCGGGCACGGCCGAGGCGTACCGGTCGAAGGGTCGGGAGGAGCGTCGCGACTCGGGCATCCCCGCGCGCGTCCCGACGATGTTCCTCGAGGTCCTGCCGGCTGACTCCTCCGACTTCGAGGAGGACCTCGTGGTCGAGGGGCACGTCGTGCACGGACACCGTGTCCTCCGCGTGCGGTCGGGCAACGTGCCGAACACCATCGCGTCGACGCTGCTCGCGATCCGCGACCTCGCTGGTGTCGTCCCGAGCATCTACTTCGAGTGGAACGAGGGCAGCCCGATCCAGAACGCGCTGCGGTTCGTGTTCACGGGCGTCGGGGACGTCGCACCGGTGACCCGCGAGGTGCTGCGCGAGGCCGAGCCGGACGTCCACCGCAGGCCGAGCGTCCACGTGTCCTGACGGCGCGCGCGGCGAGGCGGAGCGAGGCGCCGGCCGGGACGGCCGCGACCGCGCGCACCGCGCGACGTCAGGGGCGACAGGTCGGGCTCGACCGCACCTTCCTGACGGCAGGAGCGGGCAGGTCGGTCGCGACCCGGTGCCGTCGACTGAACCCGATGGCGGCCGGGAGGCCCGTGGCGGCGCCGCCACG
>NZ_JBPUGH010000050.1:0-19785 GCF_051548005.1 Curtobacterium flaccumfaciens | reverse complement strand
GCCTCGCACCGTCCGGCGCGGGGCTGAGCGCCTCGCACGGTGCGACGCCCCCGCCCCGCCCCCGCGGCCGCGGCGGCGCCGCACACCACGCGCTTCCGGGTCAGACGGTCGGGATCGCGCTCGTCGCGCCGAGCGGACGGCCCCGCCGACGCTCGACCCGCCGCCCCACGAAGAGCAGCGCCACGCTCACGAGCGCCCCGAGCACGGTCTGGGCGATGCGGTCGAGCGCGAGGAACTGTGGTGCCTCGGGCAGGCTCAACCACGACACCGCGAGGGCGAGCGGCGTCAGGAACAGCAGTGTGACGGCGTACCGCCGCGCGACGAAGATCTCGGCGAAGAACTGACCGACGACGGCGATCACCACGATCCACCACACGCTCGGCTCGAGCAACAGGATCCCGACCGCGATCACCGTGCCGCCGACGGTCCCGATCACTCGCTGCCACGCCCGACGGAGGGTGTGCCGCTGCCGGAGCGCCGGGAGCGTCGACACGACCGCGATGACCGCCCAGTACGGGTGCCCGAGCCCGGGGATCGTCTCGGCGATGCCACCAGCGACGAGCGACCCGACGACGTTGAGCGCGACCGTCTCGCGGAGCGCCGGGGTCCGGAGGACGTCGAGCGTGCGGTGCTTCCGCGGCGCGAGCGGGCGGAACCGGTGCGGCGCACGCGGGTGGAACACCCGGCGGAGCACCGCACCGGACATCGCCACGAGCCACGCCCACGCGACCGAGCCGACGATGATCACCAGCACCGTCGGCACGTCGGACGGCCGCAGGGGAACGAGCGCGGACACCACGAACGCGAACACGGGGAAGATCGGCTGCGCGGGGATCGTGCGGAGCGCGGTGAGCGTGCACACGGCCACGACGAGCACGACCACGAGTCCGACCGCCTGCAACCAGAGCGGGTGCCCGAGCAGCGCGACACCGACGCCCGCGAGCATGCACACCGTCTGCAGCGTACCCGCGACGCCGGTGGTCACCGCGCGCTGCCGGTAGGGCTCGGTCGCGCCGAAGATCGCGGTGAACCCGGCGAACATCGCGAAGGCCGCGTACCCGGGCATCCCGAGCGCGATGAGCAGGGCGAGCGGCGCGCCGCCGGCGATCGCGGCGCGTGCTGCGCCCTCGAGGTTCACGGTCCGGGTCGAGTGCGCAGCTGTCGTCATGTCGCGACCATCTTCCCACCGCGACGGGTGTCGCCGACCCGCACCGGGCCTCCAGGCAGTGCTGATCGCCGGCCTGGAGGCCCGTGGCGGGCCCCGTCACGGGCCTCCGGACCGCACTGGCACCCGTTGGTATACCAACCTGCTAGACTCACCGGACCGAGCCGCGACAGCGGCGTACCGACGTCAACGAGGAAGGGCCGAGCCGATGGGAAAGACGCTCGCCGAGAAGGTGTGGGACGACCACGTCGTGGTCAAGGGCGAGGACGGCAAGCCGGACCTCCTCTACATCGACCTCCACCTCGTGCACGAGGTCACGAGCCCGCAGGCGTTCGACGGCCTGCGGCAGGCCGGCCGCCCGGTGCGCCGCCTCGACCTCACGATCGCGACCGAGGACCACAACACCCCGACCCTCGCGATCGACCGGCCCATCGCCGACCCGACGAGCCGCACGCAGATCGAGACGCTCCGCCGCAACTGCGCGGAGTTCGGGGTCCGCCTGCACTCGCTGGGCGACAAGGAGCAGGGGATCGTCCACGTGGTCGGCCCGCAGCTCGGCCTGACCATGCCGGGCATAACGGTCGTGTGCGGCGACTCGCACACGAGCACGCACGGCGCGTTCGGGGCGATGGCGTTCGGCATCGGCACGTCCGAGGTCGAGCACGTCCTCGCCACGCAGACGCTGCCGCTCAAGCCGTTCAAGACGATGGCGATCACGGTCGAGGGCACGCTGCGTCCGGGGGTCACGGCGAAGGACATCATCCTCGCCGTGATCGCGAAGATCGGCACCGGCGGCGGGCAGGGCTACGTGCTCGAGTACCGCGGCTCCGCGATCCGCGCGCTCTCGATGGAGGGCCGCATGACGATCTGCAACATGTCGATCGAGGCCGGCGCCCGCGCGGGCATGGTCGCGCCCGACCAGACCACCTACGACTACGTCCAGGGCCGTGACCACGCGCCGACCGGTCAGGACTGGGACGACGCGGTCGCGTACTGGGAGACCCTGGCGACCGACGACGACGCGGTCTTCGACGCCGAGGTGTTCATCGACGCCGACGAGCTCGAGCCCTTCGTGACCTGGGGCACCAACCCCGGCCAGGGCGTCTCGCTGTCCGAGAACGTGCCGTCGCCGTCGGACTACAGCGACCCGAACGACCAGGCGGCCGCGTCGCGTGCGCTGGAGTACATGGACCTCGCCGCCGGCACGCCCATGAAGGACATCGCCGTCGACGCGGTGTTCATGGGGTCGTGCACGAACTCGCGCATCGAGGACCTCCGAGCCTTCGCGTCGATCATCAAGGGCCGCACGAAGGCTCCCGGGGTGCGGGTGATGGTCGTGCCCGGGTCTGCCCGGGTGCGGCTCGAGGCGGAGGCCGAGGGGCTCGACCGGGTCTTCACCGACTTCGGTGCCGAGTGGCGGTTCGCCGGATGCTCGATGTGCCTCGGCATGAACCCCGACCAGCTCGCGCCGGGGGAGCGCTGCGCCTCCACCTCCAACCGCAACTTCGAGGGCCGGCAGGGCAAGGGCGGACGGACGCACCTCGTGTCGCCGCTCGTCGCCGCGGCGACTGCCGTCCGAGGGACGCTGTCGAGCCCGTGGGACCTCGAGACCGACGACGCCCTGGCGTCCGTCACCGACACCGAGACCACCGCCACCGAGGGGACCTTCTGATGGACAAGATCACCACCGTCACCGGGATCGCCGCGCCGCTCAAGCGCTCGAACGTCGACACCGACCAGATCATCCCCGCGGTCTACCTCAAGCGCGTCACGAAGACCGGCTTCGAGGACGCCCTGTTCGCCGGGTGGCGGCAGGACCCCGACTTCGTGCTGAACCAGCCCGAGTACCAGGGCGCGCGGGTGCTCGTCGCCGGGCCCGACTTCGGCACCGGATCGTCGCGCGAGCACGCCGTCTGGGCGCTCCGCGACTTCGGGTTCCAGGTCGTCGTGTCCTCTCGGTTCGCGGACATCTTCAAGGGGAACGCGGGCAAGCAGGGACTCGTCACGGCGATCGTGACCGAATCGGAAGTCGAGGCGCTCTGGGCCGAGATCGAGCGGAACCCCGGGGTGTCCGCCACGGTCGACCTGGTGTCGCAGCGCGTGTCGCTGGGCGATGTGGACGTGCCCTTCGAGATCGACGCTTACACTCGTTGGCGGTTGATGGAAGGGCTCGACGACATCGGGCTCACCCTCCGTGACGAGACCGCGATCACGGAGTTCGAATCCCGCCGCTCCCGTTGGCGGCCGAAGACATTGCCGGTGAAGTAGTGAACTCTCTCGTACAGGACGCCGCAGCCGCAGGGGCTCGCGTGGGGCTCAAGTCGGACGAGATCGTCATCCGGGGCGGCAAGCCGCTCGTGGGACGCATCGAGGTCCGCGGGGCCAAGAACCTCGCGACGAAGGCGATGGTGGCGGCACTCCTGGGCGACACCCCGTCGATCCTCAGGGACGTCCCGGACATCTCCGACGTCAAGGTCGTCCGCGGCCTGCTCGAGGTCCACGGCGTGCGCATCACGGATCCTGCACGAGGCGAGCTCATCCTCGACCCGTCGAACGTCGAGTCGGCGCACTTCGCCGAGATCGACGCGCACGCCGGGTCGAGCCGCATCCCGATCCTGTTCTGCGGTCCGCTGCTGCACAAGCTCGGCGAGGCGTTCATCCCCGACCTCGGCGGCTGCCGCATCGGTGACCGCCCGATCGACTTCCACCTCGACGCCCTCCGTGCGATGGGCGCCGTCGTCGACAAGCAGGTCAACGGCATCCACCTGACGGCGCCGGACGGCCTGAAGGGTGCGGAGATCGAGCTGCCGTACCCGAGCGTGGGCGCGACCGAGCAGGTGCTGCTCTCGTCCGTGCTCGCCTCCGGCGTCACCGAGCTCCGCAACGCCGCGATCGAGCCCGAGATCATGGACCTCATCGCGATCCTGCAGAAGATGGGCGCGATCGTCACCGTCGAGCCGAACCGCACGATCTTCATCGAGGGCGTCGAGTCGCTCCGCGGCTACACGCACCGCGCGATCAACGACCGCAACGAGGCCGCGAGCTGGGCCTCGGCCGCCCTCGCGACCAACGGCGACATCTTCGTCGAGGGCGCGAAGCAGCAGGAGCTCATGACGTTCCTCAACGTCTTCCGCAAGGTCGGCGGTGGGTTCGACATCCAGGAGGACGGGATCCGCTTCTACCGCGAGCGCGAGACCCTCCGTCCCGTGGTCGTCGAGACGGACGTGCACCCCGGGTTCATGACCGACTGGCAGCAGCCGCTCATCGTCGCACTGACCCAGGCGGACGGCCAGAGCATCGTGCACGAGACCGTGTACGAGAACCGCTTCGGCTTCACCGACGCCCTGAACGAGATGGGCGCCGACATCGTCGTCCACAAGGAGGGGCTGCCGGGTCACGACCGCCGTGTCGCCCGTCGGCCGTTCGAGCAGGCCGCGGTCATCACCGGCCCGACCACGCTCCACGCCGCGGACGTCCGCGTGCCGGACCTCCGCGGTGGCTTCAGCCACCTCATCGCGGCGCTGACCGCCGAGGGTGAGTCGCGCATCTCGAACGTCGGCATCATCAGCCGGGGCTACGAGCACTTCATCCCGAAGCTCCGCAAGCTCGGCGCCGACTTCGACTTCGCCGGCTGAGCGTCGTGGCTGCTTCAGGTGACGGCCTGGAGGCGCGGCGCGGCTCCGCCTCGCAGGTCACGACGGGTTTGCCCACGCCCGGGCGCCGGTGGCGACGCGGTGAGCTGAACACCGCGTTCCGCATCACCGCCTCGGTCGTGATCCCGGTGTTCCGGTTCTCCGCGCGCTACCACTGGCACGGGCCGAAGCGTCTGCCCGAGGGCGGCGCGTTCGTGCTCGCCCCGAACCACTTCACCAACATCGACCCGCTCGTGGTGGGGACGGCCGTGTGGCTCTCCCGCCGCGCGCCGCGCTTCCTCGCGAAGGCGTCGCTCTTCAAGGTCCCCGTGTTCGGCAAGCTCATGGCCGGCATGGGGCAGATCCCGGTCGAGCGCTCCGGTCGGACCCGGCTCAGTGACCCGCTCGGCGGCGGCAAGTCCGTCATCGAGCAGGGCGGCGCCATCATCGTCTACCCCGAGGGCACGTTGACACGTGACCCCGACCTGTGGCCGATGCGCGGCAAGACCGGCGCCGTCCGGATCGCGCTCGAGAACGACGTGCCGCTCATCCCCATGGCCCACTGGGGCACGCAGGGGATCATGGCGCGCTACGGCAAGAAGCTGAAGCTGTTCCCGCCGACCCGGGTCGACGTGATCGTCGGCGACGAGGTCGACCTCTCGGCCTACCGCGGCCGACCGATCGACCAGCAGATGCTCGTCGAGGCGACCGCGATCGTCATGCAGCGCATCACCGAGCTGCTCGAGGAACTCCGCGGCGAGCAGGCCCCGGCGACCCGCTGGGACCCGGCCGCGAACAACCAGAAGGAGACCGGCAGGTTTGAGTGACCAGGGACCGGGCCTCCGCCCGCACGAGGACCACCCGGACCCCGTCGTCGCCGCGCCGGGCGCCGTCGACACCGCCGCCATCCGGGTGGTGATGCAGACGACCGACAAGCCGCGCGTCGCCGTGATCGGTGCCGGCAGCTGGGGGACCACGTTCGCCAAGGTGCTCGCCGAGGGCGGCGCCGACACCGTCGTCTGGGCTCGTCGCCCGGAGGTGGCGCGCGAGATCACCGAGACGAAGCGGAACTCGGAGTACCTGCCCGGCATCAACCTCCCGCGCACGCTCACCGCGTCGACGTCGCTGTCCGCCGTGCTCGACGGTGCCCAGCAGGTCTACGTGTCCGTCCCGTCCCAGTCGCTGCGGTCGAACCTCGCCGCCATCGCGCCGCTCCTGCCCGAGGGCGTCCCCGTCGTCAGCCTCATGAAGGGTGTCGAGAAGGCCACGGGCCTGCGGATGAGCGAGGTCCTGCACGAGGGCCTCGGGATCGACCGGGACCGCATCGCCGTCGCCAGCGGACCGAACCTCGCGCTCGAGATCGCCCGACGGCAGCCGACCGCGGCCGTCGTGTCGTCGTCGTCGCTCGACACCGCCACCGCGGTCGCCGCCGTCGCCACGAACCCGTACTTCCGGTCGTTCATCAACACCGACGTGATCGGCACCGAGTTCGGCGGCGTGCTGAAGAACCTCATCGCGGTGGCGATCGGCATCGTGGACGGCGTCGGCTACGGCGAGAACACGAAGGCGTCGATCATCACCCGCGGCCTCGCCGAGATGACCGACTTCGCGGTGTCGCTCGGCGCCCAGGCCTCGACGCTGTCCGGCCTGGCGGGACTCGGTGACCTCATCGCCACCTGCCAGTCGCCACTGTCGCGCAACAACACCGCCGGTCGCCTGCTCGGTCAGGGCTACCGATTCGACGAGGTCGTCCGGCAGATGAACCAGACCGCCGAGGGACTCGCATCGGTCGCGCCGATCCTCGAACTGGCGCGGACGAACGGCGTCGACATGCCCATCGTCAGCCAGGTGGGCGAGGTCCTCGCCGGTAGGCTCGACCCGCGCAACATCGCGCCGCACCTCACCGAGACCGACGAGCCCCAGGGCGAGTGACGGGTCCGCGACCACACAAGGGGTCCTCCATGGCCAAGACCACCGTCGCCGTGCTGTTCGGCGGCCGTTCCAGCGAGCACGCGATCAGCTGTGTGACCGCCGGCGGGATCATGGACGTCGTCGACCGCGATGCGTACGACATCGTGCCGATCGGGATCACGAAGGACGGCGCGTTCACCCTGCAGGTCGACGACCCAGCGCGGTGGGCGATCCACGACCGCCACCTGCCCGAGGTCCTCGACAACGGCACGCGCGTGGCGTTCCCGACCTCGCCGGCGACGCGCGACCTCGTCGTCTCGCACGCCGACGGCACGATCACGACGGTGCCCGACGTCGACGTGGTGTTCCCGATCCTGCACGGCCCCTTCGGCGAGGACGGCACGATCCAGGGCCTGCTCGAGATCGCCGGCCTGCCGTACGTCGGCGACGGTGTCCTCGCGAGCGCCCTGGCGATGGACAAGCACGTCGCGAAGGCCGTGCTCGAGCACGCCGGACTCCGTGTCGCACCGTGGACGACCGTGCTCCGACGGCAGTGGGCCACGGATCCCGTGGACGTCGCCGAGTCGGTCGCCGCGCACGGCTTCCCGGTGTTCGTGAAGCCCGCCCGGGCCGGGTCGAGCATGGGCGTCTCGCGCGTGGACGAGCCGTCGCAGCTCGGTGCCGCGATGGACCTCGCGTTCGAGCACGACTCGAAGGTGATCGTGGAGCCGCGGGTGATCGGCCGCGAGGTCGAGGTCGCCGTGCTCGAGGGCCGCGACGGTGTGCCGCGCACGAGCCTCCCGGGCGAGATCGTCGTGGCGGAGGACGGCTTCTACGACTTCGAGTCGAAGTACCTCGGCGGCGACGAGTCCCTGCTCTGCCCGGCCCCGGTCACCGGGTCGCAGACCGACGAGATCCGGTCCATCGGTGCCCGCGCGTTCGAGGCGATCGGGGGAGCCGGACTCGCCCGTGTCGACTGCTTCCTCACCGACGACGGCTTCGTGGTCAACGAGGTGAACACGATGCCGGGGTTCACGCCGCTGTCGATGTACCCGCGCTGCTGGGCGGCCACGGGCGTCTCCTACGGCGAGCTCGTCACCGAGCTCATCGAGCTGGGCCGCGCCGCCGTCCGCTGAGGGCCGGGGTGGGCTCGGCTGGCGGTCGGTCTGCGCTGTCGCTTCCGCGAGAGCGACACTCTGCCGCACGTCCCCAGCAGCGATCTGTCGCTTTCGCGAAAGCGACACGGCGTACCTGTCGCTTTCGCAGACGAGTCGCACGTGGGCCGCACGCGGGCGTGCGCCCGCGGAGCGCTCAGCCGTTGACCTCGGAGGGATCGAGGCAGCGGTGACCGTCCTTCGGCAGCGTCGACACCGCGGTGCCGATGTCCTGCAGGACCTGGTCGGTCGCCTTCGAGGACTCGATCACGACCTGCACCGCCGGCGACCGGCCGAACGTGGTGTACACGACCTGCGCACCACGGTCGTCCCGGATCCAGTCGACGGACCCCTTCGAGAAGCACGGCAGGTCGGACACGGTCGGGACGGCCACCCCGCAGTGGTAGATCGCGACGGCCGGGTCGCCCCACGCGGCGGTCGACTGGGCGTCGGTGTTCCGCAGCGCCGCGTCCTGTCCGACGACGCTCGGCAGCCGGACCTGGGCGTCGGCGCACGCGGCGGCGTTCGCGGAGGGCGCCGCGGTCATCGAGACGGCGTTCGTGCACCCGGTGAGCCCCGCGGCGAGGGCGATCACCACACCGACGATCGCGGTGGTCCGGGTGGTGCGGCGCGCGGTGTCCATCGACGTCCAGGCTACCGTTCTCGTGTGGACGCGCAGCACCGGGACCAGCCCGCACCGACCGTGGGCGAGGTCGGCGAACTCGACGTCCTCGACCGCATCGTCCGCCGGCTTCCCGTCGGCGACCCCCTCGTCGGCCCGGGCGACGACTGCGCGGTCCTCGCTGCGCCCGACGGCCGCTACGTCGTGACCACCGACATGATGGTGCACGGTCCGGACTTCCGCTGGGCGTGGTCCTCGCCGGAGGACATCGGCTGGAAGGCCGCCGCGACGAACCTGTCCGACGTCGCCGCGATGGGCGCGACGCCGACCGGGCTCGTCATCGCGCTCGCGGCCCCGCAGGACACCCCGGTGACGGTGCTCGAGCGGTTCGCGGACGGGGTGCGCCTCGCGGTCGAAGCCCTCGCCCCCGACTGTGGTGTCGTGGGCGGTGACCTCTCGACATCGTCGACGTTCACGGTGTCCGTGACCGCGTTCGGCGACCTCGGCGGTCACGCGCCGGTGCTCCGCTCAGGCGCGCGGCCGGGCGACGTCGTCGCGGTGTCCGGCGAGCTCGGACGCGCCGGGCGTGGACTCGCACGGCTCTTCCGTGACGGGGTCGATGACGCCGGTGAGCCCTCTCGTGCGGCGGTGGTCGCGAGCGGCGCCGACTCGGACCCGGACGTCGAGCGGCAGCGACGTCCGGTCCCGCCGATCGGTGACGGCGTGCTCGCGGCGGAGTCCGGCGCCACCGCGATGCTCGACCTCTCGGACGGACTCGCGATCGACGGCGGACGGCTGGCACGGGCGAGCCGGGTGACGCTCGACCTCGATCCGCTGGCCGTCCCCGATGCGCTCGCCCTGCACGGTGGCGAGGACCACGGACTCCTCGCGACCTTCCCCGCCGAGGCCGTCCTGCCCGGGGGCTTCCGACGCATCGGGACCGTGCGGGAACGCGGAGCGCACGACGTCCTCACGGCCGGCGCGCCCGTCGCGACGACCGGCTGGGACCCATACGCGGACTGGGACGGTGCGTCCGGCTGACGGCGCACAGCCACGCGCCCGTCACGCCCGGACCCCGCGCCCGTCACGCCCGGACCCCGCGCCCGTCACGCCGGGACCACCCGCCCGTCATGCCCGGACCACGCGCCCGTCACGCCCGGACCACGCGCCCGTCATGCCCGGGCCCCGCGCCCGTCCCGCCCGGACCGCACGCCGGAGTCCCGTCCACACCCACGCCGGGTCGCGACGCGCACCGTCGCGGACCGCACGCGCCGCTGCCGCGACCTGCACGGCCGTCCGTGTCACCGCCTGGAGCGACCCGTCGTCCGAGGCGAGCGGAGCCGACCGGGCGACCCGTGCTCCAGGCCGACCACGGGGCGGACGTGGCGATCAGACGGCGGCGACCACGGCCTCCCACGCGACGGTCTCGCCGTAGCTCCGCTTGCTGAACGGCTCGAGCCCCGCGGGCCACGTCGGCTCGGGCGATCGCTTGCTGCGCTCCACGACGACGACCGCGTCACGGGTGAGCCGCGGGACCAGCGCCTCGAGCACCTCGCCGATCTCGTGTTCGGTGACCTCGTACGGCGGATCGATGAACACGAGGTCGAAGGTCCGGACGGTCTGTCGCAGGAACCCGAGCGCGGGTTGCGCGTGCACGTCGATCCGCACCCCGGGCACCCGCTTCTGCACAGCGCGCGCGTTCTCCTTGCACGCGGCCGCCGCACCGGACGCCCGGTCGACGAGCACCACCTCGACCGCCCCACGCGACGCTGCTTCGAGCCCCAGCGCGCCCGTGCCCGCGTAGAGGTCCGCCACCGCCGTGTCGTCGACCAGGCCCCGCGACTCGAGCGACGAGAACAGTGCTTCGCGCACGCGGTCGCTCGTCGGCCGGGTGCCGGTCTTCGGCACCCGGAGCGTCGTGGAGCCGGCGGCGCCGGCGATGATGCGGGTCATGCAGCCACCGTAGCGGCCCGGCGCGACGCCCCTGCGTTCTCCACAGGCCGGCCTGGAGGCACGGTGCACGTCGGTCGTCCCGGGTAGCGTTGTCGCGTGGTCACCCCCGGTCCGAACGCTGTCCCGGCCGCGCCCGCCCCGTCTGCCGACGGCGGGCTCGACACCCGGCTGTCGAGCGTGCTCGGGGGTCGGACCGCGAGTGCGATCGAGAAGGCGTTCGGCTACCGCACCGTGGGGGAGCTCCTCGAGCACGCACCGCGCCGGTACGCCGAACGCGGAGCGCTGACCGCGCTCGACTCGCTCGCGATCGGCGAGTCCGTGACGATCGTGGCCGAGGTCGTCGACGTCCGCGAGCGCACGATGCGGGCCCGTCGCGGGTCCATCCTCGAGGCCAAGATCGGCGACGGCAAGGGCCTCCTCACGCTCACGTTCTTCAACCAGGGGTGGCGGACGAAGGACCTCGTGCCCGGTGCGCGCGGGGTGTTCGCCGGCAAGGTCGGCGACTACCGGGGTGCTCGGCAGCTCGCCCACCCCGACTACGAGCTGTTCGACCGCGACGACCCGCGCTCGCTGGCCGACCCCGGCTCGGACGAGGCCATCCGGTGGTCTCGGCAGCCGATCCCGATCTACCCGGCGACCGCGTCGCTGTCGTCCTGGCAGATCGCGAAGGCCATCGGGGTGGTGCTCGACACCCTGCCCGACCTCGACGACCCGATCCCCGCGTCCGTGCGGGCGCGCCTCGACCTCGTGCCGTACCGGCGGGCGCTCGAACTGCTGCACCGGCCGGAGAAGGTCGCCGACTTCAAGCGCGCGCAGGACGCCCTGCGCTACCGCGAGGCGTTCGTGCTCCAGACCGCCCTCGTGCAGCGCCGGATCGCCGCTCGGGCCGTGGCCTCGACGCCGCGGTCGGCGTCGCCGGGCGGCATCCTCGAACGCTTCGACGCCTCCTTGCCCTTCACGCTCACGGACGACCAGCGCTCCGTGGGCGCCGAGATCGCGTCGGACCTCGCCGGCAGCTGGCCGATGCACCGGCTCGTCCAGGGCGAGGTCGGATCCGGCAAGACCCTCGTGGCGATCCGCGCGATGCTCACGGTGGCGGAGTCCGGTGGGCAGTCGGCGCTCATCGCCCCGACCGAGGTCCTCGCCGCACAGCACCTGCGGTCGATCGTGAAGTTCCTCGGGCCCGACCTCGCGGCCGAGCTGCGCCCGGTGATCCTGACCGGGTCGCAGTCCACCGACGAGCGTCGACGCGCCCTCCTCGCGGCGGCGTCCGGCAGCTCGCGGCTCGTCGTCGGGACGCACGCGCTCCTCGGTGACCGGGTCGACTTCGCCGAGCTCGGACTCGTGGTGGTCGACGAGCAGCACCGGTTCGGCGTCGAGCAGCGCGAGGCCCTGCGCACCAAGGGCCAGACGCCGCCGCACGTGCTGGTCCTCACGGCCACGCCGATCCCGCGCACGGTCGCGATGACGGTGTTCGGCGACCTCGACGTCTCCACCATCGCCGGCGTGCCCTCGGGGCGGGCCGGTGTCGAGACCTTCACGGTCGGGCTCGCCGAGCACCCGGGGTGGGAGTCCCGCATCTGGTCCCGCATGGCCGAGGAACTCGTCGCCGGACGCCAGGCGTTCGTGGTGTGCCCGGCCATCGACGACGTCCACGCCGAGGACGACGGCGAACCCGAGCCCGGTGCTCCCGTCGACGACGACACGCCGAAGCGCGCCCCGGCGACGGTCCTCGCGACGGCGGAGCGGATGCGGCAGATGCCCGTGCTCGACGGTCGTCGGATCGAGGTGCTGCACGGGCGGATGACCGCCGACGAGAAGGACCGCGTCATGACGACCTTCGCCGCCGGCGGCATCGACGTCCTCGTCGCGACGACCGTCATCGAGGTCGGGGTCGACGTGCCGAACGCGTCGATGATGGCGGTGCTCGACGCCGACCGCTTCGGGGTGTCGCAGCTGCACCAGCTCCGCGGGCGCATCGGCCGCGGGCAGTACGCCGGTGTGTGCCTCCTCGTCACCACGGCCGAGCTCGAGTCGCCGTCCCGGGAGCGCGTCGACGCGGTCGCGGCCTCCGACGACGGGTTCGAGCTCGCGCGGGTCGACCTCGAACTCCGACGCGAGGGCGACGTGCTGGGGGAGCGGCAGTCGGGCGGTCGTTCGTCCCTCAACCTGCTGCGCGTCGTCGAGCACGCCGACCTCATCGTCGACGCGCGTGACGAGGCCGAGCGCGTCCTCGAGCCGGATCCGGAGCTCGCGGGGCACCCGGCGCTCCGGGAAGCCCTCGCCCGACGTCTGGATGAGTCCGACGCGGCCTTCCTCGGCAAGAACTGAGCCGGTCGTCGGGTGCCCGGTAGGGTCGCTGGCATGGCGCAGATCGCGGTCGTCCCCGGCTCCTTCGACCCCGTGACCCTCGGGCACCTCGACGTGATCGGGCGTGCTGCGGGACTCTTCGACGAGGTCCACGTCCTCGTGGTGCACAACCCGGACAAGAAGCCCGCGATGTTCGAGGCCGCCGAGCGGGTGCGGCTCATCGAGGAGTCCCTCGTCGAGACCGGCGTCCGGGACAACGTGCGCGTGGGCGAGTGGACCGCCGGACTCCTGGTCGACTACTGCCGGCAGGTCGGGGCGACGGTCCTCGTCAAGGGTGTCCGCTCGGGCGAGGACGTCGCGTACGAGACCCCGATGGCGATCATGAACCGGCACCTCGCGGACGTCGAGACGGTCTTCCTGCTGCCCGAGGCCTCGCGGGCACACGTGTCGAGCTCGCTCATCCGGCAGGTCGCGACCCTCGGCGGCGACGTGACGCCGTACGTGCCCGACGTCGTCGCGCGGGCGCTCGCGGAGCACACGGCACGCTGACCCGGGTACTCCGCCGGGGACACGCGGGGCGCCCACCTCGACGTCCCGGCCGGATGCCGCTAGGCTTGTCGATCGTGTCTTCCCCCGTGAACAGCCCCTACGCCCTGCGCGTGCGCGACCTCGCGCACCGTCCGGGCGAGATGCGCGAGCACTCGCTCGACGTCGAGGTGCCGGACGCGATGGGGGCCGGGGTCATCTCCGTCCGTCAGGGCGCGCCGATGCACCTCGAGGTCCGACTCGAAGGGCTGCACGAGGGTGTCCTCGTGTCCGGACACGCGTCGGCCGAGGCGTTCGGGGAGTGCTCCCGGTGCCTGATCGAGATCAGCGAACCCGTCGAGGTCGATTTCGCGGAGCTCTTCGCGTACGATGTCTCGGAGGATTTCGACTTCTTCGTTCGCGATGACCACGTGGACTGCGAACCGGTCGTTCGAGATGCGGTGGTGCTGTCGCTGCCGTTCCAGCCGGTCTGCCGACCGGACTGCCCAGGCCTCGACCCGGAGACGGGTGAGCGTCTGGCTGACCTCGAGGACCACACCCCTCGCGAGGTCCTGGACCCGCGCTGGGCCGCCCTGAGCGGGTTCCAGCCGACCGACGACAGCAACACCCCTGACCAGAGCCCCGAGGGCGACGGCCGCACGTCGGTCTGAACCGCCCTCGCCACTGACCACCGACCAACCGAAAGAGAACCACCATGGCCGTTCCCAAGCGCAAGCAGTCCCGTGCCAACACGCACGCCCGTCGTTCGCAGTGGAAGGCCGCGCCGGTCCAGCTCGTGAAGACGATCGAGAACGGCAAGGTCACCTACAGCCTCCCGCACCGCGCGAAGGTCGTCGAGGACTCGGCCGGCACCCCGCTGTACATGGAGTACAAGGGCCGCAAGGTCGCCGACGTCTGATCGGACCGAACGCATGACCACGACGTCCGGCGCCACGGGGTCCCGCCCCGTGGGGCCGGACGTCGTTCGTCTGCGTGAGCAGCTCGCGGTCGACATCGACCTCGAACTGCTCCAGCTCGCCCTGACCCACCGCTCGTTCGCGTACGAGCACGGTGGCATCGGGCACAACGAGCGACTCGAGTTCCTCGGGGACTCGATCCTCGGCCAGGCCGTGACGGTGAAGCTCTTCCGGTCGTTCCCCGACCTCGACGAGGGTGAGCTGGCCAAGCGCCGTGCGAGCCTCGTGTCGACGGTGGCCCTCGCCGAGATCGCCCGCATGATCGGTCTCGGCCAGTACCTCCGCCTCGGCAAGGGCGAGGAGCAGACCGGCGGCCGTGACAAGTCGTCGATCCTCGCCGACACCGTCGAGGCCGTGATCGGTGCGACCTACCTCTCGGCGGGTCCCGACCCGGCGACCGAGCTCGTGCTCCGCCTCGTCGAGCCGCTCCTGGTCGATCCGGACCGCTTCGGCGCGGCCATGGACCCGAAGACGAGCCTGCAGGAGCTCGCCGCGACGCTCGCGCTCGGCAACCCCGCGTACCGGGTCACGGAAGAGGGCCCCGACCACGACAAGACCTTCCACGCCACCGTGGTGCTGCAGGGCGAGGACGTCTCCGCCGGCGCCGGGTCGAGCAAGAAGGCCGCTGAGATGGCCGCCGCGCTCCAGGCGTGGACGAAGCTCTCCGGCCGCGACGGCTCCCCGCGCATCGACGCCGACAGCTCCGCCGAGACCGCGTAACCGGTGCCCGAGCTCCCCGAGGTCGAGGTCGTCCGCGCCGGTCTCGAACCCGCCGTCAGCGGCGCTCGCGTGCTCCACGTCGACGTCGTCGACGACCGCGCCCTCACCCGGCACGACGGGCCGGCGGAGGACTTCGCGGACCGCCTCACCGGACGGACCATCGCCGCGGCCGTCCGACGCGGCAAGTTCCTCTGGTTCCCGCTGCGCCCCGAGCACGACGACGACCGCCCCGAGGCACTCGTCACGCACCTCGGCATGTCCGGCCAGGTCCTCCTCGGTCGCGACCGGCCCGCGGCGAAGCACCGGCGCATCCTGATCGACGTGCAGCCGACGGGCATCGACCGCGACGGGGCTCCCGAGGCCCCCGTGCAGCTCGAGTTCGTCGACCAGCGCACCTTCGGCTCGATGGCGCTCGACCCGATGGTGCCGACCGTCGACGGCGCTCCCGCGGGCTTCGCCGGGCACGTCGACGAGACGGACCCGGACGCGCCGTGGCGCCGGAGCATCCCGCACCAGGTGTCGCACATCGCGCGCGACCCGCTCGACCCGGCGTTCGACGACGACCGCTTCACCGCCGCGGCGCGGAAGCGCGGGAGCGGCATCAAGCGCGTGCTCCTCGACCAGGGTGTGGTGAGCGGCATCGGCAACATCTACGCCGACGAGTCACTGTGGGCCGCGAAGCTCCACTACGACCGACCCGCGGAGCGCCTGACCCGAGCGGACCTCCGCTCGGTCCTGACCGAGGTCCGGAGCGTCCTCGGGCGGGCCCTCGAGGACGGCGGCACGAGCTTCGACGCGCAGTACGTCAACGTGAACGGGCAGTCCGGGTACTTCTCCCAGCGACTCAACGTCTACGGGCAGCAGGGGCAGCCGTGCCCGCGCTGCGGCACGACGATCGTCCGCGAGGCCTTCATGAACCGGTCGAGCCACATCTGCCCCGTGTGCCAACCACGCCCCCGCGCCCGCAGGCGTTAGCCTGCCCGCAGCAGCACAGCCAGCAGCACAGCCCGCCAGCAGCAGCGCAGCAGAACGCCCGGAGACCGCATGTACTTGAAGAGCCTGACCATCAAGGGGTTCAAGTCCTTCGCGCAGCCGACGACGTTCGCGTTCGAGCCCGGCGTCACGTGCATCGTCGGGCCCAACGGCTCGGGCAAGTCGAACGTCGTCGACGCCCTCGCCTGGGTGATGGGGGAGCAGGGCGCGAAGACCCTCCGCGGCGGCAAGATGGAGGACGTCATCTTCGCCGGCACCTCGACGCGCGGGCCGCTCGGCCGCGCGCAGGTCCTCCTCACGATCGACAACACCGATGGTCTGCTGCCGATCGAGTACTCCGAGGTGACGATCTCCCGCACGCTCTTCCGGAACGGCGGCAGCGAGTACGCGATCAACGGCGAGAACTGCCGCCTGCTCGACGTGCAGGAGCTCCTGAGCGACACCGGCCTCGGTCGCGAGATGCACGTCATCGTCGGGCAGGGGCAGCTCGACAAGGTCCTGCACGCCACCCCGGAGGACCGCCGCGGCTTCATCGAGGAGGCCGCGGGCATCCTCAAGCACCGCCGCCGCAAGGAGAAGACGCTCCGCAAGCTCGAGGCCATGCAGACGAACCTCACGCGGTTGTCCGACCTCGCGGGGGAGATCCGTCGCCAGCTCAAGCCGCTCGGTCGCCAGGCCGAGGTCGCCCGCAAGGCCCAGTCGGTGGCTGCCGTCGCCCGGGACGCGAAGGCGCGCATCCTCGCCGACGACGTGGTCCGGCTCCGGCGCGAACTCCACGAGCACCTCGAGGTCGAGACCGGCCGGAAGTCCGAGCGCATCCTCCTGCAGGAACGGCTCGAGCGGACGCGTGCCCGGCAGCAGCAGGTCGAGCAGAGCATGGTCGGCGACGACGTCGACCGCGCCCGGACGGTCGTGCACCGGCTCGAGAGCGTGCAGGAGCGGCTCCGCGGCCTGTCGAGCCTCGCGAACCAGCGCCTGATGTTCCTCGCGCAGCAGGCCGACGCTCCGCAGCAGGGTCCGACGGTGACGCCCGAGCGGGTGCAGTCCGTCCGTGACGAGGCCGACCGGCTCGAGGCACGCGCCGAGGAGATGGCCGCCGGGTCGGGAACCGCAGCGGCACGCGTGCAGGAAGCGCGCGCGGCGCTCGACGCCCTCGACGAGCAGATCGCGGCGCAGGCCGCCCTGGTGTCGCAGCACGACCTCGAGGCGCAGCGACTCGGGTCCGCGGTCGACGTCGCCCGGTCGAAGCGGGGCTCCGCCGTGGCCGACCGGGAGCGCCGGGAGCGCGCACTCGCCGAGGCGACCGACCGGGCCGACCGAGCGGTCGCGGCCCTGGCCGACATCGGAAGCGACCCGTCCGAGGGTGTCGACGAGGCGGCGCTCACCGAGGCGGTCGTGTCCACCCGCGAGCAGCAGCAGGCAGCGCAGGCGACCCGTGACGAGCTCCGCGACCGACTCCACGCCCTCGAACGCGAGCGGGACGCGCTCGATGCCCGGGTCACGGCCCTCGCGATGTCGATCGACGTCCGCGACGGGTCGCGGGCCCTCATCGAGGCCGGCCGTACGGGCATCGCCGGTCGCCTCGCCGACAGCCTGACGATCGAGCCCGGCTGGGAGGGTGCGGTCGCCGTCGCGCTCGACGGCCTCGCCGACGCCGTGCTCGCGGACGACCGCGCGGTCGCGCTGGACGCCGTGGCGCACGCCCGTTCCGCCGACATCGGCCGCGTTGACGTGGTGGTCGCGGACGCCCACCCGGCCGCCACCCCGGTGGATGCCCTTCCCGACCGGCTCCCCGCCGGCGTCCGTCGCGCGGTCGACCTCGTGCAGGGCCCGCGGGCGATCGCCACCATCCTGCGTGACACGCTGATCGCGGTGGACGAGGACGTCGACCTGGAGGCCGTGCTCGCCGCCGCCCCGCAGGCGACGGTGGTCACCCGGTCCGGTGACGTCGTCCGGGCCGTCCGGATCACGGGTGGCGGTGAGCGGATGACCAGCCGCATCGAGCTGGTCGCGGAACGCGACGACGCCCTGACCCGGCGCGACGCCGTCGCGAGGGACGTCGATGACGCCGCCACGCGCCTCCAGGCCGCTCGGGCCGCCGTCGACGAGGCGAGGCGCCGGGCGGAGGAAGCCGACCAGGCGTCGCGTGCGCACGCGAAGGCGACCGCGGAGTACGACCGCAGCAGCGCGTCCTCGCGGGCGCGTGCCGAGAACGCGGCGGCCGAGGTCGAGCGCCTCCGAGCGGCCCTGGCCGAGACGGACGGTGCGGTCGAGTCCGCGGATGCCGTGCTCGCCGAGGCGGAGGCAGCACTCGCGGCGTTCACCGACCAGCCGCGGCCGACCGTCGACGCGTCCGGACGCCCGGCGCTGCAGGAGGCGCTCGAGGCGGCCCGTGCTGCCGAGATCGAACAGCGCATCCAGGTGGAGACCGTCCGCGAGCGGGCGCGTGCCGAGCGGAACCGTGCCGCCGGGCTCGAGCGGCAGCTCCGGGCGGAGCGGGCAGCCGCCGAGGAAGCCGCCCGTCGTGCCGTCGTCCGTCGCGGCCAGATCGCCGTCGCCGAGGGGGTGCTCGCCGACCTCCCCTCGGTGCTCGGCGCCGTCGACCGGTCACTCGCCGAGGCCCGCGTGCGTCTGGCGAACGAGGAGTCCGAGCGGTCCAAGCGCAACACCGAACTGCAGACGATCCGGAACGAGGAACGCGAGCTCCGCGACCGCCTCCAGACCCTGACCGACGGAGTGCACTCGCTCGAGATGGAGATCTACGAGAAGAAGTTGCACGTGTCGGGCATCCTGGACCGCGCGCAGAGCGAGCTCGGGCTCGTGGAGGCGGTGCTCGTGGCCGAGTACGGGCCGCACGTCCCGGTACCCGTCGACGTGCTCGTCGACCCCAGAGTGCTCGCGCGGAAGCACCGGGAGGCCGAGCGCGCGCGAGCGGCGGCGACGGCAGCCGCCGACGACGCACCGGAGACGGCAGGCGCCGACGACACGCCGTCCGCGGTCGAGGACGAGGACGTCGAGGTCGACGAGGTGCTCGTCGACGCCGAGTCCACCCTCCCCGGCGGGCCGGCGCTGCCCGAGTACGACGCGACCGACGACGTCGACGCGTCCGAGGTCGAGACCGTCCCCTACGTCCGTGCCGAGCAGGAGCGCAGGCTCGCGGCAGCCGAACGCGACCTCGGTCAGCTCGGCAAGGTCAACCCGCTCGCCCTCGAGGAGTTCCAGGCGCTCGAGCAGCGGCACGCGTTCCTCGCCGAGCAGCTCGAGGACCTCCAGAAGACCCGCACGGACCTCATGACGATCATCGAGGAGCTCGACCAGAAGATGCAGACCATCTTCGAGGCCGCGTTCCACGACACCCGCGAGGCCTTCGACGTCATCTTCCCGATCCTCTTCCCTGGTGGTTCGGGGTCGATCACGCTGACGAACCCGGACGACCTGCTCGCGACCGGGATCGACGTGCAGGTGAAGCCCGCGGGCAAGAAGATCGACCGGCTCACGCTGCTGTCGGGCGGCGAGCGGTCCCTCGCGGCGGTGGCGCTCCTCGTCGCGATCTTCACCGCGCGCCCGTCGCCGTTCTACATCATGGACGAGGTCGAGGCGGCGCTCGACGACGCGAACCTCGGGCGGCTCCTGACCGTGTTCGGACGGCTGCGCGAGTCGTCGCAGCTCATCGTCATCACGCACCAGAAGCGGACGATGGAGATCGCGGACGCGCTGTACGGGGTGTCGATGCGGCAGGAGCGCGTGTCCGCCGTGGTCGGGCAGCGCGTGCAGGCGCGGTCGGCCGAGCCGGCCGACGCGGTCGCGTAGCGGCGCGTAGCGG
>NZ_JBPUGH010000049.1:0-20150 GCF_051548005.1 Curtobacterium flaccumfaciens | reverse complement strand
GTGCCAGCTGGCACCGAGCCTCCGGTCCGTCCTGTGGGCACACCGCGCCGGGGGCGGCGCCCGTCCGTCCCGTCTCGCAGCGTGGTACCGCCCTGGGTAGGGTCGATCGCATGAGTGAAGAGCGTCCTTCCCGTCAGCCCACCGCAGTCGACCGCGTCGCCGAGGACTGGGTGACCACCCTCGTCGACCTCGACCCGACCGTCGCCACGTACATCGGTGTGCCCGGGCGCACGGGGGAGTACGGGGACACCTCGCCCGCCGGTGCCACCGCGATGGCCGAGGCTGCGACCGCTGCGAAGCGCGCGCTCGACGCCGCTGAGGCGACCGACGACGTCGACCGCGTGACGAAGGCCGACCTCGGCGCCGAGCTCGACCTGATCGCCGAGTCGTACGCGCGGAAGCTGCACCTCCGTGACCTCAACGTGATCGCCAGCCCGGCCCAGTCCGTCCGAGAGGTCCTCGACCTCATGCCCACCGCGACCGAGACCGACTGGCAGGACGTCGCGAGCCGTCTGCAGGCCCTGCCGGGTGCGCTCGAGGGGATCCGCGAGACGCTGCTCGAGGGGACCCGCGAGCAGGTCACGCCCGCGAAGCGTCAGGTCGCGCTCATCGCCGAGCAGGCGGCGCGCAACGGTGCCGAGGGCGGCCTGTTCCACCAGCTCGCCGCAGGCGCGACGCTCGACGGCGACGCACCGGTGCCGGATGCGCTGCGTGCCGAACTGCAGCGCGGCGCCGAGGTCGCGGCGGCCGCGTACCGCTCGTTCGGGCAGTTCCTCGAGCACGAGCTGCTCCCGCTCGCCACCCCCGTCGACGCCGTCGGTCGCGAGGACTACGAGCTGCACTCCCGCCGGTTCCTCGGCGCCACGGTCGACCTCGACGAGACCTACGCGTGGGGCATCGAGGAGCTCGCCAGGATGCGCGAGGAGCAGGAGCGCATCGCCGACCGCATCGAGTCCGGTGCCAGCGTCGCCCGGGCGATCGAGGTCCTCGACCAGGACCCCGCCCGCATCCTGCACGGCACGGACGCCCTGCAGCGGTGGATGCAGGAGACGAGCGACGAGTCGATCCGCGAGATGGACGGGAAGTACTTCGACATCCCGGACCCGATCAAGCGCCTCGAGTGCCGGATCGCGCCCACCCAGGAGGGCGGGATCTACTACACCGGCCCGTCCGACGACTTCTCGCGAGCCGGTCGGATGTGGTGGTCGGTGCCGCAGGGCGTGACCGAGTTCGGCACCTGGCGCGAGAAGACGACCGTGTACCACGAGGGCGTCCCCGGCCACCACCTCCAGATCAGCCAGGGCGTCTACAACCGCGGCGAGCTGAACACCTGGCGCCGTCAGCTGGCCGGTTCGTCCGGGCACGTCGAGGGGTGGGCGCTGTACGCCGAACGCCTCATGGAGCAGCTCGGCTTCCTCGACGACGACGGCGACCGCCTCGGCATGCTCGACGGACAGCGGATGCGTGCCGCCCGTGTCGTGCTCGACATCGGCGTGCACCTGCAGAAGACGAACCCGGACGGGGGCGCCTGGACGTGGGAGTACGCGCTCGACTTCATGGGGCAGAACGTCAACATGGCGCCGGAGTTCGTCCGGTTCGAGGTCGCCCGCTACTTCGGCTGGCCGGGGCAGGCGCCGTCGTACAAGGTCGGGCAGCGCGTGTGGGAGTCCATCCGTGACGAGGTGGCGGCGCGAGAAGGTGCGGCGTTCGACCTGAAGTCGTTCCATCACCGCGCGCTCGCGCTCGGCAGCATCGGTCTCGACACGCTGCGGACCGCGCTGCTCGGCTGACGCGCGACGCGACCACGTGACGAACGGGAGGCCCGTGGCGACACCGCCACGGGCCTCCCGTCGCTCCCTGGGCGCATCCCGACGCGCGGCGACACGCCCGGTTGTGGGGTTTCCTCCGGTGCGGTTAGACTTGTGCGGCGCAATCCGCGCCAACCAATCACACCGCTGTCCGGCTCGCCCTCGTCCGAGGTGCGGACCAGAGGGTCGCTCCCTCGCCGTGCAGCCCGACTCATGTCCGTTCGGAGCAATCTCTACATGACAACCACCACGACCAAGGCTCCCAAGCAGGTCGCCATCAACGACATCGGCTCGGCTGATGACTTCCTGGCCGAGGTCGAGAAGACCCTGAAGTTCTTCAACGACGGAGACCTCATCTCCGGCACCGTCGTGAAGATCGACCGCGACGAGGTCCTCCTCGACGTCGGTTACAAGACCGAGGGTGTCATCCCCTCGCGCGAGCTCTCGATCAAGCACGACGTCGACCCCAACGAGGTCGTCGAGGTCGGCGACGAGGTCGAGGCCCTCGTTCTCCAGAAGGAGGACAAGGAAGGCCGCCTGATCCTGTCGAAGAAGCGGGCGCAGTACGAGCGCGCCTGGGGCGACGTCGAGAAGATCAAGGAGTCCGACGGCGTCGTGACCGGTACGGTCATCGAGGTCGTCAAGGGCGGTCTGATCGTCGACATCGGCCTCCGCGGCTTCCTCCCGGCCTCGCTCATCGAGCTCCGCCGCGTCCGCGACCTCACGCCGTACCTCGGTCAGGAGCTCGAGGCGAAGATCCTCGAGCTCGACAAGAACCGCAACAACGTGGTCCTCTCGCGCCGTGCCCTGCTCGAGCAGACGCAGTCCGAGTCGCGCACCACGTTCCTCAACAACCTCCACAAGGGCCAGGTCCGCAAGGGCGTCGTCTCCTCGATCGTCAACTTCGGTGCGTTCGTGGACCTCGGCGGCGTCGACGGTCTCGTCCACGTCTCGGAGCTCAGCTGGAAGCACATCGAGCACGCCAGCGAGGTCGTCGAGGTCGGCCAGGAGGTCACCGTCGAGATCCTCGAGGTCGACCTGGACCGCGAGCGCGTCTCGCTGTCGCTCAAGGCGACGCAGGAGGACCCGTGGCAGGTCTTCGCCCGCACCCACGCGATCGGCCAGATCGCACCGGGCAAGGTCACGAAGCTCGTGCCGTTCGGTGCGTTCGTCCGCGTGGCCGACGGCATCGAGGGCCTCGTGCACATCTCGGAGCTGTCGAACAAGCACGTCGAGCTCGCCGAGCAGGTCGTGTCCGTCGGTGACGAGGTCTTCGTCAAGATCATCGACATCGACCTCGACCGTCGTCGCATCTCGCTCAGCCTCAAGCAGGCGAACGACGGCGTGGACCCGGAGGGCACCGAGTTCGACCCGGCGCTCTACGGCATGCCGACCGAGTACGACGAGCAGGGCAACTACAAGTACCCGGACGGCTTCGACCCGGAGACGAACGAGTGGCTCGAGGGCTTCGACACCCAGCGCACCGAGTGGGAGGCGCAGTACGCCGCCGCCCAGTCGCGCTGGGAGGCCCACAAGGCGCAGGTCGCGAAGACCATCGCCGAAGAGGCGCAGGGTGGCTTCGACCTCCCGGCCAGCGCTTCGTCGTCCTCCTCGTTCTCGGGCGAGTCGAACGGTGCGGGTACCCTCGCCGACGACGCCTCGCTCGCGGCGCTCCGCGAGAAGCTCAGCTCGACCAACTGATCGAGCGGGTCACCGCGACCGGAAGCCCGGCACTCCCTCAGCAGAGGGGTGCCGGGCTTCCGGCGTTCTGCAGCACCGCACCGTTAGCCTGGTCGCCGTGCGCATCATCGGACTCACGGGGGGCATCGCCGCCGGCAAGTCGACCGTCTCGGCCCGCTGGGCGGACCACGGGGCGGTGATCGTCGACGCCGACCGGCTGGCGCGGCTCGCGGTCGCGCCCGGCAGCCCTGGGCTGGCACAGGTCGCCGAACGGTTCGGCCCGACGGTGATCGCCGCCGACGGCTCGCTCGACCGCCCGGCGCTCGGTGCGATCGTCTTCGCCGACCCCGCGGCGCGGAAGGCCCTGGAAGGCATCACGCACCCGGAGGTCTGGCGGCTCGCGCAGCAGGCGTTCGACGAGGCCTCGGCCGCCGACCCCGACGCCGTGGTCGTGTACGACGTGCCGCTGCTCGCCGAGGCCGCCGGGTCCCGCCCGATCCGCTTCGACGCGGTGGTGGTCGTCGATGCCCCCGCGGCGCAGCGTGTCGAGCGCCTGGTCGAGCACCGCGGCATGGACCGTGCGGATGCCGAACGGCGGGTCGCCGCACAGGCGAGCGACGCCGAGCGGCTCGCCCTCGCCGACCACGTCGTCGACGCCACGGGCACGCTGGAGGACACGATCCGGTCGGCCGACGAGGTCTGGGCACGGATCAGCGGGTGAAGCACCGCGTCCTGCTCGCCGTCGCGTTCGTCCTGCTCCTCGCGATCGGGACGGGCACGGTCGTCGCGGCCAACGTCCTGGCGGCGCAGCGGCTCGCGGACGACGGTCGGACGGCCGCCCAGGAACGGACGCGCGGCGACGAGCACGGGCCGGACGGCGAGTTCCACCGGTTCCGACTGGGCTCGATCGCAGGGGAGCGGCTCGAACCCAACCGCGATGACTTCGCGGCTCGGACGGACGCCGACGGTCCGCTGCTGCTGTTCCTGCCGGCGACCCGCGCGAAGCCGGCCCAGTACCAGCGGTTCCTCGCGACCGCGCTCGGCGACGGCTACCACGTGCTCGGGCTCGACTACTGGAACCTCGGCAAGACGCTGTCGGGGACGTGCGAAGCCGATGCGCGGTGCTACGGCCAGGTGCAGCGGAACCGGTTCGACGGCAGCCAACCCTCGCAGTTCAGCCAGGTCACGCCCGCCGGTTCGATCGTGTCGCGCTTCCGAAACGCGATCGAGTACCTCGACGACCACGACCCGGAGGGCGGCTGGGGGCGCTTCGTCGACGCGCGCGAGGGCATCGACTGGTCGGACATCGTCGTCGCCGGGCACTCCCAGGGCGGCGGGGAAGCGGCCTACATCGCGCACATCCGGTCGGTGCGTGGCGCCCTGATGTTCTCCTCACCGGTCGAGTCCCTCGGCGCGGTGCACGCGGCCTGGATGGACCGACCCGGCCGGACTCCGGTCGCCCGGATGTACGCGATCGACGACGTGCGGGACGAGTTCGGGCCGCGCATCCGTGGCTCGTGGCGGGCACTCGGCCTGACCGGGGCGTCCGGCCCGTTCCGGACCGACACGACGGCGCCGCTGGCGGGCGCGGACCCGCACGCGATCCTCACGGACCTCGGTCTCGGCGACCCCGGACAGTCGCACTCGCGGATCGTGAAGGACAGCACCCCGCTGGCCACCGACGGCACGCCCGTGATGCTGCCGCTCTGGCAGTGGCTGCTGCACCGCTTCTCGAGCGAGCCCGGGGAACCGACGGGGTCCGGCGGGCCGGCGTCGACCGCGCCCGACCCCACCTCGAGCATCGCGCCGGCAGAGGCCTCGCGTTCCTCGGACCGGTCTTAGGGTCTCGCAATACGCTCAGGTCGTGCAGCAAGCAGCAGAACTCCCCGACCTGCGCGCCCTGATCGCCCGACGCGCCGCCGACGACGGCGACCGACCGTACCTTGAGGACGCACGCTCCGACCGCGCGCTGACCTACGCCGACCTCGACACCGCCGTGTCCACGTGGTCGTCGACCCTCGACGCGATCGGTGTGCCCCCGTCCGGTGCGGTCCTCGTCGACGTCGGCGACCCGCTCGCCTTCGCGGTCGTGCACCTCGCAGCAGTGGCCTCGGGTCGCCGCGCGGTCCCGGTCGACACCGGGCAGCCCGTCGGGGAAGCGGCTCGCCTCGCCGCGCTGATCGGCGGCGCGGGTCTCGTGGTGTCCGACCGTGACGAGGACTCGGCCGTGTCGGGTGCGCCGTCCTCGCGGATCGACCCGGCCACCTTCCTGCCCGCGGGCGTCCGGGACGGGGACGTGCCGACCGACGTGCCCGACGCGCCCGGGGAGGGGTCCGTGGTCCTCTTCACCTCCGGGTCCACGGGGACGCCCAAGGGGGTCGAGCTCCCCGAGTCCCAGCTGCTCGTGGTCGCCCGTGCGGTCGCCGAGCACAACCGGCTCACGCCGGCGGACCGCGGGTTCAACTCGCTGCCGCTCTTCCACGTGAACGCCGAGGTGGTCGGGCTCCTCGCGACCCTCGTCGCCGGGGGCACGCTCGTGCTCGACCGCCGGTTCCGCCGCACGGGCTTCTGGGAGCTGCTGTCCGAACGTCGAGTGACGTGGCTGAACGCCGTGCCCGCGGTGCTCGCCGTGCTCGCGAAGACCGGTCCGCTCGACTTCCCCTCGACGCTGCGGTTCGTCCGGAGCGCCTCGGCGCCGCTGCCGGACCCGGTGCGGGAGGCACTCGGTGACGTGCCGCTCGTCGTCAGCTGGGGCATGACCGAAGGGGCGTCGCAGATCACGGCCACGCCGCTCGACTCGCCGGCCCGTCCGGGGAGCGTCGGGGTGCCCGTCGGCTGCGAGGTGCAGGTCCGCCGAGAGGACGGCACCGTGGCGGGCGCCGACGAGGTCGGCGCGCTGTGGGTCCGCGGTCCGGGCATCGTCGACCACTACCTCGGTGGTCGCGCCGCCGAACGGTTCGACGCCGACCACTGGCTGAGCACCGGCGACGTCGGCTCGGTGTCGTCCGACGGATGGGTGTCCCTCGCCGGTCGCTCCGACGACGTCATCAACCGCGGCGGCGAGAAGGTCTACCCGTCCGAGGTCGAGGACGTCCTGCTCGGGGACGACCGGGTGCTCGAGGCCGTGGTGGTCGGCCGCCCCCACGAGGTGCTCGGCGCCGTCCCCGTCGCCTACGTCATCGTGCAACCCGACACCGAGGTCGACGCCGACGCGCTCGTCACCGACCTCACGGCGCGTGCCGAGGCCGAGCTCACCCGCTTCCGCCGACCGGTCGAGATCACCGTCGTCCCCGACCTCCCGCGGGCGCCGACGGGGAAGATCCGACGGGCGGACGTGCGGACCATGGCGGAGCAGCCGTGAGCGCGGTGCCCGCCGTCACCGCCGCCACGACCACGGCCGACGCGTCACCGACCCGGACCGCCGACGGCCGCCCGCGGCACCTGTACGAGGTCGACGTGCTGCGGATCCTCACCTTCGCGTGCGTCATCGGGGTGCACACGACGAGCCACACCGCGGCCACGGACGACGTCGGGCTCGCCGCGCTGCTCGGGCTGCTGCACTTCACCCGGCTCGTGTTCTTCTCGCTCACCGCGTTCGTCCTCGTCTACAGCTACGAGATCCGTCCGCGACCGATGGCGCAGTTCTGGCCGAAGCGGTTCCTGCTCGTCGGGGTGCCCTACCTGGCGTGGTCGTTCGTGTACGTGGCGTCCTCGTGGCTGGTGAGCTCGACACGTCGCGGTGACGTGCCCGACCTCGTCCGGACGTACGCCGAGGGCATCGTCACCGGCGTGGCCTGGTACCACCTGTACTTCCTGCTCGTGACGATGCAGGTGTACCTCCTGCTGCCGGTCGTGGTGTGGCTCGTGCGTCGGACGCGCGGGCACCACGTCACCGTCCTGGTGGTCGCGGCGGTGGTGCAGCTCGTGGTCTTCGCCGGCTACAAGTACTTCCCGGCGAGCGACGCGTGGTTGCACGGCTACCAGAAGCAGTTCTTCTTCTCGTACGTCTTCTTCATCGTCTCCGGGGCGATCGCCGCAGACCACGCCGACGCGTTCCTCCGGTTCATCCGGGTGCACCGCCGGGGTGTGCTCTGGGGCTTCGTCGCGGTCGGGGTGGGCACGCTCGGCGTGTGGGCACTGCAGGTCGCGCTCGGCCAGTCGCTGTACGCCGCCGGGACGCCGCTGCAGCCCGTCCAGGTCGTCTGGAGCGCCGCGGTCTTCGTCGGGTTCCTGGCGATCGGGGCGCGGTGGGCGGACCGTCGGCGTCGGGGGAGTCTCCTCGCCCGTGTGGTCGACTACGGGTCCGACCGCTCGTTCGGCATCTTCCTCAGCCACCCGTTCGTCATCTGGCTGCTGCTGTACGGCGACAGCTGGCTGGAGGGTCACGTCGCGAAGCCCTGGTTGACCCTCGTCACCTACGTGCTGGTGGTCGTGCTGTCGGTGGTGCTCACCGAGGCGTTCCGCTGGACCCCGCTCAGTGTCCCGTTGACGGGACGGCCCTCGCTCGCGTCACGCGCGCAACGCGAGACACGGGCGCGGAAGCGCACGGCGGTCGCCGCCGGCTGAGCCGGCCACCCACGGCCTGGAGGCTCGACACCGGACGTGTGTCGTGCCTCCAGGCCGTCAGGTGGTCGGCACCGGGGCGTCGGTCCGGTCGGCCGGACCGCGAGCGGCACCCGGTCAGGCGCCGGCGCGCTCCGCTGCCGGCGTGCCGACCTCCAGCCGGCCGTCGACCGAGGTGAGCCGCTGCGGCTCCATCACCCAGGCGACCACGGCGGCCGCGGCCAGCAGCGCGCACGACAGGGCGAACGGCAGCTGCCAGCCCGACGCGTCGATCAGGGCCCCGAAGACGAACGGCGAGACGACGCCGGCGATCCCGAAGCCGGTGTTCATGAACCCGGACGCCGTCCCGGACCACTGCGGCGCGACGTCCATGGGGATCGCCCAGAGGTTCGCGTTGCACAGCTCGAGGAAGAAGAACGAGAGCGCGAGTGAGACGGTCGCGACGGGGAGTCCCTGACCGAAGACGAGGGGGAGCAGGCAGAGCAGCGAGCCGCCGAGCCCGATCACCAGGATGACCCTGCGCGCGTGCCGGGTGTCGCCGCCGCGGTGGATGAGCCGGTCGCTGAGCACGCCGCCGACGGTGTCGCCGACCACGCCGGCGAGGAGCACCCCGGACGTGAACCACGCGAAGGAGCTGATCTCGAGGTCGTAGGTGCTGCTGAGGAACGTCGGGATCCAGGTGAGGAACACCCAGAGGGTCCACCCGTAGCCGAAGTCGACGAAGGTCACCGGGAGGATCTGCTTCGCGAGCTGCTTCCACGGCACCGGCGGACGGGTCGCACGGGTCTCCACGGGCGGGAGCTCCGCCAGCTCGGCCCGGGTGATCCCCTTCGCGGACTCGGGGCGGTCGCGGAACCAGACGAACCAGACGAGCCCCCACGCGACCGAGAGCACGGCCGTGGCGACGAACGCCCACCGCCAGTTGCCGGTGCCCGCGATCACCCAGGCGACGAGGAGCGGCGCGACCGCGTTGCCGAGCCGTGCCGCCGAGTGCACGATCCCCTGCGCGAATCCGTTGCGGTCGCGGGGGATCCACCGGCTCATCGCCTGCGTCGCGGCGGGGAAGGCCGCGGCCTCGGTGAGGCCGAGGAGGAAGCGTGCTGCGGCGAGCGTCCAGAAGCCGACCGAGAGGCCGGTCCAGAGGGTCGCGACACCCCAGAGCACCGTGATGACGAAGAGGGACTTCCGCGGGCCGAACCTCTCGCTGATCGTGCCGCCGAACACCTGCAGGAGCGCGTACGGCAGCGCGAAGGCGGACACGACGAGGCCGGCGGTGGTCTCGTTGAACCCGAACTCCTCGGTGATGTGGGGGAGCGCCGTCGAGATGTTCGTGCGGTCGATGTACGAGATCGCGTACATGCAGCAGAGGAGCAGCAGCACCTTGCCGCGGATCCTGCCGCGGAACGGCGTGCCCTTCGCGGGGGTCGATGCGGCCGGCGTCGCCGTCGTCATGGGGCCTCTTCGGGGAGTGGGGTTCGGGTTGCTGAACGGACCGGAGGCTACGACCGGTCGTTATCAGCGGGCTTTGAGGCTGCCTGCAGCGGACAGTACGCCCGTGGTGGCCGGTGCGGGCGCCGGCGCCGGCGAACGCTGCCGTGCGCTGTGGGCGATCGGAGCCGGGTGTTGTCAGTGGTCGCGGCTACCGTGGTGGGCATGGCAGTCGACATCGAGCCCACGCGGGCGGTGCGCCCGTTCGAGGTGATCAGCGAGTACTCGCCGAGCGGTGACCAGCCGGCGGCGATCGCCGAACTGGCCGGTCGCATCAACGCGGGTGAGACCGACGTCGTGCTCCTCGGCGCCACCGGTACGGGCAAGTCGGCCACGACGGCGTGGCTCATCGAGCAGGTGCAGCGCCCGACCCTCGTGCTCGCGCACAACAAGACCCTCGCGGCGCAACTCGCGAACGAGTTCCGCGGCCTCCTGCCGAACAACGCCGTCGAGTACTTCGTCTCGTACTACGACTACTACCAGCCCGAGGCCTACGTCCCGCAGACGGACACCTTCATCGAGAAGGACTCCTCGGTCAACGCCGAGGTCGAGCGCCTCCGCCACTCCACGACGAACTCGCTGCTCAGTCGACGCGACGTCGTGGTGGTCTCGACGGTGTCCTGCATCTACGGCCTCGGGACGCCGGAGCAGTACATGAACGCGTCGGTCGCGCTGCACGTCGGACAGACGATCTCCCGCGACCAGCTCGTCCGCAAGTTCGTGTCGATGCAGTACCAGCGGAACGACGTGGACTTTGCACGGGGCACGTTCCGCGTGCGTGGGGACACGATCGAGATCATCCCCATGTACGAGGAGCACGCGATCCGCATCGAGATGTTCGGTGACGAGATCGAGGCGCTGTCCTCCCTGCACCCGTTGACCGGCTCCGTGATCGAGGACCTCCCGGCGGTGTCGATCTTCCCGGCGTCGCACTACGTCGCGGACACCGACGTGATGCACCGCGCGATCGCGGACATCAAGGTGGAGCTCGCCGAGCGCCTCGCCGAACTCGAGGGGCAGGGCAAGCTGCTCGAGGCCCAGCGGCTCCGGATGCGCACGACGTTCGACATCGAGATGATGGAGCAGATCGGCTTCTGCTCCGGCATCGAGAACTACTCGCGGCACATGGACGGCCGGGTGGCCGGCGAGGCCCCGCACTGCTTGCTCGACTACTTCCCCGACGACTTCCTCATCGTCATCGACGAGTCGCACGTGACCGTGCCGCAGATCGGTGCCATGTACGAAGGCGACGCCTCCCGCAAGCGGACCCTGGTCGAGCACGGCTTCCGCCTGCCGAGCGCGCTCGACAACCGACCGCTCACGTGGGAGGAGTTCCTCGAGCGTGCCGGGCAGAAGGTCTACCTGTCGGCGACCCCGGGACGGTACGAGCTCGGCGTCACGGACAGCGTGGTCGAGCAGATCATCCGTCCGACCGGCCTGGTCGACCCCGAGATCGTCGTGAAGCCGAGCGACGGCCAGATCGACGACCTGCTCGAGGAGATCAAGCAGCGCGTCGAGAAGGACGAGCGCGTCCTCGTCACCACGCTGACGAAGCGCATGGCCGAGGAGCTCACCGACTTCCTCGGCAACGCCGGTGTGCGGGTGCGCTACCTGCACTCCGACGTCGACACCCTGAAGAGCGTCGAACTCCTCACGGAGTTGCGGCAGGGCGTCTACGACGTGCTCGTCGGCATCAACCTCCTGCGAGAGGGCCTCGACCTGCCGGAGGTCTCCCTGGTCGCGATCCTCGACGCCGACAAGGAAGGCTTCCTCCGCTCGTCGACGTCACTCATCCAGACGATCGGTCGTGCGGCCCGCAACGTCTCGGGCCAGGTGCTCATGTACGCGGACAAGATCACCGACTCGATGCGCAACGCGATCGACGAGACCGACCGACGTCGCGAGAAGCAGGTCGCCTACAACCTCGAGCACGGCATCGACCCGCAGCCCCTGCGGAAGAAGATCGCGGACATCACCGAGGTCCTGCAGCGTGAGAACGACGACACCAAGGCGCTGCTCGAGGGTCGACCCGCGGCTGACGGACGACGCTCTCCGACGCCGAACCTCAAGCGTGGTGGCATCGCGGGCGAGGGCGCGACCCAGCTCGAGGCCACCATCGCCGACCTCAACGAGCAGATGCTGCAGGCCGCGGCCGAGCTGAAGTTCGAGCTCGCCGCCCGGCTCCGTGACGAGGTCCAGGACCTCAAGAAGGCGCTCCGGCAGATGGAGTCGGCCGGGCATGTCCGCTGACGACGGCGCTCCCCGGACCGTCGTCGTCACCGGCGCGACCGCGGGGCTCGGCTACTGGGCGTCGGAGCAGCTCGCTGCCGCCGGGCACCGGGTCGTCCTCGCGGCGCGGAACCCCGATCGTGCCGCAGCGGCGGTCGAGAGCATCCGGTCTGAGGTCCCAGGGGCCGAGGTCGAGCACGTCGCGCTCGACCTGGCCGACCTCGACTCGGTCGCCGCGGCTGCGACCGTGCTCGCCGATCGCTTCTCCGACGGCATCGACGCCCTCGTGAACAATGCCGGCGTGGTCGGCTCGCGCGAGCAACGGTCGACCGCGCAGGGCCACGAACTGCAGGTCGGGACGAACCACCTCGGGCACTTCGCCCTCACGGCCCGTTTGCTGCCGCTGGTCGAGCGACGCGCGGGCCGCGTCGTGCACCTCGGATCGATCGCGCACCGGTGGGCACGACTCGACCGTGCCGACGCGCTCGGAGCCGGGCGCTACTCGAGCTACCGGCAGTACGGCCGGAGCAAGCTCGCGGTGATGCTGTTCGGGTTCGAGCTCGCCGAACGCCTGGCGGACGCCGGGTCCTCGGTGTCGAGCGTCGTCGCGCACCCGGGCTTCTCACTCGACGTCCTCGCGCCGGACCGTCCGCTCGTCGCGGCAACTCGGGCGGAGCCGGCGTGGACCCGGCCCGCGCAGCGGCTGTACGCCCAGGGCAAGGACGTCGGCGCCGAGCCGATCGTGCACGCGGCGGTCGCTCCGGGCGTCCGGTCGGGGGAGTACTGGGGGCCGGCCGGGTGGATGCAGCTCCGCGGACCGGCCGCACGGGTGACGGCCGAGGCGAAGGCGCACGACCGGCTCGAGGCCGCCCGGCTCTGGACGGCCAGCGAGCGAGCAGCAGGGGTGGCGTTCGCTCTCGACGCACTCGGGTGACACCTGCAGCCCGGCGAATGTCAGTCCTGGTTCGTAGACTTGTCGGCGATGACCATCACCTCTGACCGCGGTACCGCGACCTCGGGCCGGAACGCCTTCGGCGAGCCCGCTGACCTCCACCTCCCGGGCGGTACCGCACCGCACAGCACCTCGACGCTCAGTGTCCGGGGTGCGCGTGTGCACAACCTCCGCGACGTCGACCTCGAGATCCCGCGCGACTCGCTCGTCGTGTTCACCGGGCTCTCCGGATCGGGGAAGTCGTCGCTCGCGTTCGACACGATCTTCGCCGAGGGGCAGCGCCGGTACGTCGAGTCGCTGTCCGCGTACGCGCGTCAGTTCCTCGGGCAGGTCGACCGCCCGGACGTCGACTTCATCGAGGGGCTGTCGCCCGCGGTGTCGATCGACCAGAAGTCGACGAACCGCAACCCGCGGTCGACGGTCGGCACCATCACCGAGGTCTACGACTACATGCGTCTGCTCTGGGCGCGCATCGGTGTGCCGCACTGCCCCGTCTGCGGTGAGGTGATCAGCAAGCAGAGCGTGCAGCAGATCGCCGACCAGCTCATGGAGTTCGAGTCCGGCACGCGGTTCCAGGTGCTCGCGCCCGTGATCTCGAAGAAGAAGGGCGAGTTCGTCGACCTCTTCCAGGAGCTCGCGGCGTCCGGCTACGCGCGCGCGATCGTCGACGGCGAGCGGATCCAGCTGAGTGACCCGCCGAAGCTCAAGAAGCAGGTCAAGCACGACATCTCGGTCATCATCGACCGCCTGGTCGCGAGCGACGACATCCTCGGGCGCCTCACCGACTCGCTCGAGACGGCCTTGCGCCTGACGAACGGCACCGTGGCGATCGACCTCGTCGACCACGAAGGTCCGGGCGCGGTACGGACCTACTCCGAGAACCTCTCCTGCCCGAACAACCACCCGCTCGCGCTCACGGAGATCGAGCCGCGGACGTTCTCGTTCAACGCCCCGTTCGGTGCCTGCCCCGAGTGCTCGGGTCTCGGCACGCGCATGTCGGTCGACCCCGACCTCGTGCTCGGCGACCCGGAGGCCTCCCTCCGCGACGGCGTCCTGCTCCCGTGGACCGGCACCAGCGGGCTGTACTCCTACTTCGAGAAGCTGCTGGCCGGCCTCGGGAAGGACCTCGGGTTCTCCCTCGACACCCCGTGGAACCAGCTCGACCCGAAGGTGCAGGCGGCGATCCTGACCGGCAAGGACTTCCAGGTCTCGGTGTCCTGGCGGAACCGGTTCGGACGCGAGATGCGCTACACGAGCGGCTTCGAGGGCGTCATGCCCTACATCGAGCGGAAGTTCGCCGAGGCCGAGTCCGACTCCCAGCGGCAGCGCTTCCAGGGGTACCTGCGCGAGGTCCCGTGCCCGGTCTGTGACGGGACGCGCCTCAAGCCCGAGGTGCTCGCGGTCACGGTCGACGGTCGCAGCATCGCGGACGTCACGAACCTCTCCCTCGACGACGCCTACGCGTTCATGGAGGACCTCCGGCTCACCGAGCGCGAGGCCCACATCGCCGCGGCGGTCCTGCGCGAGATCCGCGCCCGTCTCGAGTTCCTGCTCGAGGTCGGGCTGAACTACCTCACGCTCGCCCGCGGTGCGGGTGGTCTCTCCGGTGGCGAAGCCCAGCGCATCCGGCTCGCGACGCAGATCGGCTCCGGTCTGACCGGCGTGCTCTACGTCCTCGACGAGCCGAGCATCGGTCTGCACCAACGTGACAACCGCCGACTCATCGACACGCTCGTCAAGCTCAAGAACCTCGGCAACACCCTGATCGTGGTCGAGCACGACGAGGACACGATCCGGACGGCCGACTGGGTGGTCGACATCGGCCCGGGCGCCGGCGTCAACGGCGGCAACGTCGTGCACTCCGGTTCGTACGAGGGCATCATCGCGAACCGCGACTCGATCACGGGGGACTACCTTGCCGGTCGGCGTGCGATCGAGGTACCGGCGGAGCGTCGGAAGGCGAACCCGAAGCGCGTCATCAGCGTGCAGGGTGCGCGGGCGAACAACCTGCAGGAGATCGACGTGGACTTCCCGCTCGGGGTGTTCACGGCGGTCACCGGCGTGAGTGGCTCCGGCAAGTCGACGCTCGTCAACGACATCCTCTACAAGGTGCTCGCGAACCAGCTCAACGGGGCGCGGCACATCGCCGGCAAGCACACGCGCGTCAAGGGTCTCGACCAGCTCGACAAGGTCGTGCACGTGGACCAGGCCCCGATCGGCCGGACGCCCCGTTCGAACCCGGCGACGTACACCGGGGTGTTCGACCGGATCCGCCAGCTGTTCGCGGAGACGCCCGAGGCCAAGGCCCGCGGCTACCAGCCCGGACGGTTCAGCTTCAACGTCAAGGGCGGTCGCTGCGAGAACTGCTCGGGCGACGGCACGATCAAGATCGAGATGAACTTCCTGCCTGACGTCTACGTCGCGTGCGAGGTCTGCGGCGGTGCGCGCTACAACCGCGAGACGCTGCAGGTGCACTACAAGGGCAAGGACATCTCCGAGGTCCTCGACATGCCCATCAGTGAGGCCGCCGAGTTCTTCGAGCCGATCTCGGCGATCCACCGGTACATGAAGACCCTCGTCGACGTCGGTCTCGGGTACGTGCGGCTCGGGCAGAGCGCCACGACGCTGTCCGGCGGCGAGGCCCAGCGCGTCAAGCTCGCGACCGAGCTGCAGCGCCGCTCGACCGGCCGCACCGTGTACGTGCTCGACGAGCCGACCACGGGGCTGCACTTCGAGGACGTCCGCAAGCTCCTCCTCGTCCTGCAGGGTCTGGTCGAGAAGGGCAACACGGTCATCACGATCGAGCACAACCTCGACGTCATCAAGTCCGCCGACTGGCTCATCGACATGGGTCCGGAGGGCGGTGCCGGCGGCGGGACGGTCCTCGCGACCGGAACGCCCGAGCACGTCGCCGACGTCCCGGAGAGCCACACCGGTGTCTTTCTGCGCGAGATCTTCGACGCACAGGACGCTCGGGTCGGCAAGGAGCAGGCCGTCGGTGCCCGACAGCCGAGCGCCTCCGCGCGGTCGGGTTCCAAGGGAGCAGCGAAGAGCGGCGCCGGATCGAAGCAGAAGGCGGGTGCGCGGTAGGTGGCGGACACCGTTCCGTGGCGGCCGAAGGCGGGGGAGATCCCGACCGATCCGGGCGTCTACCGGTGGCGTGACGAGAACGGCCGGGTGCTGTACGTCGGCAAGGCGAAGAACCTCCGCGCCCGGCTGAGCAACTACTTCGCGCCGCTGCCGACGCTGCACGAGCGCACCAGGCGGATGGTCCTCACGGCCCGGAGCGTCGAGTGGACGACCGTCGGGTCCGAGATCGAGGCGCTGCAGCTCGAGTACACGTGGATCAAGGAGTTCGATCCGCCGTTCAACGTCAAGTTCCGGGACGACAAGTCGTACCCGTACATGGCGATCACCCTCGGGGACGAAGCACCCCGGGTGATGGTGACGCGGAACCGGAAGATCAAGGGTGCGAAGTACTTCGGGCCGTACCCGAAGATCTGGGCGGTGCACGACACCATCGACCTGATGATCAAGGTGTTCCCGATCCGCACGTGTTCGGACTCGTCGTACAAGCGCGCCATGCAGACCGGCAAGCCGTGCTTCCCGGGGCAGATCGGGAAGTGCGGCGGACCCTGCTCCCAGAAGGTCACGATCCAGGAGCACCGGGCGCTCGTCGAGGAGTTCGTGCGCTTCATGTCGAGCTACGACCGGCGCGTGATCACGCAGCTCCGTCAGCGCATGGGCGCCTCCGCGGATGCCATGCAGTACGAGCAGGCTGCCCGGTACCGCGACCAGGTCGAGGCGCTCGAGGCCGTGCTCGAGAAGAGCGCCGTCGTGCTCCGCGACAGCGTCGACCTCGACCTGTTCGGCATCGCCGAGGACGAGCTCGCCGCCGCGGTGCAGCTGTTCTCGGTCCGGGGCGGCCGCATCCGCGGTGTCCGGGGCTGGGTGGTCGACAAGGAGCTCGACATCGCCACCGGCGACCTCGTCGAACAGATCGTCCAGGGCAACTACGCGACCGGTGACGAGCCCCCGCGCGAGGTCGTCGTCCCCGAGCTCCCCGAGGACGCCGACGCGCTGCAGGAGTGGCTCAGCCAGCGCCGTGGGGGGCGTGGGACGAAGCTCAGCACCGCGCAGCGTGGTGACCGGGCGGGCCTGGCGCGCACCGCGAAGCAGAACGCGGCGCAGGCGCTCATGCTCTACAAGACGAAGCGGAGCGCGGACTACACCACCCGGTCGGCTGCCCTCGCCGACATCCAGGACGCCCTCGGCATGAGCGAGGCACCCCTGCGGATGGAGTGCTACGACATCTCGCACCTGCAGGGCACGAACGTGGTGGCGTCGATGGTCGTGTTCGAGGACGGTCTGCCCCGGAAGGACCAGTACCGGCGGTACACGATCGCCGAGACCACCGACGACACCGACAGCATGTACCAGGTGCTCACCCGACGGCTGGCGCGCCTGGACGAGGACGCCGCCGTGCCCGACGTCCCGGACGTCACCACGGACGAGGTCGTCGAGGGCTCGAAGCCGACGAAGCGCTTCGCCTACCGTCCGCAGCTCCTCATCGTGGACGGCGGGCAGCCGCAGGTGCAGGCGGCGAAGCGTGCGATGGACGAGGCCGGCGTGCACGACATCGCGCTCGTCGGCATCGCGAAGCGCCTCGAGGAGCTCTGGCTGCCCGACGACGACTTCCCGGTGATCCTGCCGCGCAACTCCGAGGCGTTGTTCCTCATCCAGCGCATCCGCGACGAGGCACACCGGTTCGCGATCACGCACCAGCGGACACGGCGCAAGCGGGACGTCCGGTCCCAGCTGTCGGAGATCCCGGGGCTCGGGCCGTCGCGCGTGGCCTCGCTCCTGAAGCACTTCGGGTCGGTCGCGCGGCTGCGTGCGGCCACCGCGGAGGAGATCGGCGTCGTGCCCGGCATCGGACCGGCGACCGCGGCCGCGGTGGTGGCGAAGCTGGCGCAGCACCCGGGGAGCCCGTCCGGGCCCGACAGTGCGCCGGACCTCGAGGACGCACTCGACCCCGCCGACGCGGGCGACGGGACGGACGGGACCAAAGCCGCTGACTCGGCCGACTCTGCTGACTCGATGCTCGCGAGCGCGAGCGCGAGCGCGGACGCGACGGGCCCCGCGGTCGCCGTCACGGTGCCGGACGTCACCGACGACGGGCCCGAGCTGCCCGCGTGAGGTGACCCGAGCCTCCCGTCCGCCCGCCAGCCCCACCGGCCCCGAGGCCACCGACCGGCGCAGGCCGGACCGCGCACCCCGACCGGTCCGGACGGTAGCCTTGACCGAGCCGACCACCCGACACCCGCAGCCGACACCTCACCGGGCGACGCGCCCGGACCGCGACGACGGAGCCCCCTCCCAGATGACTGACACCGCCGGAACCACGACCTCGCAGCAGCACGACATCCTCATCGTCACGGGCATGTCCGGCGCCGGCCGGTCCACCGTCGGCAAGGCCCTCGAAGACCTCGGCTGGTACGTGGTCGACAACCTGCCGACCCAGATGCTCGCGCCGCTCACCGAGCTGGCCGACCGTGCCGGCGAGAAGATCCCGAAGATCGCCACCGTGGTCGACGTCCGAGGCGGTCGGTTCTTCACCGATCCGGAGCAGGCGGTCGAGCAGGTCCGTTCGACGACGTCGGCCCGGGTCCGGGTGCTCTTCCTCGAGGCGACCGACGCGGTCCTCGTGCGGCGCTTCGAGCAGGTCCGCCGACCGCACCCGCTGCAGGACGACGGGACGCTCCTGGACGGCATCGGTCGCGAGCGCTCCCGACTGTCCGGGCTGCGCGAGGCGTCGGACATGATCATCGACACCTCGGACCTGAACATCCACCAGCTCGCGAACGCCGTCACGGAGAAGTTCGCCGACGACCACTTCGTCGGGGTGCAGGTGACCCTGATGAGCTTCGGCTTCAAGTACGGACTGCCCGCCGATGCCGACATGGTCGCCGACGTGCGGTTCCTCCCGAACCCCTACTGGGTCCCGGAACTCCGCGCCCACACGGGCCTGGAAACCCCCGTCTCCGACTACGTCCTCGCCCAGCCGGGAGCCCGTCCGTTCGTCGAGCGGTACGCCGACGTCCTCGAGCCGGTGTTCGAGGGGTACCAGCGGGAGAACAAAAGACACGCTACGATCGCCATCGGCTGTACCGGCGGGAAGCACCGTTCGGTCGCCATCGTCGCCGAGCTGGCGAGTCTCCTCCGCGGGATGCCCAGCGTCGCCGTGCGTGTGAAGAACCGAGATCTCGGCCGGGAGTGACCGTCCCTCCGGCTGCTCCCCACGCGTGTGACGCCGGACCGCGGACCCCACCGAGAAAACGTTAGGAATGATGCTGTGCCGTTGACTGCCGAGGTCAAGGACGAACTGGCCCGGGTCGTCGTGAACCGCAACACGGTCCGCGCCGCCGAACTCGCGACCATCCTGCGGTTCGCGGGTGGCCTGCACGTCATCTCGGGCAGGATCGCCGTCGAGGTCGAGCTCGACACCCGCATCATCGTGCACCGGGTCCGCAAGGACCTCGCGGAGCTGTACGGCGTCCGTTCGGAGGCGAGCGTCGGGTCGTCCGCGTCGTCCCGCCGTGGCACGCGCTACCTCGTCCGGGTGCTCGAGGCGGGGGAGACCCTCGCGCGCCAGACCGGCCTCATGGACGCCCGTCGTCGTCCGGTCCGTGGCCTGCCGAACCGGCTCACCACGGGCAACCGCGAGGACCTCGCCGCCATCTGGCGCGGTGCGTTCCTGGCGTCCGGCACGCTGACCGACCCGGGCCGCGCCGCCGCCCTCGAGGTCACCTGCCCCGGCAACGAGGCCGCCATGGCGCTCGTCGGGGCGGCGTCGCGTCTCGGCATCGCCGCGAAGGGTCGCGAGGTCCGCGGCGTCCACCGCGTGGTCATCCGCGACGGTGAGGCCATCGGCCAGATGCTGACGGTGATGGGCGCCGCCCGCACCACCGCCGAGTGGGAGGAGATGCGCCAGCGCCGCGAGGTCCGTGCCACCGCCAACCGCCTCGTCAACTTCGACGACGCGAACCTCCGCCGCTCGGCGCAGGCCGCGGTCGCCGCGTGCGCCCGCGTCGAGCGCGCGCTCGAGATCCTCGGCGACGAGGTCCCGGACCACCTCCAGTACGCCGGTTCCCTCCGGCTGCAGCACCGTGACGCGTCGCTCGACGAGCTCGGTCAGCACGCCGAGCCGCCGATGACGAAGGACGCGATCGCGGGCCGCATCCGCCGCCTGCTCGCCATGGCCGACAAGAAGGCGTCGGACCTCGGCATCCCGGGGACCGAGGCCAGCGTGCCGGAGGAGCTCGAAGGCGCGTGATCGCGGTCGTGACGACCACGTGATCGCGGTCGTCACGACCACCGGATCGCGGTCGTTCCGACCACCGGACGGGAGGCGCGGTGCCAGCTGGCAC
>NZ_JBPUGH010000048.1:0-20226 GCF_051548005.1 Curtobacterium flaccumfaciens | reverse complement strand
ACTTCCGGGTGTGGACCTTCGTCCCGGTGCTCGGCGTCGCCTCGTGCGTGCTGCTCCTCACCCAGCAGAGCGGCCAGGTGTGGCTGTACGCCGCCGTGCTGCTCGCCGTCGGCGTCGTGCTGTACTTCGTCGCGCACGTCACCGGGGGTCGCGCGTCGCGCGGCCGTGGACGGGACCGGCAGGACACGCAGGCCGGCTGACGCGCTGGCACCGTGCCTCCAGGGCGACTGCCGGGAGGCACGGATCACCGTGACCGGACCGCGTACGGTGACCACGTGACCGGCTCCACCCCCGTGCGTCTCCGGGCGGCCGCCGTCGCGGTCCGCGACGACCATGTCCTGCTCGTCCTCCGTGAACGGGCAGGACGGCGCTACGCCGTCCTGCCCGGCGGGGGCGTCGAACCGGGCGAGACCCCGCAGCAGGCCTGCCTGCGCGAACTGCGCGAGGAGACCGGGCTCGACGGCGCGCTGGTCGCGCTGCTGCCGCCGCTCGCCGTCGACGCGGTGCGGATGGCCGTCAGCGCAGGTCGGTCCCCGGCGGCAGCGCCTGCACCCACCGTTCGACCGCCGCGCTGATCTCGGCGCGCGCCTCGGTCGGGGAGATCGTCGCCGTACGGTCACCGGGCTGGTCGCCGTAGGCACCGAACTCCGCGTGGTTCGAGCCCTGGATCTCGACCATCGTGGCGGTGGACGGCAGGAGGTGCCGGGCTGCGTCGACCTTCGCCGGGGTGGACAGCCCGTCGCGCGAACCGGAGACGCTGAGGACCTGGATGTACGAGCGGCTGATGTCGTTCGCGCAGTAGCTCCCGAGGAGCAGCAGCCCGTCGGCGTCCTTCGCGAGCTGGCAGGCGCGGACCCCGCCGAGGGAGTGCCCGCCGACCGCCCACGTCGTGACCTCGGGAGCGTGCGCCTCGAACGTCGAGAGCGGCCGGGTGTCGAAGAACGCGAGGTTCAGCGTCGGCTTCGTGATGACCACCGTCGTCCCGGTCGCCACCACCTGCCGGAACGCTGCCATGTACGCGTACGGGTCGACCTTCGCACCGGGGATGAAGACGATCCCCTTGCCGTCGGCCTGCCCGGTCGGCGTCATCAGGATCGAGTCGCCGACGTCACGGACGGAGACCCGGTCGTCCCGCCAGACCTGGAGTGCGGCGCTCCGAGTGCCCTGCATGACGATGTTGGCGTAGACGAGGAACACCACGGCGAGCAGCACCACGGCGGCGACGATGCACGCGGTGGCGCGCAGGGCTCGGTTCACGGTCGTTCCTCCAGGTTCCGTCGCATGACGAGTTCGCGCCGGCCGTCCGGCAGCTCGGCCCCCGGCTCGTCCGTCACCGAGAAGCCGGTGCGTGCGTAGGTCTCCCGCGCGGCGTGGTTGTCGGGCATCACGGAGAGCACGAGTTCGCGTGCCCCGTGCCCGGCCGCCCAGTCCGCGACGGCGTCGATGAGCAGACGGGCGACACCGCGGTGACGGACCCCCGGGTCGACCCACATCGAGATGAGCTCGACGCGGTGCGGGTCGTCGGCGTCCGGGACCCCGCTCACCATGCCGATCGCCCGACCGTCGCCGCTGTCCGTGTCGACCGCCAGGAGGTCGACCGCTCCCGGGAGGGAGAGCCGGGTGCGCCAGCGGTGCTCCGGAGCGTCCCGCCAGTCGTCGAGCCGTGAGCCGAACGCGGCGGGAGTGTCGGCGAGTGCCGCGAGCCGGACCGGGCGCCAGGTGGCCCAGTCATCGGCCGTCACCCGGCGCAGCTCGATCGTCACGAGGGGACGCTACAGCGGCCGGCTCCACGCGACCTCCCGGCCGGACGCCCGAGGGCAGGGGCCCGTCACGCGTGGCCGGGGCTGAACCGGTACCCCATGCCCGACTCGGTGACGAGGAAGCGCGGGTTCGCGGGGTCCGGCTCGAGCTTCCGCCGGAGCTGCGCCATGTACAGCCGCAGGTACCCCGAGTCGTTGCCGTGCGTCGGCCCCCACACCTCGGTGAGGAGCATCTCGCGGGTCATCAGGCGGTCGGGGTTCGTCACGAGGACCTCGAGCAGCCGCCACTCGGTGGGTGTGAGACGGATCGCCGGGCCGCTCGGCGGGGTCACCTGCTTGGCGACGAGGTCGACGACGAGGTCGCCGATCGCCACGCTCGGCGCTCCCCCGGCGGACGCGGCGACCGCGGCCTGCCGACGGCCGAGCGCACGCAGCCGTGCGAGGAGCTCGTCCATCTGGAACGGCTTCGTCACGTAGTCGTCGGCACCGGCGTCGAGCGCGTCGACCTTGTCGGACGAGTCGGTCCGGCCGGACAGCACGAGCACCGGCACCTGCGTCCAGGCGCGGAGCCCCTCGAGCACACCGATGCCGTCGAGCCGGGGCATGCCGAGGTCGAGCAGCACGAGGTCGGGGCGTTCGGTGATGACGGCGTCGAGTGCGGCACGGCCGTCGCGGGCGGTGACGACGTCGTACCCGCGGGCGGCGAGGGTGACGGCGAGCGCGCGGACGAGCTGGGCGTCGTCGTCGGCGATGAGGACCTTGGTGCTCACAGGACCGACACCCCCACGTGTCCGGCGATCGGCAGCCGCACGACGACGGTGAGTCCGCCGCCGGGGGTGTCGTCGACCTCGATGGTGCCGCCCATGCCCTCGGTGAACCCGCGCGCGAGCGCCAGCCCGAGTCCGAGCCCGGTGTCGTTGTCGGTGTCCCCGAGCCGCTGGAACGGCTGGAAGACCTCGCCGCGGCGGTCCTCCGGGATGCCGGGCCCGTGGTCGGCGACACGGAGCTCGACCCCGCCGCCGAAGGCGCTCGCGGCGACGCGGACGCGGGTGCCCTCGGGTGCGTACCGGCTGGCGTTGGCGAGCAGGTTCACGACGACGCGCTGGAGCAGCACGGGGTCGGCGAGCACGGGCGGCAGGTCCGCGGGGAGGTCGAGGTCGACGTCCTCCGGTCCGAGTTCGAGCTCGTCGAGGGCCGGGGCGACGACCGTCTCGAGGGCGGTGGGCACGGGGCGTGCGGCGAGCACGCCGGCCTGCACGCGGCTGACGTCGAGGAGGTCCGCCAACAGCACCGCGAGGTGTCCGAGGCTCTCGTCGGCGGTCGCGAGCAGTGCCTCCCGGTCGGCGTCGGACAGGGTGAGGGCCGGGGCCGGGAGGGTCGGCAGGGCCGCCGACGCGGCCGCGATCGGCCGACGCACGTCGTGGCCGACGGCCGCGAGGATGGCGCTGCGGACGCGGTCCGCCGCGGCGATCCGCTCGGCGTCGACCGCCGTGCGCGTCAGTTCGCGGTGCTCGACCGCAGCGTCGAGCTGCTGCTCGACGACGCGCAGCAGTCGACGCTGGGTCGGGTCGTCCGGTGCGCCCGCGAACTCCAGGACGGCGCCGGACGGGAGGGTCGTGGTGGCGTCCGGCACGTCGCCGAACTCCCCCGACGTGGCCGGGACCTCGTCGCCCTGCCGGATGCGGACGCCCGCGAAGCCGAAGGCCTCCCGGGTGCGGTCGAGCAGCGCCTGGAGGGCGTCGTCGCCGCGGAGCACGCTGCCGGCGATGCCCACGAGGAGACCCGACTCGGCGGCAGCGCGGCGGGCGGCGCGGGAGCGTCGGGCCGAGCGGTCGACGACGAAGCTGACGAGCACGGCGCTGACGACGTACATCACGAGTGCCACGAGGTGCCACGGCTGCTGGACCGTGACCATGTAGAGGGGTTGCACGAAGAAGAAGTCGAGGCTCAGCCCGGACAGCACGGCGGCGAAGACCGCGGGCCACATGCCGCCGACGAGCGCCACGACGAGCACGAGCAGCTGGTACGCGAGCACGTCGACCGTGATCGCGTCGGGGTCTTGGCCGAGGCTCAACAGCCACGTCAGCAGGGGCCCGGCCACGAGCGACAGCACGAACGCGGCGACGATCCGGCCGCGCGACAGGCTGCCACCGAGCTTCGGCAGGGCGAACCCGCCGCCGGCCCGCTCGTGCGTGACGACGTGCACGTCGATGTCGCCCGACTCGCGGACGACCGTGTTGCCGATGCCCGGACCGGTCAGGGCCGCGGCCAGGCGACTCCGTCGGCTGACCCCGATCACGATCTGGGTGGCGTCGATCGACTTCGCGAACCGCACGAGGGTGCCCGGCACGTCGTCCCCCACGACCTGGTGGTACGTCCCGCCGAGTTGCTCGAGCAGCGTCCGCTGCTTCCCGAGCGCGCCGGGGTGCCGGACGCGGAGCCCGTCGTTCGTGGTGACGTGCACCGCGGCGAGCTCGCCGCCGGCGCTACGGGCGGCGATGCGCGCCGCACGTCGGAGCAGCGTTTCGCCCTCTGGCCCGCCGGTGAGGGCGACGAGGACACGCTCCCGCGCCTCCCACCGGTGCTCGATGCCGTGTTCGGCCCGGTAGGCGCGGAGGGCGTCGTCGACCTCGTCCGCGAGCCACAGCAGGGCGATCTCGCGGAGGGCGGTCAGGTTCCCGAGCCGGAAGTAGTTCGAGAGGGCCGCGTCGATCCGGGCTGCCGGGTACACGAGGCCGTCGGAGAGCCGGTCGCGCAGGGCTGCCGGGGACAGGTCGACGACCTCGATCTGGTCGGCGGCGCGGACCACGGCGTCGGGGACGGTCTCGCGCTGCACGGTGCCGGTGATCTCGCGGACGACGTCGCCGAGGGACTGCATGTGCTGCACGTTGACGGTGGAGATGACGCTGATGCCGGCGGCGAGCAGTGCCTCGACGTCCTGCCAGCGCTTCTCGTTCCGACCCTCGGGCGCGTTCGTGTGGGCGAGCTCGTCGACGAGGGCGACGTCGGGCTGCCGCGCGAGCACGGCGTCGAGGTCCATGTCGTCGAGCGTCACACCGCGGTGCTCGACGGTCCGCCGTGGCACGACCTCGAGGCCGTTCACCAGGGCGGCCGTGGCCGCGCGCTCGTGGGTCTCGACGACGGCCACGACGACGTCGCGGCCCTCGGCGGCCAGCCGGTGCCCCTCTTCGAGCATCGTGTAGGTCTTGCCCACACCGGGTGCGGCGCCGAGCAGGACGCGCAGCTTGCCTCGCTTCACGTGCTCATCCTCTCGCGTCGGGGTCGTGGTGGTCGTGCGCTCGTCTTGTCGTGGTCTGCGGAACCAGGTTCCGGGCACAGCACCACGCTCTTCCGCGGTGTCGTGTCCGGAACCTGGTTCACGGCCGGGGTCAGGACGCCTTCGCGAGCGCCAGGTTCAGCTCGAGGACGTTCACCACCGGCTCGCCGAGGAACCCGAGCTGTCGCGACTCGGTGTGCTCGTCGACCAGTCCGCGCACGGTCGCGTCCGACAAGCCACGGGCGGACGCCACCCGCGACACCTGCTGCAACGCGTACTCCGGGCTGATGTCCGGGTCGAGGCCGGAGCCCGAGGCGGTGACGGCGTCGGCGGGGACCTGGCTGACGGGGACGCCGTCGGCCTTCGCGACCGCCCGCTGCCGCTCCTTGATCGCGGTGACCAGGTCGGGGTTGTTCGGTCCGAGGTTCGAGCCGCTCGACGCGTTCGCGTCGTAGCCCTTCTCACCCGCGGCACTCGGGCGTGACTGGAACCAGCGATCAGCACCGGACCCGTCGAACGACTGCCCGATCAAGGACGAGCCGACGACCGTGCCGTCCGAGGACGTGACCATCGAGCCGTTGGCCTGGTCGTGGAAGGCCGCCTGTCCGACACCCCACACCGCGAGCGGGTAGGCGATGCCGAGGACGACGGTGCTGAGGAGGGTGAGGCGGATCGCCACACCGGCGGAACGGAAGGTGGTACGTGCAGATGCCATGACTAGAACCCCGGGATGAGACCGACGACGAGGTCGATCAGCTTGATGCCGATGAAGGGGACGATCACGCCGCCGAGCCCGTAGAGGAGCAGGTTGCGGCCGAGGGTCGACGACGCCGAGGCGGCGCGGTACTTGACGCCGCGCAGCGACAGCGGGATGAGCGCCACGATGACGAGCGCGTTGAAGATGACGGCCGACAGGATCGCGGAGGACGGGCTGTGCAGCCCCATGATGTTGAGCGCCGCGAGGCCCGGGAACGCCAACTGGAACATCGCCGGGATGATCGCGAAGTACTTCGCGACGTCGTTGGCGATCGAGAACGTGGTGAGCGCGCCGCGGGTGATGAGCAGCTGCTTGCCGATCCGGACCACGTCGATGAGCTTGGTCGGGTCCGAGTCGAGGTCGACCATGTTGCCCGCCTCCTTCGCCGCCGTCGTACCGGTGTTCATGGCGACGCCGACGTCCGCCTGGGCCAGGGCCGGGGCGTCGTTCGTGCCGTCACCGGTCATCGCGACGAGGTTGCCGCCCTCCTGCTCCTTGCGGATGAGGGCGAGCTTGTCCTCCGGGGTGGCCTCGGCGAGGAAGTCGTCGACGCCGGCCTCGGCTGCGATGGCCTTCGCCGTGCGCGGGTTGTCGCCGGTGATCATCACCGTGCGGATGCCCATCTCGCGGAGCTGCGCGAACCGGGCGGACATGCCGTCCTTCACGACGTCCTTGAGGTGCACGACACCGAGCAGCGTGACCTGCCCGGCCGCCGAACGGCGGGCGACGACGAGCGGCGTGCCGCCCTGGTCCGAGATCTCCACGACGCTCGCGTCGATCGCTGACACGACGGTCGAGTCCGACGAGTCCGCCCAGGCGATGACGGCCGCCGCAGCCCCCTTCCGGACCTCCGTGCCGTCGGTGAGGTCGAGGCCCGACATGCGGGTCTGCGCCGTGAACGGCACCTCGACGGCGCCCGCCGGCTTCGTGGTGGTGACGCCGGAGGTCTCCGCCAGCTCGACGATCGAGCGGCCCTCGGGCGTGGAGTCGGCGGCGCTCGACAGCGCGGCGGCCTCCATGAGTTCGGCCTCGCTGACGCCGGGGACCGGCACCACGCGGGACGCACGACGGTTGCCGTACGTGATCGTGCCGGTCTTGTCGAGGAGCAGCGTGGTGATGTCACCCGCGGCCTCGACCGCGCGGCCGGACATCGCGAGCACGTTGTGCTGCACGAGGCGGTCCATGCCGGCGATGCCGATCGCGGAGAGCAGTGCGCCGATGGTGGTCGGGATGAGGCACACGAGCAGGGCGATGAGCACCGGGATGCTCACGGTCGCACCGACGAGTCCAGCGATGGGCTGCATCGTGAGGCAGACGATCACGAAGACGATCGACAGTGACGCGAGCAGGATGTTCAGGGCGATCTCGTTCGGCGTCTTCTGCCGGGCAGCGCCTTCGACGAGCCGGATCATCCGGTCGATGAAGGTCTCACCCGGGGTCGACGTGATGCGCACGACGATGCGGTCCGAGAGCACCCGCGTCCCACCGGTGACGGCACTACGGTCGCCACCGGACTCGCGGATGACCGGCGCCGACTCCCCCGTGACGGCGGACTCGTCGACGGACGCGATGCCGTCGATGACGTCGCCGTCGCCCGGGATGACCTCACCGGCGACCACCACGACGACGTCGCCCTTGGCGAGGTCGACGGATGCGACCTCCTCGGTCGCGTTGCCGCTCGCGGCCGGGTCGGCTGCGTCGTAGCCGAGCACCCGACGGGCACTCGTGGTCGAGCGGGTCTTGCGGAGGGTGTCGGCCTGCGCCTTGCCGCGGCCTTCGGCCACGGACTCGGCCAGGTTCGCGAACACGACGGTCAGCCAGAGCCAGATCGCGATCGCGATCGTGAACGCGGACGGCTCGACGAACAGCGACACGGTCGTCAGCGCTGCGCCGACCTCGACGATGAACATGACGGGGTTGCGCCACATGAGGCGCGGATCGAGCTTCCGCAGGGCACCCGGGAGGCCCGCCGCCAGTTGGCGGGGTCCGAACGCGGACGAGTTGGTCGGCCTGGAGGCGGTGGTCGCCTCCGGCGCGGAGGTCGCGGTGGTCATGGCGTGGTCCTTGGACGTCGACGGTGCGTTCATCGTGCGAGCGCTTCTGCGAGGGGTCCCAGTGCGAGCACCGGGAAGTAGGTGAGGGCGGTGACGATGACCGCCACGCCCCCGAGGAGGCCGATGAACAGCGGCCGGTGGGTGGGCAGCGTGCCGGAGGTCGCGGGCACCTTGTCCTGCTGGGCGAGCGAGCCGGCGAGCGCCAGCACGAGCACGATCGGCAGGAAGCGACCGAGGAGCATCACGACGCCGAGCGACGAGTTCATCCAGGTCGTGTTCGCGGTGAGGCCGCCGAACGCCGAACCGTTGTTGTTCGCGCCGGACGTGTAGGCGTAGAGCAGCTCGGACAGGCCGTGGTTGCCCGGGTTGAAGATGCTCGTGCCGGTGACCTGCTCACGCACACCGGGGATCACCAGGGACAGCCCGGTGGCGAGCAGGACGAGCGTCGGGGTGACGAGGATGTACAGCGCGGCGAAGGTCATCTCGCGGGCGCGGATCTTCTTGCCGAGGTACTCCGGGGTGCGGCCGACGAGCAGACCACCGATGAAGACCGTGATGACCGCGAGCACGAGCATGCCGTAGAGGCCGGAGCCGACTCCGCCGGGGCTGATCTCGCCGAGCATCATGTTGAGCAGCGCCATCATGCCGCCGATCGGCGTGAAGCTGTCGAACATGCCGTTCACCGCACCGGTCGAGGTCGCGGTCGACGTCGTGCCGAAGAGCGCCGTGCCGAGGATGCCGAACCGCGCCTCCTTGCCCTCCATGGCGGCGCCGGCCAGGTGCGTGGCCGTCCCGGCGCCACCGAGCTCGGCGATCGACATGACCGAGAGCGACACCAGGAAGATGGCGCCCATCACGCTGAGGATCGCGTAGCCCTGGCGGTCGTCGCCGACCATCCGGCCGAAGGTGCGCGGGAGCGAGAACGGGATGACGAGCATGAGGAAGACCTCGACGAGGTTCGTCCACGCCTGCGGGTTCTCGAACGGGTGCGACGAGTTCGCGTTGAAGTACCCGCCGCCGTTCGTGCCGAGCTCCTTGATGGCCTCCTGCGAGGCGACGAACCCGTCCGGGATGTGCTGGGTCCCACCGGCGAGGGTCGTCACGTCCGTACCGGCACCCCAGGACTGGATGACACCGCCCGCGACCAGGACGATCGCGAAGACGAAGGCACCGGGCAGCAGGAGCCGGACGGTGCCGCGCACGACGTCCACCCACACGTTGCCGAGCACGCCCGACTTCCGACGGGCGAACCCACGGACGAGTGCCACGGCGACCGCGAGGCCGACCGCTGCGGACAGGAAGTTCTGCACCGCGAGGCCTGCCATCTGGACGCTGTAGCCGACGGTCGCCTCGGGCGAGTAGGACTGCCAGTTCGTGTTGGCGACGAAGGACGCCGCGGTGTTGAACGCGAGCGACGGCCCGACGTTCGGCAGCCCGAGGTCACCCGGCAGCACGACCTGGATGCGCTGCAGGAGGTAGACGAACAGCAGTCCGACGACGCTGAAGAGCAGGACGCCGCGGAGGTAGGCGGGCCAGGACTGTTCGGCGTCGGGGTCGACGCCGATGACCCGGTACACCCCGCGCTCGACGCGGCTGTGCCGCACGGGCGTGTACACGCTCGCCATCCAGTCACCGACGGGGCGGTAGCAGACGACGAGCAGCAGGACGAGGAGTGCGACCTGGGCGATGCCCGCCCACGTGTCCCCGCTCATCAAAACTTCTCCGGCCGGACGAGTGCCCAGACCAGGTAGACGACAGCGGCGACGCCGAGGACGGCCGCGGCGATGGTGATGCCGATCACAGCCGCTCCAGCCCCTTGGCGATGAGGGCGACCACGCCGAACACGGCGAGGACACCGGCGACGACGAACACGTCGAACACGAGGACTCCGTAGGTTGCACGGGCCCGGCACCGGGTGGTGCGGACCGCACCATTCCTGGTGCGTCACCGATCGTGCGACCGGTGTCGTGCCTCCAGGCCGGTCCTAACGGATCCCTGACGGCGTCCTGACGGACGCATGCGCGGTCCTAACGGGCGGCCTCGCGGAGGCGGTCGGCGACGGCCGCCGTGGCCGAACGGAATTCCGGCGGGCCCAGTACCGCGAACGGCACGGCGAAGCCGGCGACCCGACCCGCCAGCGCCTCCCACGACCACGAACCGGTCGTCAGCCGACAGCGGTCCGGGCCGGTCTCGACGAGGTCGTCCGCCGCGTCGAGGTAGGGCTCGACGGCGCTCGCCGCGCAGTGCAACTCGACGGTGCCCGTGCACGGCCAGATGTCCACCGCTGCCGACCCCTTGAAGCGCGCCGCCACGAAGGACGACGGGCCGCCTCCGGGGACCTCGCGCGGGGTGAACCGGAGCCTCGTCGGCGGTCGCGGCGTGATGCGGTCGACTCGAAAGGTCCGCCAGTCCGACCGCTCGGGGTCCCACGCCAGGAGGTACCAGCGGCCAGCCCGCGCGACCACCGCGTGCGGTTCGACGCGGCGGGGGTGCTCGTCCGGCCCGTAGCCGAAGCGCAGCACCTCGTGTGCGGACACCGCGCGGCTGACCTCGACCAGTACCTCCGGGTCGACGGTCGTCCGCGCGGCGCTCGTCACGACGTCGACCGCACCGACGCGGTTCCGGAGCCGCTCGGGCAGCACCTGCCGGATCGTCGCGAGCGCACGGACGGCCCCCTCGGCGATGTCGGCACCCGACGCCGGGGCCACCGCCAGGGCGACGGCGATCGCGACCGCCTGGTCGTCGTCGAACAGCAGCGGCGGGAGATCAGCGCCGGGGGCGAGCCGGTAGCCGCCGGCCGGTCCGCGCAGGGCGTCGATGCGGTAGCCGAGCTCGCGGAGCCGGTCGACGTCGCGCCGGAGGGTCCGTGGGCTGACCTCGAGACGCCCGGCGAGTTCGTCGCCCGGCCACTCCCGGTGCACCTGCAGCAGGGACAGCAGCGTCAGCATGCGGGAGGACGGTCCGGCCATGGATCCAGTATCGATGGAGAAGCGGTCACGATCTGACCGCAATACCGATCATGCTCGTCCCATGAGCATCGAGACCACGACCCACCTCAACTTCGACGGACAGGCCCGCGAGGCCCTCGACCACTACGCCAGCGTCTTCGGCGGCGAGGTCGCGTCCATGACCTACGGCGCGATGGGCGCCACCGACGAGCCCGCCTGGGCCGACCGGATCGTCTTCGGACAGGTCACCACCACGGCCGGCTTCCGGATCATGGCGTTCGACGTCTGGCCCGGTCAGCCCTACGACCAGGGCAGCAACGCCTTCTACGTGTACGTGCACGGCGACGACGCAGCCGAGATCGAGCGGTACTGGGCGGGCCTGCTCGACGGTGCCGAGGTGCGGCAGCCGCTCGGGCCGTCGGCGTGGGCACCGCTCGCCGGGCAGCTGCGCGACCGGTACGGCGTCGTGTGGGCGCTCGACGTCGCCGGGCCGCAGGGCTGACGCCGTTCCGGAGCACTTCTGCACACAATTCCGCAGCCGGTACGGTGCCGGGATGCCCGAGTACCGACCGATGCCCGGCTACGAGCTCGGCGCGGGGTGGACCGGGGCGCGACGCCGTCGCTCCCGGTCCGCCCGCGTCCGCCGGTGGGCCGGGCCGCCGGTCGGACTGCTCGCCCTCGCGGCCGCGTGCCTGCTCGTGCACTGGTACGCGGGTGTCGCGCACACCGTCGTCTGGGAGTGCGCGGTGTCGTCGTGCGGGACGGACGACCCCCGGTCCTTCGCGCCGATCGGCTCGTGGGCACTCGTCGTCCTCGCGGCGTTCGGCCTCTGGACGCTGCCCGGGCGCGGCTGGTGGATCGGGACGGCGGTCCTGCTGTTCGGCGTCGTCGCCGGGTGGTCGATCGACTGGTGGCGAGCTCCGGGCATCGACGTCGAGCTGTTCGTCACCCCGATCGCGGCGGGGATCGTCGGAGGGCTGTGGCTGCTCGTGCAGCTCGGCAGCACCGTCGATCGTGCACGGGGCCGGGCCCATGTCGGCCGGCGACGGGCCGCGAGAGGCGAGTGAGGTCAGCGCGCGACCGTGAAGCTCCGCGACGGACCCGCGCGAGCCCGATGACGAGTCGACACGTCGTCATCATGCCGCTCCCGCGTCCGGCAGCCGATCGATCTGCCGACGCGTGGCCGATCACCCGTCAGGGACGCCTCGGGTCGGTCTCGAGCATGCTCATCGTCACCGCGTCGATCCACTCGTCCCCGTGCCGCAGCACCTCGCGGGCTCGGCCCTCGACGACGAAGCCGATCTTCTCGTAGGACCGTTGCGCCGCAGGGTTGAACGCGTACACCTCGAGCGAGATCCGGTGCAGTCCGACGACGTCGAAGGCCCACGCCACCACCGCGCGCCCCGCCTCGGTACCGAACCCCCGCCCTCGGCACGACGGACCCGCCAGGGCGATCCGGTAGTTCATCGAACGGTCGTCCTCCTCGAGCTCGTTGAGGACCACCTCACCGAGGTACGCACCGTCCGGCCCGGTGATCGCGAAGTCCGCCCGGTCCTCGGCGCCGGGGAGGCCCGACAGGTGTGCGAGCACCTGCTCACGGGTGAAGACCGCACGGGTACCGGTGAGGCGCATCGCCTCCTCGTCCGCAAGACCGGCCATCACGGAGTCCAGGTGCTCCGGACCGAGTTGCGACAGTGTCAGACGCTCGGTCCGGAGCACGGGTTGCGAGGCGAGGGCCTGGGGAATGCTCACGGTGCCGGGCTCCAGGTGCTGATCGTCACGGCTGCGGTGACCTCGGTCGAGGAGAACACCGCGTCCGCGGCGACGTGGTGGTGGCTCGGACCCATGTGCACGACGTCGTGGACGTCCTCCGCGGTGAGCTGCATCGTCCACGTCAGGTCCTCGGACGACCGCCGCGCGAACGACGGCGACAGCGAGTCGTGCAGGCGGCGCTCCTTCTCCGGGTCGACCGAGATGGTCGCCTCCGCGAGCTCCGCCAAGTGACCGGCGCGCGGCGTCACCACCACGAGGACGCCGTCAGGGTGCAGCACCCGGGCGTACTCCGTCTGGTTGCGGGGCGCGAAGACGTCCATCACGACCGCGGCGGCGCCGTCGACGACCGGGAGGCGCTCGGTCACGTCCCCGACGACGGCTCCCGCGCGCTCGTGGACGCGTGCAGCACGCCGGATCGCGACCGGCGAGAGGTCCAGGGCGACCCCGAGCCGGAGCTCCGGCGGCGGTCCGGACGCGGCCACGGGCCTCCCGTCCGCTGCGCGCAGTGCCTGCGCGAGGTAGGTACCCGGTCCGGACCCGACGTCCAGGACGATGCCCGGAGCGGTCGTCTCCGCCACGACGGCAGCGATCGTCTCCTCGATCGGTGCGTAGTGACCGCGCCCCAGGAACCGCACCCGCGCATCGACCATCTCCGGGGTGTCCGCGGTGAGCGCGCGACGCCTGGCGGGCAGGAGCGTGAGGTGCCCCTGCTTCGCCTCGTCGAACCGGTGACCGCTCGTGCAACCCACCTGCCCGCCGACGCGTCCGAGCGGCTCGGCGCAGACGGGGCAGGCGAGCACGGGGAGGAGGTCGTCGCGCACCGTCCCAGCGTAGGGCCGCCGACCGCACCGGTAGGTTCGGGCCATGGCGATCATCCACCGCGCGGAACTCCGACCGTCCAAGGCCGAGGCGCTCGCCGCCTGGTTGCCCTCGCAGCCCTGGAGCGGCGTCGTCGCAGGCGAGGACGTGGAGGTCGTCGCTCGGTTCCGTCTCGACGACCCGGCGGGCGCGGTCGGCGTCGAGACGATCCTGGTCCGGACCGCTGCCGGCCGGTTGCTGCACGTCCCGCTGACCTACCGCGACGCGCCGCTCGACCACGCGGACGCGTTCCTAGTGACCGAAATGGACCACTCCGTGCTCGGTCGACGCTGGGTGTACGACGCTGCCGGTGACCCGGTCTACGCCGACGTCGTCCGCCGCGCGGTCGCGACCGGCGGGCACGAGGCCGAGCTCGAGCGCGCGGACGGATCCGGCTCGTGGGAGAAGGACTGCACGGCGGTCGGCAGCGGTTCGGCTCCGTCGTCGCCCACGGTGACCGCGGTCGACACCAGGACCGAGGAGGGTGAGACGACGATCGACACGGGGCACGGCGAGTTGGTCCTCCTCCGCATGGTGGGGTCGCCCGTGCCGTCGGGCGAGACGCTGCGAGCGACCTGGCCGACCGGTGTCGGTGTGCTCGTGGTGCTCACGGACTGACCCCTCCGGTCCCGACCGCCGATCGACCGGGGGTACCGGCAGTGCCTGCCGCGCAGGGTGCTCGGCTGGCAGGATCGTCCGTGTGAAGACACTGGAGTTGCCACAGACCGACCTCACCGCGTCCGACGTCGTCGTCGGCCTCATGCGGATCAACGACATGAGCGACGAGGACGTCCGTGCGCTCTATTCGGCCTCGCGCGACGCGGGCGTGACCATGTTCGACCACGCCGCGGTCTACGGCGGCTGGCACGGATGCGAGGCGCGCTTCGCGGAGGCCGTGACGCTGTCGCCGTCCGAGCGCGCGGAGATCGTCCTGCAGACCAAGGTCGGCATCCGGCCCACCGGGAACGGCGCGTACTTCGACTTCTCGTACGAGCACATCCTGTCGTCGGTCGAGGAGTCCCTCGCCGCGCTCCGCACCGACTACGTCGACGTCCTGCTGCTGCACCGCCCGGACGCCCTGGTCGAACCGGAGGAGGTGGCGAAGGCGTTCGACGAGCTGCACGCCGCGGGCAAGGTGCACCACTTCGGCGTGTCGAACCACACGCCGGGGCAGGTCGAGTTGCTGAAGAAGCACGTGCGCCAGCCGCTCGCCTTCAACCAGGTGCAACTGAGCATCACCCACGCGAACGTCATCGCGCAGGGCGTCACGGCGAACATGGGCGGGCTCGACCAGTCCGTCGACCGGGACAACGACATCCTCAACCACGCGCGGCTGAACGACATCACGCTGCAGGCGTGGTCGCCGTTCCAGAAGGGCTTCTTCGACGGGGTCTTCCTCGGGGACCGCGAGCACTACGCGGAGCTGAACGACGTGCTCGACGAGGTCGCGGCGGCGCACGGTGTCACGCCGACCGGCATCGCGGTGGCGTGGATCACCCGCCACCCGGCGCACTTCCAGGTCGTGCTCGGCACGACGAACCCGCAGCGGGTGCGGGAGTCGGCGGCGGGCTCGGACGTCGTGCTCTCGCGCGAGGAGTGGTACCGGATCTTCACGGCCGCGGGCCACACCGTCCCCTGAGCCGATGGGGCAGGGTGGGACCGTGCTCCACGACTTCTACGACTGGCGGGGGTCCACCGGCTCGCAGGTCGGGTTCAAGTACCGGGCGCCGGATGCTTCACTCGCGTCGCCTGATATGTCACAATGATCGGAGTCGCCCCATCGAGGTGGGTGCGAAAGTGGTCCCCGGGAGCTCCTGCGGTATAGCGGGGCCTGGGGATCCGCGTTTCATCGACGATGCTCGTGGATCACCAGCCGAGCGCCGAGTGCACGCCGGTGCCCCGACTCACCCCGGCGGTCGAGTGAGACGACGCCGCACACCGCGTCCGCTGCCCACAGGAGGGGTTCCCGTACGCCGGGGACGTGCTCGGAGCGGACGCCGCTGACGACCCGTCTCGCCCGGAGACCGTCGATGTGCGCCCGATCGTGACGGTCGGACGGGCCGCGCGACTCGAAGACGATCTGATCGACTCCCGACGCGGTCAACTCGACGATCAGCCGTTCGATGGCGAGCCGCCTCCGCCGCTCGCTGCGAACCGCGACGTCGGTCAACGAGACGACGCCCACGGCTGCCATGGGCAAGCCGCAGAGTGCGGCGACGATGTGCGCTCGATGGTGACCGTCGCTCTCTGTCCAGTGCAGTTTGTGCGCCGAACGCGGTTTGAGCGCGGTGAGCGCATCCCGAACCTGATCGCCACGATCGTCCGGCACCGACACCGCGCCGAGGATGTACACCCCTGGGTCTCTCCGGTCCCCCGGCTCAGACTCGTCGACGAAGGCCGTGGGCGTCATCCTGGAATACTACCGGATGGTGGCCGCGCTCCTCTGCCCGGGCGGAGTCCGGGCAGAGGTCAATCGGAACGGGTCGGGGCGCTCGGCACGGCGACGTCCACCGGGGACACCCGCGCCGGGTCGGCCGACGCTCCCCCGACGACGTCGAACGAGATGCCGAGCGCCGCAGCCGTGTCCTCGTCGAGCTCGAGGCCGTCTTCCTTCACCTGGTCCTCAGGGATGGCTCGGCCACCGGAGGGATCCCACGAGTTCGCGATCGACATGCGGCCGAGCATGCCCGACGCGCATGGCAATCCGCCAAGAGGCCACGAAGGACCGCCGGGGACCCGTCAGAGCTCGTCCGGGTGCAGCCGGTCACCGGCGTGCGGTCGTCGGAACACGGGTCCGCCGCCGGCCTCGTCCTCGTCGTGGTGGTCGACCGGCGAGACGCTCGGGTCGTCGGCGTCGGGGCCGACGTCGGCGCCACGCTCCTCCTCGACCTCGAGTTCGGTGGGGTCGGTGCCGTCGACGGGGACGGAGCCGCCGGGCTGTTCGGGATCGAAGGGTGCGCTCATCGACATGGGCCGAGCATGCTCCCGGTCGGTGAACACCGGGTCAACGCTGTCCGTCCGCCGCGATCAGCTCGAGTTGCGTCAGGGCCACGTCCGTCACGGCCGAGAACGTGAACGTCGACCCCGCACCCGCCAGACGGAACACCCGCGTCTGCCCCGCCCAGGCGAACTCGGCCTCGTGGACCGAGACGGTCGCCGAGCCGAGCGTGACGTCCCACGAGTAGGTCCCCGGGGACTCGACGGTGACCGTGTACAGCGACGCCTCGACGGACGGCACCTCGAACGTGACGGACTCCCCGGCGGCGAGCGCCGTGACCGTCCGTCCGGTGTCGTCGACGAGCGAGGCACCGTGCGACGACAGCCCCATCGGCAACAGGTCGACGGGGGTGTCCCGGTACCCGTGCACGTCGGACGCGGACACCGGCCGGGTGTCCGATGCCCACCCCTGCGGCGCGTCCGACAGCGTGAACTCGATACGGGATGCCGACACCACCACCGCGTGCGGGATGCTGATCGACGTCCAGGGCACGCCGTCGACCGTGACCGACGCGACGTACCCGCCCACCGGCCCGGACGTGACCTCGATCACGGTCGGCGTCGCACTGCCGTCCGACGCGGCCGGGCGCAGGACCGTCCGACGCACCGACGGCGGCACGAGCACGTACGTACCCGTCGACGGTGCGAGCGGGTAGAGGCCGATCGTCGCGAAGACGTACCAGGCGCTCATCTCGCCGTTGTCCTCGTCGCCGGGGTAGCCCTGGCCGAGGTCGGACCCGACGAAGAGCCGTTCCAGGGCTTCGTGCACGGTGCGGTGCGCGTCGTCGTGGCGCCCGGTGAACATCGGGAAGAACGGGATGTGGTGCGCCGGCTGGTTCGACAGCCCGAGCATGCCCATCCGGACGTCACGGGCCTCGGTCATCTCGTGGATCGGGAAGCCGTACGAGCCCGAGCGCACCGTCGCCCCGGTCTCGGGCGTGGTGGAGAACGCGTCGAGCGCCGCGTCGAACCGAGCCGGGCCGCCGTGCAGGTCGACGATGCCGGCGCCGTCGTGCGGTGCGGTGAACGCGGTGCCCCAGGCGTTCGTCTCGGTGTAGTCGTCGCCCCAGTCCCGCGGGTCGAACTCGGTGCCGATCCGCCACGAGCCGTCCGGGTCGCGGCCGATGAAGAAGCCACGTTCGGAGTCGAAGACGTTCCGGTACTGCAGGGAGCGCAGGGCGAACCACTCGTGCTCCGCCCGCAGGCGCTCGCGTTCGGCGTCGGTCGACGCACGACCGGCCAACAGGTCCGCCATGACGGCGAGTCCCCAGTCGTTGATCGCGGCGTCGAGGGTCCAGCTCATCCCCTCGTGGGTCGCGGTGTCGACGTGGCCGCGGAAGGCACCCGGGAGGCTCCCCTTGCGCCCGACGCGCTCGTCACGGGGCGGGACGGTCGCGTTGCGCACCGCGCTCCGGTACGCCGCCGCCAGGTCGAAGCCGTCGATCCCCTTCGCGGCGAGGTCGGCGAAGACGGTGTCGCTCGTGGTGCCGGTCATACAGTCCTCGGCGCCCGGTGCACTCCACCGGGGCGTCCACCCGCCGTCGTGGTGGTGCTCGACGAAGCCCTGCGCGAGCTCGCCCGCCGTCTCCGGGGTGAGGAGTCCGAGCAACGGCCACGCCGTGCGGTAGGTGTCCCAGAACCCGTTCGTCGTGGTGAACGGCCCCTCGACGACCTCGGGACCGGGCTCGTCGCGGATCGGTGACTCCTGCACCGAGCCGTACGGGGACCGGTGGCGCGGCACGCCGTCGCGGGCGGTCTCGCCGGCTCGGTTCGGGTAGAGGAACAGTCGGTAGAGGCCCGAGTACAGCGCGGTCAGCTGGTCCGGACTCGCCCCCTCGAACGACATGGTGGCCAGCTCGGCGGTCCAGCGCTCCTCGGCGTGCGCACACATCGCGTCGTGGTCTCCGGCAGCGTCGAGGTTCGCGCGGGCGTCCTCGATCGACACCGTCGAGATGCCGAGCAGGACGTCCACGTCCCCGTCGACCGCGAGCCAGCCGCGCAACTCGTGCTCCCCGACGCTCGTGTGGTCGGCGGTGACCCGCGGGACGCGCACGTGCACGTGGTGCGGCGGCGTCCCGGGCCGGTCATCGAGGAGGCACTCGACCACGGCCGTGCCGTCCGTGATCGTCACCGAGACGTCGGACACACGACCGTGGTGGTCGAGCACCACGCTGCGGGTGCCCGTGAACCGGAACCCGAGAGCGAACTCCCCCGCGGTGACCTCGGCCGTGACGCCGTGGTCGAGCGTGACCCGGTAGCGGTGCGGGCCGTCCTGCTCGTCGTCGTGGTCGAACCCGAGCGCCCGGGCGGTCCGGTCGGGGTCCGGGGTGTGGAGCGGGGACGGCATGACCTGGAACACCCCGCGGTCCCCCATCCACGGCGACGGGATGTGGCTCGTCGCGAAGGCCTGGACCGCCGGCCGGACCCGGTCGCCCTCGACCCGCGAGTGCTCCTGGAACGCGTACGGCCACCGGTTGCTCGACGCGTCGGTCATCGGCAGACCGAACACCCCGCCGTGCGGCAGTCCGACGAGCGGGGCGTTGTTGCCGCGGGAGAACCGGGACGACGCCTGCGTGCCCCGGGTCGTGCGGACGTGGTCGAGCGGCGTCTCCGGTGTGGGCCGTGCCGGGCCGAGCCGGACGTCGTCGAGCCAGCCACGGAGCGCCGGACGCTCCCCGTCGCCGGACGCGTGCGGCGTGGCGGAGCCGAGCCGTGCCTCCAGGCGGTCCACCACGCGCCCCGCGAGCGGCGTGCAGTCGACCGCACGGCGGTTCCACTGGTCGACCCACTGCTTGCGGGCGGCGTCCTGCGCCTCCGGTGTCAGCGCGTCGCCGTACTGGTCACGTGCCGTGTCGCTGAGCCGGGTGCCGTCGGTGCAGACGAGGTCGATGCCGAAGGCGGTGGCGTCCCAGAAGTGCGGGAGCTCGGCCTCGGTCGGTTCCGTCAGCCCGTCCGGGAGGGTCCGCTCGGGGAACCAGACCCACGACAGCTCGTCTCCCGGCGCGAGTGTCCGGCCGGCGAACCCGGGCACGATCCCCTCGGTCGGCTCGGCTCCGGCGGGCCGTTCGACCAGCCAGGCCTCCGACGACGCGTACCCGACACCGTTGCGTGCTGCGACGGCCGTCGTCGGCCCGCCGCTCCGTTGCAGCTCATCCACACGTCGAGCCTATTTGCTCCATCGACTGGAGGAAACCTACCCGCGGTGTCCGGGCGCGTCTCCGGACTTCCCGGGCCCGGAGGCACCGCGGCCGGAGTTGCCGGGACCGGTGGCTCCGGTGTCGGACACCGAGCCTGCTCCGCCCTGGGGCGCCTCGACCGGGTTCGACGCCGGGTTCGACGGCTCGGGGAGTCCGGACGGCACCGGGTCCTCCGAGGGCTCCTCGCTCGGCTCGGCGGGCCCGCTCGGCTGCTGCTCCGGCTGGCTCGGCTGCTCCTCGGGCTCGCTCGGCTGCTGGCTCGGCTGTTCACCTGGCTGGCTCGGCTCGGTGCTCGGCTGCTGGTCGCCGGGGCTCGTCGTGCTCGACTCGGTCGGCGCCGGAGCCGATCCGGGGCCGAGGGCGGCCACCGCGGCGACGATGCCCGCGATGACGAGCACGGCGATCACGACGGCGAGGACGATCGGTCCGCGGCGACGACGACGCGGCTCATCAGAGCGCTCAGCAGGCGGAGCGGCGGGCACGCGCGGGGGCGTCCCGCCGCGGGCAGCACCTGCTCCGGCGTTCGCTCCGGCGGCTGCTCCCCCGGCCGCGCCCAGGACGGTCGTCGCCACGTCGTCCGACCGGGAGGCACGGGCCGCCGGCAT
>NZ_JBPUGH010000047.1:0-20245 GCF_051548005.1 Curtobacterium flaccumfaciens | reverse complement strand
CCCCTGGGTGCCCCCGCAGCGCTGACCCGGCCCCGCAGCGCTGACCCGGCCCCGCAGCGCTGACCCGGCCCCGCAGCGCCCGCACGGACCCGTAGCGCTCGCCCGGTCCCGCAGCGCTGGCCCGACCACGTGGGTGGACCTGATCCCGCAGGGCGGACCCTGCCGGACGACCGGGCCCGACCCGGCGCACGACCGCCGGTGCCGTGGCGGGGGCGACCCGTGCCTCCAGGCAGGCTCCGGCGACCGACCGTCCGCGGTCCGTCAGGTCGGACGCTTGTCCCGCTGCGCCACGCGGAGGCCGCTGCCGATGAGGCGCAGCACGAGCTCCCGACCCGTCACGGGCGTCGCGCCCGCGGCCACGAGTTCGTCGTAGCGTGCCATCGGCACGTCGTAGTGGTCGTGGTCGAAGGCACGACGGGGGAGACCCGCGGCGCTCGCGAAGGCGTGGAGTTCGTCGTACGATTCGTCGCTGACGAGGTGCGACCACAGCGTGTCGTGCGCAGGCCACGTCGGCGGGTCGATCAGGACGGTCACCCGCCAATGCTACGTGTGTCGCCGTTTGACCGGACCCGGTGGGATCGAGTATTCTCGATCCCTGGTGTCAGCGGGCCGTTCTGCCTGCGTCGCCGATCGGGCCCGGCCTCCCCGGGAGCCGCTCGTGCAGCAGTGGGCACCCGAGACTTCCCTCAAGCAGAGTACGTAAGGAATTCCACGTGGTTTACGCAGTAGTGCGCGCCGGCGGCCGTCAGGAGAAGGTCGAGGTCGGCACGATCCTCACGATCGACCGTGCCAAGGCCGATGACAAGGGCAAGATCAAGCTCGCCCCGGTGCTCCTCGTGGACGGTGACACCATCACGTCGGCCGCGACCGAGCTCGCGAACGTGACGGTCACCGCCGAGGTGCTCGAGGACCTCCGCGGTCCGAAGGTCGTCATCCAGAAGTTCAAGAACAAGACCGGGTATAAGAAGCGCCAGGGCTTCCGCGCTGAGCTCACCCGCGTCAAGATCACCGAGATCGCGTAAGGCGGGAGTAGAAGATGGCACACAAGAAGGGTGCGAGCTCCACTCGCAACGGTCGTGACTCGAACGCACAGCGCCTCGGCGTGAAGCGCTTCGGCGGCGAGGTCGTCAACGCCGGCCAGATCATCGTCCGCCAGCGCGGCACGCACTTCCACCCGGGCGCCAACGTCGGCCGTGGTGGCGACGACACGCTGTTCGCCCTCTCGGCCGGTTCGGTCGAGTTCGGCACCAAGGGCGGCCGCAAGGTCGTCAACATCGTCGGCGCTGCGTAAGCGACCCACGATCTGACTCTGCGGGAGGGGCGGGCCACGTGCCCGCCCCTCCCGTTCTCTTTTCGGCACCACCGGAGCTTCGGCACCACCGAATGCTCCTGCAACACCTAGGAGTGGACCCATGGCGACGTTCGTCGACCGCGTGACCCTGCACCTCAGCGCGGGGGACGGCGGCAACGGCTGCGTGTCGGTCCGCCGTGAGAAGTTCAAGCCCCTCGCCGGCCCGGACGGCGGCAACGGTGGTGACGGCGGCGACATCGTGCTCGTCGCCGACCCGCAGGTGACGACCCTGCTCGGGTACCACCGGTCGCCGCACCGCTCGTCGAAGAACGGCCAGCCCGGCATGGGCGACATGCGGAGCGGGATCAGCGGCGAGACGCTCGAGCTCCCCGTCCCGATCGGCACCGTCGTGCACGACGAGCGCGGTGAGGTCCTCGCGGACATGACCGAGCCGGGCATGCGCGTCGTGGTGGCGGCGGGCGGACAGGGTGGCCTCGGCAACGCGGCGCTCGCGACGACGAAGCGCAAGGCACCGGGTTTCGCCCTCCTCGGCACCCCGGGGGAGTCCGGCGACGTCAGCCTCGAGCTGAAGACGATCGCCGACGTCGCGCTCGTCGGCTTCCCGAGTGCCGGCAAGTCCTCGCTCATCGCGGCGATCTCGGCCGCGAAGCCGAAGATCGCCGACTACCCGTTCACGACCCTCACGCCGAACCTCGGTGTCGTCGAGTCCGGCTCCACCCGTTTCACCGTCGCCGACGTCCCCGGTCTCATCGAGGGCGCGTCCGAGGGCAAGGGCCTCGGACTCGAGTTCCTCCGCCACGTCGAGCGCTGCGAGGCCCTGCTGCACGTCATCGACTGCGCGACCATGGACCCCGGTCGTGACCCGATCAGCGACCTCGACGTCATCCTCGGCGAGCTCGAGCGCTACCCGGTCCCGGAGGGGCAGGTGCCGCTCCTCGAGCGCCCGCAGCTCATCGCGCTCAACAAGATCGACGTCCCGGACGCCTCCGAGCTCGCCGACTTCGTCACGGCTGAGCTCGAAGGCCGCGGCTACCGCGTCTTCCCGATCTCGACGGCCTCGCACAAGGGTCTCCGCGAGCTGACCTTCGCCCTCGCGGACATCGTCGAGCGCGCCCGTGCGGAGCGTGCCGTCGAGCCGCAGCCGGAGCGCATCGTCCTCCGCCCGAAGGCCGTCGACGAGGTGCCCTTCACCGTCCGGGCCGAGGGCGGCGAGGAGCACCGCTTCTACCGGGTCCGCGGCGCCAAGCCCGAGCGCTGGGTCCAGCAGACCGACTTCACCAACGAGGAGGCCATCGGCTACCTCGCGGACCGCCTGGCCAAGCTCGGCGTCGAGGACGGTCTGTTCAAGGCCGGAGCGGTCGCCGGGTCCACCGTGGTCATCGGCGGCGACGGCGGCACGGTCTTCGACTGGGAGCCGACGCTCACCTCGACCGCGGAGCTCATCACGAGTGCGCGCGGCACGGACTCCCGGATCGGCGCGACCTCGCGACCGACCCGCAACGAGCGCCGCGAGGAGTACTTCGAGCGCATGGACGCCAAGGCCGCCGCCCGCGCCGAGCTCGAGCAGGAGCGCATCTCCGGCCTCTGGGCGGACGAAGACGCGGACGACACGGACCCGTTCTCCGGCGAGGTCGAGCGCCACCACGAGGGCAAGGACTGACCGGGGCATGACCGAGGCGACCGACATCCACCTGGGCCCGGTGCGAACGCGTGCTGACATCCCGCGGGCGCGACGACTCGTCGTGAAGGTCGGGTCGTCCTCCGTCAGCGGCGGCAACGTCGGGCAGATCGGCGCCCTCGTCGACGCGCTCGGTGCCGCCCACGCACGCGGGACCGAGGTGGTGCTCGTGTCGTCCGGTGCGATCGCGACCGGGTTCCCGTTCCTCGGGCTCGAGGGGCGCCCCGACGACCTCGCGACGCAGCAGGCCGCGGCGGCGACCGGGCAGAACGTCCTCATGTTCCGCTACCAGAAGGAGCTCGACCGGCACGGTGTCGTCGCGGCGCAGATCCTCCTGACCGCCGGCGACCTGCAGAACCCGACGCACCGGGTGAACGCGCAGCGGGCGATCGACCGGCTCCTCGCGCTCCGGGTGCTGCCGATCGTCAACGAGAACGACACCGTCGCGACGCACGAGATCCGCTTCGGGGACAACGACCGACTCGCGGCCCTCGTCGCCAGGCTGCTCGGGGCTGATGCCCTCGTGCTGCTCTCCGACGTCGAGTCGCTCTACACGAAGCCGCCGCAGCAGCCCGGCGCTGAGCCGATCATGCACGTGCCGTACGGCGACGAACTCGCGGGGGTGACGTTCGGGTCGATCGGTGCCGCGGGCGTCGGGACCGGGGGCGCCGGCACGAAGGTCGCCGCGGCCCGGCTCGCGGCGGACGCGGGGACGTCGGTGCTCGTGACCGCGACGTCGTTGGTGGCGTCGGCGTTGGCGGGCGAGGACGTCGGGACCTGGTTCGAGGCGGCTCCGCGCGCGTAGGGGTGCAGCCGCGTCGGCCGGCGCGCGGCGCGGTCGCCATCGGCCTGGAGGCGCGGGGCGACTCCGGCAGGTCGTGGGACGTCCGGCGCACTCGGCCTGGAGGCGCGGATCGGCTCCGGCACGTCGTGGGACGCCCGCCATCGTCCGGCCCGGGGGCGCGGCTCGGGCCCGCCACGCCGCGCTGCGTCCGGCATCGCGCTGGCCGGCGACGTGCCCGGCGCTGACACGCCCGGTCACGTCGGTCGAGCGGTCACGACGCGTCGGTCCCGCCGCCGGGGAGCGACCGTTCGTGCCCACGCCGCGCCACGCGCGCGGCGAGTCGTGACCGATCGGGCGAGTGGGTCGCGCGGGCCGGGCCGCGACCGAGGTTCGGCGATCCCTGCACCGGCGGCGTGCCTCCAGGTCGGGTCCACAGGGAGGAAGCCCGCCACGTCATGACGGCGACGGCAGACCTATGATCGAGCCATGTCGCTGACCGCACCCGCTCCGACCCTGACCGACAAGCTCGTCGCCGCTCGCGACGCGGCGTCGGTGCTCGCGACCGCGACCACGGCGGTCAAGGACGCGGCGCTCGGCGCGATCGCCGCGGGGGTGCGCGCCGCGACGGACGAGATCGTCCGCGCGAACCACGAGGACCTCGTCGCGGGCGAGGACGAGGGACTCTCCTCGGGCCTCCTCGACCGGCTCCGCCTCGATGCGGCACGGATCGACGCCCTCGCCGTCGCCGTCGAGCACGTCGTCGGTCTGACGGACCCGGTCGGGCAGAACGTCCGCGGCTCGGTGCTGCCGAACGGGCTGCAGCTGACCCAGGTCCGGGTGCCGTTCGGTGTCGTCGGAGCGATCTACGAAGCGCGCCCGAACGTCACCGTCGACATCGCGAGCCTGGCGCTGAAGAGCGGCAACGCGGTCGTGCTCCGGGGCGGCTCGGCGGCACAGCGCACGAACGCCGTGCTCGTGGCGCGCATCCAGGACGCCGTGGCCTCGGTCGGCTTGCCGCGCGAGCTGGTCCAGACCATCGACGAGTTCGGCCGGGCGGGCGCCACCGAGCTCATGCGGGCACGGGGGCTCGTGGACGTGCTGATCCCGCGGGGGAGCGCATCGCTCATCCAGACGGTGGTCACGGAGTCGCAGGTCCCCGTCATCGAGACCGGCGCCGGCGTGGTGCACGTCTTCCTCGACGAGTCCGCTCCGGAGGACCGCGCGGTCGACATCGTGCTCAACAGCAAGGTGCAGCGGCCGAGCGTGTGCAACGCCCTCGAGACCCTCCTCGTGCACGAACGTGCCGCAGAACGCCTCCTCCCGGTGCTGGCCGACCGGCTCCGCGCAGCCGGGGTGACGCTCCGGGGCGACGACGCGACCCGCACGATCGTGCCGGGGGTGCTCCGTGCGACCGACGCCGACTGGGCGACGGAGTCGATGGACCTCGACCTCTCGGTGCGCGTCGTGCCGGACGTCGACGCCGCGATGGCGCACATCGCGACCTGGTCGACGCACCACACCGAGTCGATCGTGACGAACGACGTCGACACGGCGGAGCGGTTCCTCGCGGGCGTCGACTCGGCGGTCGTGATGGTGAACGCCTCCACCCGGTTCACGGACGGCGGCGAGTTCGGCTTCGGGGCCGAGGTCGGCATCTCCACGCAGAAGCTGCACGCCCGCGGGCCGATGGGCCTGCCCGAACTCACGAGCACCAAGTGGATCGTGCGCGGCCAGGGCCAGATCCGCGGCTAGACTGAACGGCGTCTTTCCACCGACCGAACGGAGCACATGACGATGACCCTCCTCGCCGAAGCCGCAGAGCACGCCTCCGGGGTCCCCGCGTACGTCTTCCCGCTCGTCGGTGCCCTCTTCTTCGCGTTCCTCGGGTTCGTCACCTGGAGCTTCCGCGACGTCGCGTACCGTCACTCGCACAAGTTCGAGGCCACTCGCCACCACGAGACCGGCGTCGACGAGTTCGGCCACACGAAGCTCTGACCCGTCACCCCATGCTCGAGAGCTCGGGGCGGCCGCGCATCGGTGTGATGGGTGGCACGTTCGACCCCATCCACCACGGCCACCTCGTGGCAGCGTCCGAGGTCGCGCGCGCGTTCGACCTCGACGAGGTGGTGTTCGTCCCCACCGGCCAGCCGTACATGAAGTCCGACGTGACCGATGCCGAGCACCGGTACCTGATGACCGTGGTCGCGACGGCGTCGAACCCGATGTTCACGGTCAGTCGGGTCGACATCGACCGGCCGGGCCCGACGTACACCGTCGACACCCTGCGGGACCTCCACGAGCAACGGCCCGACGCGCAGCTGGTCTTCATCTCGGGCGCGGACGCCGTTCAGCAGATCCTCGACTGGAAAGACCATGATGGCCTCTGGGACCTCGCGCACTTCGTCGCCGTGACGCGCCCGGGCCACGACCTGAGCATCACCGGCCTGCCGGAGCGGGACGTCAGTCTGCTCGAGGTGCCCGCGCTGGCGATCTCGTCGACCGACTGCCGCGATCGGGTCCGGCGCGGGTTCCCCGTCTGGTACCTGGTGCCCGACGGGGTCGTCCAGTACATCTCCAAGCACCATCTGTATCGGAGCGTTGCATGAGTTCGTCCGACGCGCACCCGCCACTGTCGCGGCGTCAGGCGCGCGAGCGTGAGCGCGCTGCCGCCGCCGGTGGCCAGCCCGTGACGCCGCCGCCGACCGTCGCCGCACCCACGTCCGCCGACGGTTCGGAGCAGGCCCGTCGCCGGCCCGGTTCACACGTCGCCCCGGCACCGTCCGGCGCCGCACAGTCGGGCGTGCCCGATCTGCCGCCGGCGTCCGCGACCGAGATCGTCCCCGGCACCGGTGGCCTGACCCGCCGTCAGCTGCGTCTGATGCGCGAGGCCGAGGTCCAGGCGGTCCTGCCGGTGCCGCTGCAGAACCCCACCCCGCAGTCGTCGGACCGCACCGTCCAGGACGTCATCGGCTCGGTCTCCACCCTCGAAGACGACCAGGCCGTCGCTGAGCCGACGCCTGCCGCGTCCGCGCCGAGTCCGGTCGCGTCTGCGCCCGGCCCGGTCGGGTCCGCTCCGAGCCCGGTCGCGTCCGCGCCGACCGCCGCTTCGGCGACGGCAGCGGAGCCACCCGTCGAACTCGACGAGGCCGCTGTGCAGCAGGCCACGGAAGCCGACGGTTCGCCGGACGCGGTCGAGCCCCTCGAGGAAGCCGCAGCGCACGCCGAGGAGCCGCGTCGCCACCGCTCCACCTGGGCGCCGCACGACGCGGAAGCCGAGCTCGACGACCCGGCCGACGCCGAGGCTGTGCCCGCGGGCGACGAGTCAGCGGCTGCGGTCGAGCCGCCCGCGGACGCGTCCACGGGCGCGCCGCTCGCACCGAAGCTGCCGTCGGTGGACGCTGCGACGCCCGGCGTGTTCCCGCTGTCCCTCGACGACGACACGAACGAGACGCCCGTACAGCGGCCTTCCGACGACTCCGCCGCGTCCAGCAGTGTGCCGGCGGCGGTCCAGCGCCCGGTCGAGCCGAAGCCCGTCACGACCGCGTTCCAGCCGCCGGCCGGCCACTGGTCGGCCCTCGCGCACGACTCGAACGATGCCGAGGTCCACGACGAGGAGACCGGCACCCGCCGTGTCGCCGCGTCGAACCCGAACGCGATCGTGTTGCCGAACTCGGCGCTCGCCGATCCCACCGGGGCGTTGAACGCCACGGGCGAGGTCATCCTCACCGGCTCGATCGACCTGCCGGCGTCGCTGTCCTCGACGGGGTCGCACCGGCCGATCGACGGCGCCGAGGTCGACCGCCTGCTCGAACAGCACGACGAGCAGCCGGAGACCGACGCCAGCCCGATCCGTGCGAGCCGTGCGGTGTCGAGCCACACCTCCACGCGCCAGGTCGTCCTCGCGGCGGCGAAGCCGAAGGAGTCGAAGACCCCGATGGTCCTCGCCATCTCGGTCGGTGCCGTCGGACTGTCCGCTGCCGCGGTGATCATCGTGGCGCTCCTCACGACGCACCCGTTCGGCTGAGACGCAGGCGCAGGACCGCGCTCCCGTCGGACCCGGCTGGCCGGTGTCCGAGGTCTGACCTATGATGACGGGGCCGATCACCTCGGCACCCCGCCGATCACCTCGGCACCCCGCCGACCACATCGGCACCCCGCCGACCACCTCGGCACCCAACAGTCCGGCACCGTGTCGGGCGACGACCGGAAGGACCTGCGTGCCCGCCTCCTCACGCGCTCTCGAACTCACGCAGATCGCCGCGACCGCGGCGGACGCCAAGCAGGCCGAGGACCTCGTCGCACTCGACGTCACCGGGCCGCTCCAGCTGACGGACGTGTTCCTCCTGGCGACCGGTCGGAACGAGCGCAACGTGCTGTCGATCGCCGACGAGGTCGAGGAACGACTCATCGAGGCCGGCGCGAAGCCGCTGCGTCGTGAGGGCCGCTCCGAGGGACGCTGGGTGCTCATCGACTTCGGTGACGTCGTCGTGCACGTCTTCCACGAGGAAGACCGGCAGTACTACTCCCTCGAGCGACTCTGGGCCGACTGCCCGACGATCCCACTCGAGTTGCCGGTCGAACAGGGCTGAGCCGAACGGGGCTGAGCCGAACGGGCTGAGCCGAACGGGGTCGGGCCGAACCGGGGCGAACGCGACGCGCCCGGGTGGCGGTGACGATTTCGTTCCCGGGTGTTCGCATGGTGTACGCTTTCATGGTGCCTCCGGGGAACCGGGAGCACGAAGCAACACCGACGGGTCAGCAACACCCAACGGGTCTGTGGCGCAGCTGGTAGCGCACCTGCATGGCATGCAGGGGGTCAGGGGTTCGAGTCCCCTCAGATCCACCATCGAAAGCCCCGCGGTTCTCCGGAACCGCGGGGCTTTCGCCGTTGTTGCGTCCGGTACGAGCGAGTCCGGCCGGGCCGATACGCTGACCCCATGAGTGCTGAGCACGTGGGCGAGGGTGCCCCGCTGTCCGGATCGCAGCTGACGATCGCCGCCGCCGGGTACACCGCCGACATCGCGACGGTCGGCGCCTCGCTCCGGACCCTCCGGCACGAGGGGCGCGACCTCGTGGTGCCCTTCGACGCCGACGAGGTCCGCCCGGTCTTCCGCGGGGCCGTCCTCGCGCCGTGGCCGAACCGCGTCGTCGACGGTCGCTACACGTTCGACGGCATCGACCAGGAGCTCGCGCTGACCGAGCCGACCCGCCAGCACGCCCTGCACGGCCTGGTGGGGTGGACCGACTTCACCGTCGAGGCCCACGAGCCCGACCGTGCGGTGCTCAGCACCACCGTCCCCGCTCAGCAGGGCTACCCGCACCGCGTGGTCGTCACGGTCGAGTACCGCGTCGACGGCGACGGGCTGCACACCGCGATCACCGGTCGGAACACCGGCCCCTCGCGCGCTCCGTGGGGGACCGGTCCGCACCCGTACCTCGTCGCGGGTCCCGGCTCGGTCGACGACTGGACGCTCACGCTGCCCGCCGCCGAGGTGCTGGAGGTCACCCCCGACCGGCTGGTCCCGACCGCGCTCGTGCCGGTGCACGACGAGTTCGACCTGCGCGAGCCGAGCGTGATCGGGCCGCGGTTCATCGACCACGCCTTCACCGGTTTCGTCCGTGACGCCGACGGCACGGCCGTGATCGACGTCGTGGCCGAGGACGGGCACGGCGTCCGCGCGTCCTTCGGCACCGAGTGCGGCTGGGTGCAGGTGCACACCGCCGACCACGTCGTCCCGGAGTACCACCGGTCGGGCCTCGCGGTCGAGCCGATGACCTGCGCCCCCGACGCCTTCAACACCGGAGCCGACCGCGGGCTGCTCGTGCTCGAGCCCGGTGCCGCGCACACCGCCGCATGGACGATCGCCGCGATCTGACCCACGACCGCCGCGATCTGACCCACGATCCCGGGGTGCGGATCGCGGTCCGGCCGCTCGCGGGGACCCCGGACCTCGGACGGCTCGCGGACGGCACCGCCGACGTGGTGTGGCTCGACTCCGGCCTGCCCGACGGCGCCCCCACGGTGGCGGCGGAGCGGGCGGCCTGGTCGGTGCTCGCGGTCACCGACGGGCCGTTCGCCACGCGGTTCCGGCACGGACTGCGGCGCGCGGTCCTCGACGTGGCCGCCGCTGCACGGGTGTGGTTCGGGCCGTCCCGGAGCTCCGACGAGCCGGCGTTCGCCGTGCTGGACGACCTGCTGGCGCGGACGCCGCGGCTGCCCGAGCCGGTCACGGGGTGCGGGTTCGCGCTCGGCTGGGTCGGGTTCCTCGGCTACGAGCTCGGTCGTGAGTCAGGCGGGCCCGACCGGAGCGCCGCCGACCACCCCGACGCGGACCTCCGGTTCGTCGACCGAGCGGTGGTCACCGGTCCCGACGGCGCTTCGTGGGCGCTCGCCCTCGTCGCCGACACGGAACCGGACGCCAGCGCGGCGAACCGGGCCTGGCTCGAGGAGGTGACCCTCCTGCCCGCGCGTGCCGACGTCGTCGACGTGCCCCCGGGCCTCCCGGCCGTCCCCGCACCGGGACGCGTCACGCGCGCCACCTACGAGGCGGCCGTCGAGTCGTGCCGACGCGAGATCCGCGAGGGCAACGCCTTCCAGGTCTGCCTCACCACCGCCTTCGCGGTGCCCGGCCTGGAGGCACGGGTCGCCCCCGGCACGGATCCCCACCTCGTCGAGTACCTGCGGCTGCGGGCCGCGGACCCCGTGCCGTTCGGGGCGTACCTCCGTCTCGGGACGCTCCGCGTCGCCAGCCGGTCGCCGGAGCGGTTCCTGCGCATCACGGCGGACGGCGTGGTCACCGCCGAACCGATCAAGGGCACCCGTCGGCGTGCCACGGACCCCGAGGTCGACGCGGCGGTGCGGGCGGACCTCGCCGCGAGCGTGAAGGACCGCGCGGAGAACGTGATGATCGTCGACCTGCTCCGCAACGACCTGCTCCGGACGGCGGTGCCCGGGTCGGTGCACGTCGACCGACTGTGTGCCGTCGAGACCTACGCGAGCGTGCACCAGCTCGTGTCGACGGTGTCCGCGGTGCTGCCGGCGGGCGCCTCGCGCGCGGCGACGGTCCGGGCGGCGTTCCCCCCGGGGTCGATGACGGGCGCGCCGAAGAGCAGCGCCACGGCGATCGCGGACCGCCTCGAGGGTGCGCCGCGCGGGGTGTACTCGGGTGCGGTCGGGTACTTCTCGGCGAGCGGCTCGGTGGACCTGTCGGTGGTCATCCGCACACTGGTCACGGTGGTCGACGACGACGGCCGTGTGCTCGCCCGGACCCTCGGGGCCGGGGGCGCGGTGACGTGGTCGTCCGACCCCGCGGACGAAGCGGACGAGGTCGAGACGAAGACCCGATCGGTGCTCGGCGGGGTGGGGGCGGTCGCACGCTGGTGACGCGCGCGGGTGCGTGAGCGCCGCACGCGCGTTCGAGTCGGCGGTGCTCTCGGCGGAACACGGCGTGTCGAACGTGCGTTCGAGCCGATCGTCCACAGGATGTCGGACCTGATTGACATCATCGAACACATGTTCGAATATGAGGGCATGCAGTCGGCAGCGGCACTCGCGTCGCCGGGGGACCCAGGAGGGTCTCCCCGGACGGACCGGGCTGCCCGGCCCGTCCGGCGGGTCGACCACCTCGGGGACGCCCGTGCGGCGCTCGAGCGGATCACGAGCCTGCGGTCCCGGGTCGCCGAGATGGAGGCCACACGGGTCGACACCGTCGTCGGGCTGCCGACGGCGCCGGCGATCGCACCGCTGCTGCCCGGGGGTGCGATCCGCGTCGGGGGCACGTACGCCGTGCAGGACTCGGTGCTGCTGGCGATGACGATGCTGCAGGCGGCCTCGGCCGAGGGAGCCTGGTGCGCGGTCGTCGGGGTGCCGTCCTTCGGGGTCGAAGCGGCAGCCGCGGCGGGGATCGACCTCGAGCGGCTGGTGCTCGTGCCGGACCCGGGCGACCAGTGGTTGACGGTCACGGCCGCCCTCGTCGACGTCGCGCAGATCGTGCTCACCCGGCCGCTCGGCCGCGTGGTGCCCGGGGACGTCTCCCGGCTCGCCGCCCGGCTCCGGCAGCGCGGCGGTGCGCTCGTCTCGCTCGGGTCCTGGCCGGGGGCCGACGTCTCGCTGCAGGTGACGGCCTCAGACTGGGGCGGCATCGGGCACGGTCACGGCTACCTGTCCGAGCGTCGGGCCACGGTGACGGCCACCGGGCGTGCCGGCGCGGTCCGCCCGGTGAGCGCCGAACTCCTGCTGCCCGCGGCCGACGGCATGGTCCGTCCCGTGGAACCCGCCGCGGCGTCGCAACCGGTGCTGCGTCCGGTGGCGGTGGCGTCGTGAGCCCGCGCGGTCGGGCCGGCTCGTCCCGTGGTGCCGCGCCCCGTGTCGGGCTGCCCCGCACCGGGGTGTCCGGCGCGGGGGCAGCGCTGCACGGGGGGAGTGCTCCGGTGCTGCGCAGTGGGGCGGTCCCCGAGGCCCCGCCGACGCGCACGATCGTGCTCTGGTGCCCGGACTGGCCGGTGGTCGCCGCTGCCCGGGCGGCCGGCGAGCCACCGGAGCAGCCGTTCGCCGTCGTGGCCGGCGGACAGGTGTTCGCCTGCTCCGCGAGCGCCCGGCAGCACGGGGTGGCTCGCGGGCTCCGGGTGCGCGAGGCCCAGGCGCGCTGCCCGGGGCTCGTCGTGCAGCCCTACGACGACGCCCTCGACCACCGAGCCTTCGAACCCGTCATCCGTGCGGTCGAGGCGGCGGTCCCCGGGGTCGAGGTCCTGCGCCCGGGGACCCTCGCGCTCCGCTCACGCGGGCCGGCACGGTACTACGGCGGTGAACGGGCCGCGGCGGCGACGCTCGCGGGCATCGCGGCCGACCACGGCGCCCCCGGAGTGCGGGTGGGCGTCGCGGACACCCCGTTCGCCGCCGAGCAGGCCGCCCGTGCCCGTCCGGTGCGTCCGGGGGAGCGGACCCGGATCGTGCCGGTCGGCGGTTCTGCCCCGTTCCTCGCCGACCTCCCGCTGGGGGTGCTCGGGGACGCCGACCTCGCCGTGCTCCTGGGCCGGCTCGGCATCACGACCCTCGGCGGGTTCGCCGCCCTCGGTGACGAGCAGGTGCGCGACCGCTTCGGGCAGGCCGGCGCCTTCCTGCACCGGCTCGCGGGTGGCCGCGACCCGCGCGAGATCGCCGCGCGCGAGGTCCCGCCGGAGCTCCGGGTCGAGGCGTCGTTCGAGCCGCCGCTCGACCGGGCCGACCAGGTCGCCTTCGCGTTCCGGCGCTCGGCGGACGACTTCGCCGAGCGTCTCCGCATCGCCGGACTCGTCGCGACGAGCATCCGGGTCGGGATCGTCGACGAACGCGACATCCTGCTCGAACGGGTCTGGGTGCATCCCCGCTGGTTCGACGCGTCCGACGTCGTCGACCGGGTGCGGTGGCAGCTCGCCGGTGGGGTCGACCCCACGGGGCTCGAGGCCCCCGTCGTGCAGGTCGTGCTCGAGCCCGTCGCGGTCGACGACACGGCGAACCACGAGCGTGGGCTCTGGGGCTCCGGGCCCGACGAACGGGTGCACCACGGGCTCGCGCGGGTCCAGGGGCTCGTCGGGCACGACGGCGTCGTGACCCCGCGGATCGGTGGCGGGCGCACGCTCGCAGAACGGGTGGTGCTCGTGCCGTGGGGAGACGCCCCCGTCGGTGGGGAGCGCGCACTGGCGACCATCCGTGACCGTCCGTGGCCCGGCAAGCTGCCGGGGCCACCACCGGCGACGGTGCTCGACCGTCCACGTCCGGTCGACGTCGAGACCGCCTCCGGCGTCACCGTCGACGTCGACGACCGCGGCGTGCTCACCGGCGAACCCGAGCGATTCCGTGCCGAGGGCGAGCGGGGCGGTCGGTTCGGTCCGGTGACCGCGTGGGCGGGGCCGTGGCCGCTCGTCGTGCGCTGGTGGGAGTCCGGCGGCCGACGCCTGCACCGGCTCCAGCTCGTCGACGACGGGGGACGGGCCTGGTACCTCGTGCTGGCCGACCACCGGTGGTGGGCCGAGGCCGTGGCGACGTGAGGAGCACCTGATGGGCTACAGCAACCCCCCGATCCCGTGGTCGCAGTTCGAGCGTGCCCTGTCCGACCGCCGCAGTCCGGGCAGCACGCACGCCGGCGACGGCGGTGACAGTCCCGCCTGGTCGCGGAAGCGCGAGAAGTACGTGCCGCCGTCGCTCCGACGCGACGACTCCGGCCCCGTCGTGCCCTACGCCGAGCTGCACGCGCACTCGACGTTCAGCTTCCTCGACGGCGCGAGCTCGCCCGAGGAGCTCTTCGAGGAGGCCGCACGGCTGCGCCTGCACGGCCTCGCCCTGACCGACCACGACGGCTTCTACGGCGTCGCCCGGATGGCCGAGGCCGCCGAGTCGTACCCGGGCCTCGCGACCGTCTACGGCACCGAGCTGTCACTCGGCCTCACCGAACCGCAGAACGGCGTCCCCGACCCCGAGGGCACACACCTGCTGCTCCTCGCCGACGGGCAGGACGGCTACCACCGGATGGCCGGGGCGGTGACGAACGCCCACCTGACAGCCGGCGCCGAGAAGGGTCGACCGCAGTACGACCTCGACGACCTCGCGGAGCGGGCCGGCGGACACTGGCGGGTGCTCACCGGGTGCCGCAAGGGTGCCGTGCGGCAGGCGCTCGAGCGCGGTGGCGAGTCCGAGGCCGAGGCCGCCCTGCGCCTCCTGCTCGACCGGTTCGGCACCGGCAACGTCGTGGTGGAGCTCACCGACCAGGGCGATCCGCTGGACTCCGCCCGGAACGACGTCCTCGCCGCGCTCGCCGCACGGCACGCACTGCCCGTCGTGGCGACGGGGAACGTCCACTACGCGACCCCGGCCCGGTTCCCCGTGGCCTCGGCACTCGCGGCGGTACGGGCACGTCGGAGCCTCGACGAGATCGACGGCTGGCTGCCGGCGGCCGACACGGCGTACCTGCGCTCGGGGGCCGAGATGGCCAGACGCTTCGCCCGGTGGCCGGGTGCCGTCGAGTACAGCGTGACCCTCGCCGACGAGCTCGGGTTCACGCTGAAGACCGCGCGGCCCGGTCTGCCGAAGCTCGACGTCCCGGAGGGGCACACCACCATGTCGTGGCTCCGCGAGCTCACGTGGGAGGGCGCCCGGCGGTTCTACCCGGGCAGCGACGACGGGGTCGACCCGGCGAAGCGGACCCGCATCGAACGCGAACTCGCCGTCATCGAGGACAAGGACTTCCCGGGGTACTTCCTCATCGTCCGCGACATGGTGCAGTTCGCCCGGCAGCGGGGGATCCTCTGCCAGGGCCGGGGATCCGCCGCCAACTCCGCCGTCTGCTACCTGCTCGAGATCACCGCCGTCGACTCGATCCGGTACGGACTGCCGTTCGAGCGGTTCCTGTCGGCCCTGCGCGACGAGGAGCCCGACATCGACGTCGACTTCGACTCGGACCGTCGTGAAGAGGTCATCCAGTACGTCTACGAGAAGTACGGCCGGTTCAACGCGGCACAGGTCGCGAACGTCATCACCTACCGGCCGAAGGGTGCTGTGCGCGACATGGCGAAGGCGTTCGGGCACAGTCCCGGGCAGCAGGACGCCTGGTCGAAGCAGGTCGAACGGTGGGGGTCCGTGACCGAGAGCCAGGACCACGACATCCCCGCGCCCGTCGTGGACATGGCGCAGCAGGTGCTCGGGTTCCCTCGGCACCTCGGCATCCACTCGGGCGGCATGGTGCTCACCGACCGACCGGTGGGTGAGGTCGTGCCGATCGAGCACGCCCGGATGGACGGCCGCACCGTGCTGCAGTGGGACAAGGACGACTGCGCCTACATGGGGCTCGTGAAGTTCGACATGCTCGGGCTCGGGATGCTCGCCGCACTCCAGTACGCGTTCGACCTCGCAGCGGAGCACTGCGGGGAGCGGTGGGACATGCACACCATCCCGAAGGAGGAACCGGGCGTCTACGACCAGCTCTGCCGCGCCGACACCATCGGGGTGTTCCAGGTCGAGTCCCGCGCGCAGATGGGGTCGTTGCCGCGGTTGCTGCCCCGCGAGTTCTACGACCTCGTCATCGCGGTCGCGCTCGTGCGTCCCGGACCGATCCAGGGCGGCGCCGTGCACCCGTACATCCGCCGTCGAACGGGTGCCGAGGAGATCACCTACCCGCACCCGCTGCTCGAACCCGTGCTGGCCCGGACCAAGGGCGTGCCGCTGTTCCAGGAGCAGCTCATGCAGATGGCGGTGGTCGTCGGCGGGTGCACGGGCGACGACGCCGACCTCCTCCGGCGGGCGATGGGGTCGAAGCGCGGGCACGAGAAGATCGAACGACTGCGCGAGAAGCTCTACGAGGGGATGGCGCGGAACGACATCCACGGGGCCGACGCCGACGCCATCTACGCCAAGATCCAGGCGTTCGCGAACTTCGGCTTCGCGGAGAGCCACTCGATCAGCTTCGCGCTCATCGTCTACGCCAGTGCCTGGATGCGGTTGCACTACCCCGGGGTGTTCCTCGCGGCGCTGCTCCGGGCCCAGCCGATGGGGTTCTACTCGCCGCAGACCCTCGTGGCGGACGCTCGACGGCACGGCGTCCGGGTGCTCCGTCCGGACATCCTGCGGTCGGAGGTCGACGCCACGATGGAGCCGCTCGACGGTGCCGGCGCAGGGGCCGGTGCCGGAGCGGGTGCCGGAGCGGGTGCCGGTGCCGGTGCTGACGGGCCGGTGACGACCGGCGACGACGGGTGCGTGGCCGAAGAGCAGCCCGAGGTGCCGCCGTTCGACCGCTCGCTGCCGGACGACACCGCTCGGCACCGCCGCGACGGTGCGTTCGTCGTCCGGCTCGGGCTCGCCGAGGTGACCTCGCTCGGCCGCCGCAGCGCGGAGCGGATCGTCGCCGAGCGTCGGGCGAACGGCCCCTTCACCGACATGTCCGACCTCGCCCGCCGGGTCGGGCTGACGACGGCGCAGCTCGAGGCGCTCGCAGCGGCGGACGCGTTCGCCTCCCTCGGCGAGGACCGCCGCAGCGGGATCTGGTCAGCCGGGCAGGCGGCAGGGGAGCGCCCCGACCAGCTGCCCGGCACCCAGGTGGTCGTGCAGCCTCCGCTGTTCGGACAGATGACGAGCGGGGACGTCCTCATCGCGGACATGTGGTCGACGGGGATGACGACCGACGACCACCCCGTCCGGCACGTCCGACCGGTGCTCGAGCGCCGGGGCGTGCTGAGCGTCGCGGACACGATGATGGCGGAGAACGGCCGGCGGATCGAGGTCGGTGGGATCGTCACCCACCGGCAGCGTCCGGCGACGGCATCGGGCATCACGTTCATGAACGTCGAGGACGAGACCGGGCTCGTGAACGTGATCTGCAGCGTCGGGGTGTGGGGGCGCTACCGCCGCACCGCTCGCGAGTCGCCCGCGGTGATCGTGCGGGGGATCCTCGAACGGTCGGACGAGGGCGTGGTCAACGTGGTGGCGGACCGGATGGAGCGCCTGCCGCTGGCGGTGCGGACCCGGTCGCGGGACTTCCAGTGAGGTGGACGGCCTCGCTACCGGGCTTCGGGGACCGTGATGGTGACCTCGAGTCCGCCGGAGCGGACGTTGCGGAGGGACGCCGTGCCTCCCGCGCGTTCCGCGATGGCCCGGACGATCGCGAGCCCCAGTCCGGAACCGCCGGGCATGGTGATCGCACCCGTCGCGGGGTCAGGGTTCGGCCGCGACTTGCGGGCTTCGTCGGGTCGCGTGAACCGGTCGAAGGCCACCGGGATGAACGACTCCGGGACACCGGGGCCGTCGTCGGTGATCTGCAGGACGCCCTCGCCGTCGGCGCTCCGCCACGAGACGAAGATCCCGCCGCCACGGGGGAGCGCTGCCACCGCGTTGCCCGCGATGTTCGTGACGAGCTGGGCCATCCCGCCGCTGTCGAGGCGGTACCGCGGTTCGGACGCGTCGTCGGTGCCCGCGCCGGAACCGCCGATGCCACCGGAGCCGGTGTGGCCGTGGGCCACCGGCGCCTCGAGGTCGAAGTCGACGGTGATGTCCTTCGCCGACGCGATGAGCCGGACGCGGTCGACGGCGGCCATGACCTCGTCCCCGAGGTCCGACCAGGTCGTCGTGGGCTGCTCGGCGCCGTCCTGCTCCCGGCGTTCCGACTCCTCGATCCGGGAGAGCGCGAGCAGGTCGTTCGCGAGCCGCGACAGGCGCGCGACGCTGTGCTTGGCGCGCTCGATGTGGGCTGCCAGGGCGGTCGCGTCGTCGCCGTCCAGGGACGCCAGGTCGAGTTGGGTCGTGAGGATCGCGAGCGGCGTGCGGAGCTCGTGGCTCGCGTCGCTGACCATCTGGCGTTCGCGCTCCGTGGCCTGCCGGGTCCGGGCGAGGAACGCGTTGAGGGTGGTGGCGAGCGATGCGAGTTCGTCCTGGGCCGGGCCGACCGGCAGCTCGGCACGCTCGGGGGCGACCGAGAGCCGCTCGGCCTCGCGCCGCATCCGGTTCACCGGGCGGAGCGCCGTCGTCGCCAGCACCCACGACGCGACGCCGAACGCGATGAGGATCGCCAGGCCGGTGAGGGACAGGGTCGTGGTGAGGTCGTCGACGACGAGGGCCTCGGCTTGCGAGTTGCGTGCGGCGACGACGGTCCAGCGGCCGGCGCGGTTGACGGGGTGCTCGACGACGACCCGGTACTGCGAACTCGCGACGTCGATGACGCGCGTGCCGGCCTGTTCCTCGGCCAGACTGCCGAGCGCACGCTCGAGGCGTCCGGGCATGGTCGAGAGCACGATGTCGCCCGAGGGGGAGACCACCGCGACGAGCTGGGCGTTCCCAGGCTGCGAGAGGTCGGGGTCACTGTCGACCTCGAGCGTCGCGACGTACGGATCGGCGTCGGCGTCGAGCAGCGTCCGGGTGGCGCTCGCGACGACGCTGACGACCTGGAAGCGCATCACGAGCACGAGCAGGACGATCACGACCGCCGCGATCGCCGTCGACCCGATCGTGATCCGGGCACGCAGCGAGAGCAGCCGGAGCGGGCGCACGAGGCCCCGGCGTCCGGTCGGCGCGTCCGACCGTCCGTCCGGGGTCGTGGTGCTCACGCTCCGACGAGGTCGAGCCGGTAGCCGCGTCCGCGGACCGTCGAGATCGCCACGGTGGCCTCGTGCGCGGTCAGCTTCTTGCGGAGGTACGAGATGTACTGCTCCACGACGTTCGGGTCGACGTGCTGCGAGCCGTCCCAGACCTCCTCGAGGATCTTCGGACGGTCGACCACGCTGCCGACCGACCGAGCGAGCAGGCGCAGGAGCGCGAACTCGGTCGGGCTCATCGCCACACGCTGGCCCTTGATCGCGACGCGACGGGCCTCGGAGTCGATCGCGACGTCGCCCACCTCGATCGTGCGGGGTGCGCCGGCGGTCTCGCGGCGGCCGAGCGCACGGAGCCGGGCGAGGAGCTCGGCGAACGCGAAGGGCTTCGTGAGGTAGTCGTCCGCACCGGCGTCGAGACCGAACACCCGGTCGTCGACGGCATCGCGCGCGGTGACCAGCAGGATGCGGACCGGGTCCTCCCGCTCGCGGATCCGTCGGGCGAGCTCGAAGCCGGACATGCCCGGCATCATGACGTCGACGACCGCCAGGTCGAATGACTGCTCCCCGAGTGCGATGAGCGCCTCGACGCCGTTCTCGACCGCGACGACGCGGTACCCCTCGGCAGCGAGTCCGCGTTCCATGAGGGCGCGCATCTCGTCGTCGTCCTCGACCACCAACAACCGCATAGTGGACCTCCTCGCCCCCATCGTGGCATCGAACCTGTACGCGCGGGAGGTCCCCGGGCGGATCCGGCTGAATCTCGTCACAGAACGGTCCTGCGGTAGAACGTTCTGTCCCACGTTCGAGGGACATGAGGACTGCTCTCTTCATTGCTAGGCTGCGATCGGATCGAGCGCGCCCGACGCTGGGTCTGCACGGGGGCACCACCATGACCATGACCGAGACGCCGGACCACCCGGCGATCATCCGGCTCCGGATCGAGCTCGACGCAGCCTGGAAGAGCGTCTGCGCGCTCGAGGGCCTCGCGGACGACCGCCGTGGGAGGGTCGTCGCGGAGCTGCGGACAGCCGTGCCCGACGTCGCGAGCCGCGCGGCGCTCGAGGCCGGGACGGACGCTGCGGTCGCGGAGATCAGCCGCTTCGCCGAGGCCGAGGTCGCCCGCGTCGACGTGCTCGAGGCGGGCGCGCTGGTGCCGTCGGCCGTCCTCTGGGACGACATCGTGCACACCGCCGCCGAGGCTGCCGCAGCTCGTCGCTGACCCGGCCGCGGGCCCGGCACACTCGCCCGCCGGCGCCGCCCGCACGTCTGCGCGCCCACGAGTCTCGCGGGCGGCGCCCCGAGTCTCGTGCCAGCGCCGCCGCGTCTCGTGCTCGCGCCGCCGAGTCTCGTGCCGGCGCCGCCGAGTCTCGCGTGCAAGGACAAGTCTCGTGCTCGTGGGCGCGAGACTCGTCCGCTACCA
>NZ_JBPUGH010000046.1:0-20651 GCF_051548005.1 Curtobacterium flaccumfaciens | reverse complement strand
CCACGAGCCTCCAGGCCGGCCTCGGTCGCGTCAGCGATCCTGACGCGCGGTGCGCGTCAGTGGAACTGCGGGACGATGAGGTAGATGCCGTAGAGCACGGCGGCGGCGCTCACCGCGAAGCAGGCGACCGCGAGTGAGCGGTACAGCCGCACCCCCGGCGGGGTCTGTCCGGGCAGCGGGAACCCGGCCGTGGCCGGCCCGACCGTGCCGTCGTCCTTCACCGTGTACTTGCCGGCACGGGTGTCCGCGGCGCTCCAGAACCGGAGTCCGATCGAGTACACCGTCACGACGAAGCAGGCGGCGACGACCGCGACGATCGCGACCGTCAGGAAGGCGAACCAGTCGATCCCCATCAGCGACGTCCTCCCTTGCGCGCAGCCATGCGGCGCAGGGTGCGCTCACGGCTCAGCTCGGCACGGCGGGCCGAGACGACCTCGGCGCGCTTCTTGCGCTGCATGTCGCGACGCTCCTTGCGGGTGAGGACCGCGTTCGCGGCCACGTCGACCTCGATCGCGGCGGCCTGGTCGTGGGGCTTGCGCAGCGACCAGAGGTACAGCCCGAGGATCACCGCGGCGCCGACGACGGCGTCGATCACGAGGCCGAGCACACCGATGCGGGCGATGCCGGACGCCACTGCACCGACGGCAGCCGCAGCCGGCAGCGTGATGAACCAGGCGATGACGATCTTGCCGGCCGTCGACCACTGGATCTTCGAGCCGCGACGACCGAGACCGGCACCGATGATCGACCCCGACGAGACCTGCGTGGTGGACAGCGCGAAGCCGAGGTGGCTCGACGCGAGGATCGTGGCGGCGGTCGAGGCCTCGGCGGCGAAGCCCTGCGTCGCACGGATCTCGGTGATGCCGGACCCGAGCGTGCGGATGATGCGCCAGCCGCCGGTGTACGTGCCGAGGGCGATCGCGAGGGCACACGCCACGACGACCCAGAACTGCACGCCCTGGCCCGCTGACTGCGCACCGGACGCGATGAGCGTCAATGTGATGACACCCATCGTCTTCTGCGCGTCGTTCGTGCCGTGTGCGAGCGACACCATCGAGCTCGTGAAGATCTGGCCGAACCGGAAGCCGCCACGCTCGTTCGGGAACACCGGGCGTCGCGTGATCCGGTAGGCGATGCGCGTCGACAGGAACGACACGAGCGCCGCGATGACCGGGGACAGGAACGCCGGGATGATCACGACGGTCAGCAGCGCCGCGTAGTTCACGGACCCGAACCCGGCGCCGACGATCGCCGCACCGATGAGGCCGCCGAACAGCGCGTGCGACGACGACGAGGGCAGGCCGCGCAGCCACGTGATCATGTTCCACACGACCGCACCGATGAGTCCGGCGAAGATCATCTCGGGGGTGATCGCCACGCCACCAGGGCCCTCGTTGATGAGGCCGTGCGAGATCGAGGTCGCCACCGCGGTGCTGAGGAACGCACCGACGAGGTTGAGCACCGCAGCGACGGTGACCGCGACCTTGGGCTTCATGGCGCCGGTCGCGATCGGGGTCGCCATCGCGTTGGCGGTGTCGTGAAAACCGTTTGTGAAGTCGAAGAAGAGGGCCAACGCGATGACCAGGACGACTATGAGTGTGATGTCCACCGCGGGAAAGTGTCCCAGGCGACCGGCCCGAGCACAAACCCTGCCGTTCACCTCCCGTCCACCTGACCTGTCGAACCGTTCAGGAACGGAACCATTCCGATGAGAGAATGTTCCTCATGGACCCCGTCGAGCTGCTCATCCTGCTGATCGGATCGCTGGCGGTGACGGGGTTCGCGCGGGCGAAGGGACTGCCCGCACCACTGCTCGTCACCGCCGTCGCACTCGCCGCGTCGTTCATCCCCGGGCTGCCGCACATCGAGATCGACAGCGAGGTCATCCTCACCGTCGTGCTGCCCCCGCTGCTCTACTCCGCCGCGCTCGACGTGTCGTGGCAGAGCTTCCAGACCTCGATCAAGCAGATCCGTCGACTCGGGATCTTCCTCGTGATCGTCACGGCGCTGGTGGTCGGCGTCGTCGCGTACTTCCTCATCCCGGACATGACGCTGCCGGCGGCGATCCTGCTCGGCGCGATCGTCGCCCCGCCGGACGCGGTGTCCGCCGCCGCGATCGGCCGGAAGCTCGGGCTCCCCCGTCGGGTCATGACGGTGCTGTCCGGCGAGAGCCTCATCAACGACGCCGCCTCGCTGACCCTGGTCCGGGTCTTCACGCTCATCATCGCGGGGACGTCCCTCACGATCTGGCAGGACCTCGGCATCTTCGGCCTCGCGATCGGCGTCGGCCTCGTCGTCGGCGGTGTGCTCGGTGTCCTCGTGCACTGGATCCGGATGCGCATCAACGACCCGGTGGTCGAGACGATCATGAGCATCCTCCTCCCCTTCGTCGCGTACATCGGCGCCGAGCACCTCTCCGGCTCCGGTGTCATCGCGGTCGTGACCGCCGGCCTCTACATCGGCTACAACTCGCCGAAGGAGGGCTACGCGACCAGGCTCCAGGAGCGTCCGCTCTGGACGAGCATCGACGTGATCCTCGAGGGCTTCGTGTTCGCGCTCATCGGCCTGCAGCTCAACGACGTCGTCCAGAAGCTGATCGAGAGCGAGCGGAGCCTCGGGCAGACGCTGACCGCCGCGGTCGTGGTGCTGCTCGTGGTGATCCTCGTACGACCGCTGTTCGTCTTCGAGTCCTACGTCCGCAACCGCATCAACGGGCGGTGGCTCCGGCCCCTGCGCGTCCGGCTCTCCCGCGGCCACCCCTCACTGCGGTGGATGCGCGGCACCGCGGAGCCGAAGCTCAACTGGCGCGAACTCACCGTCATCTCGTGGACCGGGATGCGCGGCGTGGTCACGCTCGCCGCCGCGGTCTCGGTCGTCGCGAGCCCGACGAAGATCCCGGCGCAGGACACCATCTTCGTGATCGCCTTCATCGTCACCGTCGGCACCCTCCTGCTGCAGGGCCTGACGCTCCCGTTCGTGATCCGGGCGCTCAAGGTGCAGGACCCGGAGGAGGGGATCCAGGACGTCCGCAGCGAGATGCGGCTGAACGAGCGGACCACCCGTGCCGCGATCGAGCTCATCGAGCAGCGGCGACCGGAGTGGGGCGAGCGGTTCGGCGTCGAGGCGACCGACGTGTTCGTCGCGCGACTGAAGGCGCGGCTCGAGCGGGCGGCCGAGACCTTCCGGCAGGACGCCGTGGAGGAGGAGACCGAGGACCAGCAGCTGCCCTCGCGGCTCCGTGGCTCGCAGATGCAGGACATCCGGCGCGACCTGCTCGACCGGCGCCGCGAGATCGTGCTCGAGGAGCGCGAGAAGGGCAACCTCGACGAGGAGGTCATGCGCCGCGTCCTCGTGACGCTCGACGCCGAGGAGCTCGCGATGGACTCGGCCCAGGCGTCCCGCAGCCGTTCCTGACCGCTCCGCGCGGCCCTGCGCGTCGCACGGCCGCACGGTCGCACGGCGGTGCGCACCGCGCACCGGTCCCTGTCGGACGTCGCGGCGTATCCTGGCGCTCCGATCGAGAACAGGAGCACGTGGCCGAGTGAGCACCCCGCGGAACGACCTCCAGCCGAAGCGGACCACCCGCCCGTCGACCCGCGGCACGCGTCCGCGCCGAGGGTCGTCCGTCGCCGGACACCGTCGGGTCCGACAGGCGCCCGTCCCCGACCCGCAGCACATCAGTCGCTACCGGCGGTGGTACGGCACGCTGCACCCCTCGCTCCAGCTCATCGGCCTGCAGCTCTGGATGCCGCTGTTCTTCATCGTGGGCTTCTGTCTCTGCTACGTGTTCGCGTTCCACGCACCGCACCCGCACGACGTCCCGGTCGCCCTCGTCGGCAGCGACCCGACCCTCGTCGCCGCAGTCGGCAAGGCGCTCCCGGGCGAGTACGTCTTCCACGTCTACGACTCCCTCGCCGCTGCGAAGCGCGACGTCCTGGCCGGCAGCATGGCCGTGGCGTACGACCCGTCGGCGAACGAGTTCTTCAAGGCGAGCGCGCACCAGTTCCAGGTCGCGTCCCTCGTGCCCGCGACGCTCTCGGCCGTCATCGAGGCCGGCGCTGCCGCAGCGCCGAAGATCACCGAGCTCGCGGCGCTCCCCGCGTACGACGAGTACGGCACCGTGTCGATGTACGTGATGCTCGCGTGGTGCATCGGCGGCTACATGGTGGCGATGTTCATCGGGATCATGGGCGGCCCGCTCCGGCACCGGACGCGCATGGCCGTGATCGTCGTCGGGGGTCTCGTGATCTCGCTCATCACGAACACCCTCGCGGGTCCAGTCGTCGGCGCGATCCACGGCCACTTCGTCCCGCTCGTCCTCATCGCGTGGGGCTGGATCGTGGCGATCGGCCTCGCGGTCAACGGCCTGAGCTACTTCGCCGGCCGGTTCATCGCCGCCCCGGCCATGATCTGCTTCGTCTTCCTCTCGATGCCGTCGTCCGGCGGCGCCTACCCGAAGTGGTTCATGCCGGAGCCGTTCGCGTGGCTCAACAACGTCGTCGTCGGCTCGAGCATGGTCGACATGATCAAGCACCAGATCTACGGCGTCGGGCCCGGTCTGACCCGAGGGCTCATCACGATGGCCTGCTACGCCGGAGCGGGCCTGGTCCTGATGTACTTCGGCAAGATGTGGTGGGAGCACCGACGCATCCGCGCGATCGTCACCGGCCGGACGACGATGTTCCAGGACGCCCAGACCGCGAACCGGGAGTTCCTCGGCAAGCAGCGCGACCAGGAACTCGAGCGGCACGGCCTCGCCTCGACGGAGACCGGCACGCTGACGGTCCTCCGCGACGACGACTGGGAGGACGAGCGCGTCGGCGGGGACGTCTTCATGGGCGGTCGCGACGGGCTCGAGACCGAGACGACGCCCACGGGACGCATCCCGGTGGTCCGCTCCGGTGAGCGCCCCGCACCCTCGGGACGGCCGGGAGGCCCGACCAGCGGTCCCCGCACGCGTCCCGTCCCACGGGTGGACGGTTCCAGGGCCCCGGCCCGGTCCGACGTGCCGGTCCGGACGTCCGCACGGAGCGGCGGCGGGTCCGACGACCGTCCCCACGGTCGGCACGCCGAGCGCTGACCTGCGCCGCGCTGCGCCCTGACCGGCGGTGTCGTCGCGCGGTGGTCTCACGCCGTCGCGGCGGCCGTCGTCGCGCTGACGGCCGTCGCGCTGACGGCCGTCGCGCCGGGCGTATCCTGGGCGGATGAACCCGCGCATCGCCTGGCACCGCGTCCTCGTCACCGTCGTCGTCGTGTTCCTCGCCCTCGCCGTCGTGTTCTACGCCCTGAGCGTCTTCCTGGCACCCGCCGACGGCCGGAACACCGCCGGGCTCTTCGTCGGTTGGGCGATGTTCGCGATGATCGGCGCGATCGGCTTCGGCATCGTCGACTTCTTCGTGCGTCCGCTCGGTGGCCGCAGCGGTGACGCGGACGTCATGGCCGCGGCGGAGGAAGCACGGACGGGCAGCACCCGCACGCAGCAGGTCCGCTGATCACGCTCCGGTGAACCCCGCCACGGTCGCGTTGTCCTCCGCGAACGTGAACCGTGCGCGGACGCGTCCACCGTCGAGCACGCCCGGCAGCCAGTACCTGGCGTCGTCCCACATCGCGTCGTAGGGCACGGCGTGCACCGGGATCCAGCGCGGGACGAGCTCTTCACTGCCCGTCGGGTCCCCCTGCCAGCGGCGGCAGACGAAGACGTCCGAGACCTGCGACCAGGACGGACGGAACGGGAACCGGTAGTCCAACGTGCCCCGCGCCTCCAGGTCGTCGGGGTCGAGCCGCAGGCCGACCTCCTCGGCCACCTCGCGGACGGCCGTGTCGACCGCAGCCTCGCCGGGCTCCCGCTTGCCGCCGGGGCCGACCAGGCGACCGGTCCCGAGGCCGCGACGCTTCTCGCCGAGCAGCACCTCGGGGCCGTCGGCACCGTCGCGGAGCAGGTACACGACGACCACTGCCGGGTGCTGGATCGTGCGGTCGGCGCGTTCGGTCACGCCCCCAGTGTGGCGTACGCTCGTTGCATGGCAGGCGTGCTGCGGGGGCATCATGGCTGAGTCCCGCAGGTCGGGGCGCAGCCTCGAAGTGCTGCGTGCCGAGGCCGCCGAGGAGATCTCGATGCTCGTCGAGCACCGGAGCCGGCAGGGCGAGGACCCGTGGGACTTCATGCCCACGCTGCCGACGGTCGACGAGCAGGTCGTGCTCATCCTCCGTGCGGACTCCCTCGAGCTCGATGCCGCGATCGGCAAGCGGAGCGCGCAGTGGTCGATGCACCCGGCGTCCGGTCAGGGCACCGCCATGGGCGAGGAGTACCACCGCCTCCGTCGCATCGCCCTGCAGCACCCGGAGCTGACCGAGGCGGTCTGGAAGCTGATGGGAGCGCTGCCCGACGCGAGCTGACGGGTCAGCTCCCCTCCCGAGGGTCCGGGGCGAGGGACAGCAGCTCTGCGGTTGGATGGGGGCATGACCGAAACCGTCCTCGCGATCCTCAACCAGCCCTCCCGCGACGCCGCGCCGCACGACCCGGACGCCGACACGTTCTGGTTCGCGGCCCCGCTCGAGGAGCACGTCCAGGTGCAGGACCTCGGGGTCATCCGCGGCGACGGGGTGTTCGAGACCATCACCGTGGTGGACGGCCGACCGCAGGCGCTCGAACCGCACCTCGCGCGCTTCGAGCGGTCCGCCCGCATGCTCGACCTGCCCGTCCCGGACGCCGAGGCCTGGCGCCGCACGATCGAGGCCGTGTGCGCCGAGCTCGACCCCGTCCGTGAGGGCTTCGTGAAGACCGTCCTCACCCGGGGTGTGGAGGGCTCGGACCGTCCGACGGGCTGGGCCTACGCGGCTCCCTCCGGCGACCAGACCCCCGCTCGCACGGAGGGCATCTCGGTCGTGACGCTCGACCGCGGGTACCGGCACGACGTCGAGCGCACGTCCCCGTGGCTCCTGCAGGGCGCGAAGACGCTCTCGTACGCGGTGAACATGTCGGCGCTGCGCGAGGCCGACCGCCGGGGAGCCGACGACGCACTCTTCGTGTCGACGGACGGCTACGTGCTCGAGGGCACCCGGGCGAACCTCGTCATGTCCGTCGGCGGCCGGCTCGTGACGCCCCGCACGGACATCGGCATCCTCGCCGGCACCACGCAGGCCGACGTCTTCCGGTTCGCCGAGGAGGCCGGGATGGACACCGCCTACGAACTCGTGACCCTCGCCGACCTCGAGGCCGCGGATGCCCTCTGGCTCGTGTCGAGCGTCCGGCAGGCGGCGCCGATCCGGTCGGTGAACGGGGTCACCCGGGCGATGGACCTGCCGCTCACCGAGCGCATCAACGAATTCCTCCTGTCGCGCGAGGCCTGAGCGCGGACCGCGCGATCCGACCCGACAACGGACGGGAGGCCCGTGGCGGCGTCGCCACGTCCTCCCTCGCAGGCTCGGTCGGCGCGCCCGGCGCATCGCAGGCTCGGTCGGCGCGCCCGGCGCATCGCAGGCTCGGTCGGCGCGCCCGGCGCATCGCTTCGCGATGCCGCTGAGCCGGGCGCGCCCGTCCGTCACGTGGTCACCAGCGCTCGCTGGTCACGCCCTGCCCGTCGGCCCACTCGAAGACCTGGGCGCCCTCGATCCAGACGCGCGTCGCGCGGCTGGTCGCGGCGAGCGGGTCGCCGTCCCAGAGGACGAGGTCGGCGTCGTGGCCGACCTCGAGCCGACCCACCCGGTCACCGAAGCCGAGGATCTCGGCAGGGTTGACGGTGAGCGCCTCGAGCGCGGTCTGCCAGGGCAGGCCCTCCTTGACGGCGGCCGTGGCCTGGTCGACGAGCATGTTGATCGGTACCACCGGCGCGTCCGTCGTGATCGCGACGCGCACTCCGGCGGCGGCGATCGTGGCGAGGTTCGGGATGCCGCGGTCACGGAGCTCCACCTTCGACCGGCTCGTGAAGAGCGGGCCGTAGATGACCGGGATCGCCTTCTCGGCGAGGACGTCGGCGATCTTGTGCGCCTCGGTGCCGTGGTTCACGACGAGCCGGTAGCCGAACTCCTCGGCGAGGCGGATCGCGGTCGCGATGTCGTCGTGGCGGTGGGTGTGCTGGTCCCAGGCGAGCTCGCCGTCGAGCACGCGGACGAGCGTCTCCTTCGTGAGGTCCCGGGCGAACGGGTCGCCCTTGGCCTCGGCGGCGTCGCGTGCGGCCCGGTAGTTCTGGGCCTCGACGAACGCATCGCGGATGATCTTCGCGACGCCGAGCCGGGTGGACGGGGTCTGGCCCTTGCCGCCGTAGACGCGCTTCGGGTTCTCGCCGAGGGCGCTCTTGACGCTCACCGAGTCGGAGATGAGCTGCTCGTCGATCGTCCGGCCGCCCCAGGTCTTGATCGCGACGGTCTGACCGCCGATCGGGTTGCCGGAGCCGGGCTTGACGACGATGCTCGTGACACCGCCGGAGAGGGCGTCGCGGAAGCCCTCGTCCTGGATGTCCACGGCGTCGATCGCGCGGACGCCGGCCATGTTCGGGCCGGTCATCTCGTTCGTGTCGTTGCCGGCCTCCCCGTTGGCCTCCTCGTGGATGCCGACGTGTCCGTGCGCCTCGACGAAGCCGGGGACGAGCCAGGCGCCGGCCGCGTCGACCACGGGCATCCCGTCCGGCGGCGAGACGTCCGGGCCGATCGCCGTGATCTTCCCGTCCTCGACGACGACCGCCCCGCCGTCGAACTCCGGGGAGGTGACGGGGACGACGTGGGCACCGGTGATGGCGAAGGAGTTGGTCATGCGTGCCACGCTATCGGGGCCCCGTGCATGCGACATCCGGATTCCTGGCGGAGCGCTCGCGCGCCGTCGTAGCGTGCCGACCGTGCACCCCGTCCTGCCTCCCAGCCGGTACCCGACGTCCCCCGCGGCCGAGCGCGGTGGGCCGCTGGCACCCGCGTCGGCCGGACGGCGGTGGCCCGCGCGCGCGCAGGTCGTCGTGCCGTGGCGGAGCCGTGCGCGCGGACCGAGGGCCGACCGGATGCTGCGCGAGGTCACCGCCTCCTTGCCGCCGCGGATCGCCGCGGCGGAGTGGTCACCCGATGCCGGCACCGGACAGCTCCTCGCGCACGCAGCACACGCGCTGCGGACCCTCGACGCCGAGCACGGGCACGTCCTGTCCGGGCTGTCGTCGATCATGGTCCGGACGGAAGCCGTGGCCTCGTCGCGCATCGAGCACGAGCACGCGAGCCTCGACGACCTGGCGCGCGCCTCCGTCGGCGGCCGGGCGAACCCCAGCGCGACGACCGTGGCCCGAGCCGGCGCAGCGCTGGAGCGCCTCGCGGCGAGCGCCGCGGACGGCGAGGTCACCGAAGCGGCACTCCTCGCCGCCCACCGTGCGCTCATGGCCGACGACCCGGTCGACGGGCGGTACGCCGGGCGGTACCGCGACGTCCAGAACTGGATCGGTGGCGGCACCACACCGCGACTGGCGACGTACGTCCCACCACCAGCCGCCGAGGTCCCGGAGTTGATGCACGACCTGATGGCCTTCGTGCGCCGCGACGACCTCCACCCGGTGGCGCAAGCCGCGCTCGCCCACGCCCAGTTCGAGTCGGTCCACCCGTTCACCGACGGCAACGGTCGGATCGGTCGCGCGCTCGTCGCGGCGGTCCTCCGCCGACGGGGCCTGGGTGTCCGGGTGACGGCTCCGGTCGCCGTGGTGCTCGCGGCCGAGCGGGCGCGGTACTTCGACCGGCTCGCCGCCTACCGGGACGGCGACGTGGACGACCTCGTCCGCGACCTCGCGATCGCGGTCGGCACCGTGAGTGACGAGGCGACGCTCTCGGCATTGGTGCTCCGGGAGCACCGGGCGTGGCTCGACACCCTCGGGCTGCCCCCGGCGCTGGTCGGCGTGCTCGCGCGCGACTCCTCCGTGTCGGAGGACACGCTCGACGGTCTGCTCGACGACCGGGTGGACGCGGTGGTCCGGCGCCTGTGCGGCGCCGGCGTGCTCCGGCCCCTGACCGAACGACGCCGGCGGCGGGTCTGGCGGGTCGAGGGCGTCGCGGCCGAGTTCGAGGCCTTCACCGCACGGGTCACCGACGCGGTGGTCGCACGGGCGGGTCGGGATGCGTGACGGGCTGCACGACGGGCTGCGTGACGGGCTGCGTGACGGCGCCTGCGCATAGGGTGGGACGGTGAGCAGCGAGCACGAACAGGCCACCCCGCCCACCGCCGAGAAGCGTCCGGTCACCCGGTCGCACCACGGCATCGACTTCGTCGACGACTACGAGTGGCTGCGCGACAAGGACTCCCCCGACACGCTCGCGTACCTCGAGGCCGAGAACGCCTACACCGACGCCGCGACGGCGCACCTCGCACCACTGCGCGACCGCATCTTCGGCGAGGTCAAGGCCCGCGTGCAGGAAACCGACCTCTCCGTCCCCGTGCGGATGGGTGACTGGTGGTACTTCACCCGCACCGCCGAGGGATCGCAGTACGGGGTGCAGTGCCGGGCGCCGATCACCGGTCCGGACGACTGGACGCCGCCGTCCATTCAAGCCCCTGCCGACGGCGGGCCCGGCACGCTCCCCGGCGAAGAGGTCGTGCTCGACGGCAACGTCCTCGCCGAGGGCCATGACTTCTTCTCGCTCGGCTCCTACGACATCTCGGACGACGGCACGCGGCTGCTCTACGGCGTCGACGTCGCCGGTGACGAGCGCTACACGCTGCACGTGCGCGACCTGACCACCGGGACGGACCTCGCCGACGAGATCCCGAACACCGGCTCCGGCGCCTCGTTCGACCCGTCCGGCCGGTTCGTCTTCTACCCGACCGTCGACGACTCCTGGCGGCCGGACCGCATCTGGCGGCACGCCGTCGGTACCCCGGCCGCCGCGGACGTCGTCGTGTTCGAGGAGCCCGACGACCGCTACTGGGTCGGCGTCGGCGTCACCCGGTCGTCGCAGTACATCGTCATCGAGCTCGGGTCGAAGATCACCTCGGAGGCGCTCGTCCTCGACGCGGCCGACCCGACCGGTGAGTTCCAGGTCGTCTGGCCGCGGCGGGAGGGCGTCGAGTACGAGATCGAGCACGCCATCGTCGGTGGCAGCGACCGGTTCCTCGTGCTGCACAACGACGGAGCCGAGAACTTCGAGCTGGTCGACGTCCCCGCCGACGACCCGACCTCCGAGCGTGACCGCCGCGTCGTCGTCGCCCACCACCCGGAGCGTCGGATCGAATCGGTCGACGCCTTCGCCGGGCACCTCGCGCTCGAGTACCGGTCCGAGGCGCTCCCCCGCGTCGCGATCATCCCCATCGAGGACGACGGGTACGGCGACGCACACGAGGTCCCGTTCGACGAAGCGCTCTTCTCCGCTGGGCTCGGCGGGAACCCGGAGTGGGAGCAGCCCACCCTGCGGATCGGCTTCACGTCGTTCGTGACCCCCTCCGAGGTGAGCGACCTCGACCTCGCGACCGGCGAGGTCACCGTCCTCAAGCAGCAGCCGGTCCTCGGCGGCTACGACCCGGCGGACTACGTGCAGGAGCGCGACTGGGCCACCGCAGCGGACGGGACCCGCGTGCCGATCTCGCTCGTGTGGCGCCGCGACGCTGTCGAGCCCGGGCAGCCCGCACCGCTGCACCTCTACGGCTACGGCTCGTACGAGCACTCAATCGACCCAGGGTTCAGCGTCATGCGGCTGAGCATGCTCGACCGCGGTGTCGTGTTCGCCGTGGCGCACGTCCGTGGCGGCGGTGAGATGGGCCGCCACTGGTACGAGGACGGCAAGACCCTCACGAAGAAGAACACCTTCACCGACTTCGTCGCGGTCGCGTCGCACCTGATCGACAGCGGCCGGACCTCGGCCGACCGCCTCGTCGCCGAGGGCGGGAGCGCCGGCGGCCTGCTCATGGGTGCCGTCGCGAACCTCGCCCCCGAGCGGTTCGCCGGCATCCTCGCGGCCGTCCCGTTCGTCGACGCGCTCACGAGCATCCTGGACCCGGACCTCCCGCTCACCGTGATCGAGTGGGACGAGTGGGGCGATCCGCTGCACGACCCCGAGGTCTACCGGTACATGAGCGAGTACTCGCCGTACGAGAACGTGCGTGACGACGTGCAGTACCCGAAGATCCTCGCGGTGACGTCGATCAACGACACCCGTGTGCTCTACGTGGAGCCGGCCAAGTGGACGGCCCGTCTGCGCGAGGTCGGGGCGCCCGTGCTGCTCAAGACCGAGATGGCGGCGGGGCACGGCGGGGTCAGTGGCCGCTACGACTCGTGGCGGGAGCGGGCGTTCGAGCTCGCGTGGCTGCTCGACACGCTCGGGCTGGCCGAGGTCTCGCCGGCGGCCGCGGACGCCGAGCCGATCGCCGCCGGCTGAACGAATGGCCGGTGCCCGAGCCGCAGGGACGGGCACCGGCGCGGCGTTCACACGCGGTTGAGCGTGTGCACCGCCTCGTCGTAGGACTGCTCGGCGAGCCGGACGCGGTCACCCGCGAGGACGCCGTAGCCGAAGGTCCCCTCGCCGCCGCGCTCCGCGATGCCCGAGTTGACCCGGAGCTGTTCGAGCGCGTGCAGTGACCGGACGCGCTCGGTGAGGACCTCGGCCGCGTTGCCGATCCGCTTCCACAGCGCGTGCGGGAACGCGTCGTCGCCGAGGACGTCCATCGCCATCCGGGCGCGGAGCGTCGCCGTCCACGCCAGCTCGGTGGCGGCGAGGGCAGCGGCCTCGCGCTCGACGACGGCGACCTCGGCGTCCTCGTCGGCGACGGCGTCGCGCACGAGGTCGCGCACGCGCGGCTTCTCGATCGCGGAGACGTCCTGCGCGACGTGCTTGGGCGACCGCAGCGCCCACGCGGTCGGCTCGGGCCGCTCCACGGCGTCGTCGAGTGCGTCGAGCAGCTCGAGGAACGGCTCGGTGTGCAGGAACGACACGACGTCGCGGATCGCGTGTGCGCGTCGTTCACGGGTGGCGGCGAGGATCCGCTCACGGGTCATGGCGTCGACGAGGGCGTCCTGCGCCGGCGTGGACGCCCGGGGCAGCCGCTCGACGAGGTACTCGGCGAGCGCCGCCCGCGCGGTCACCACGGCCAGGGCGTCGGCCGCTTCGGCGGCGCGGTCGAACTCGTCGGTCGGCGCGAACGCCGGTCGGTAGGAGCCGAGGACGGCGGCGATCCCGAGCGCGGTCGAGGCGGTCTCGCGGAGGTCGACGGTCGGAGCGGTCGACTGGTCGCGCAGGTGGGCCTGCTGCTCGAGCAGCGCGGCGCGCAGCTTCCGGAGTCGCTTCGTGAGCGCGCGGGCCGCGGTGCCCTTCTCGGGCTTGTCACCGGTCTGGAGGCGCGGTGCGGGTGCGCCTGCCAGCCCACGTGCCAGCTTGGACGAGACGGCGGCGGGGCCGGCGCCCACGGCCGCGAAACGTCCGTCGAGGGCGGCGAAGAGCTCGTGGGCGATCTGCTCGTCGACGCCGCCGACGGTCTCGACCTCGACCTCGCGCCAGGTGCGCGGCGTCTCCGGAGCGTCGTCGTCGAGGCGCTGGGCCCGCACGGTGTCGTCGGCGAGCTCCGCGATCTGGTCGCCGTCCTCGTCGAGGAGCCGCGTGACGGTCCGGGTGGTGGTGATGCGGACGACCGGGCGCAGGCCTCGACCCCGGCGTTCGGTGAAGAGTGCGGCGAGGACCTCGTCGGGCACGCTGTCCGCGTCGTCGGTGAGCGGGAAGTGCTGCTCGTGCCGGACGGTGTCGGAAGCAGCGCGCTTGATGTGCCAGCCTGCGTCGGCGCCCCCGGTGCGGCGGCGGACGGTCACCCGTGCCGCGACGAGGTCGTACCGCTCGGTGTCCCAGTAGGTGGCGTCGAGCTCGAACGGCTCCTGCCGGTCGGACTGCAGGATGCCCCCGACGCCGATCAGGTCGGGCAGGTCGCCGCCCTCGGGCAGGTCGTAGGTGCGCTCGATCTCGAGGTGGGTGTCACTCACGCGCTCTTGTCTACCAGGGCTCCCTCGGGTGCCACGAACCGGCGGGGACGATCGGTGGAGAACCGGCTGGCGACGAACCCCGCCAGGACGAGCGCGAGGTACGGGACCCCGAAGAGGATCGAGTTCCACTCGGCAGGGAGCAGTGCCCACAGCGCCCCGGTGTGCTCCGCGTACGTGAGGACCATCGGGAGCACGGCGAGCGTCCAGGCCAGCCAGGGCGTGCGCGTCGCGACGAACCATCCGACGAGGGGCAGGAGGGTCAGGAGCAGGGAGAACTCGAACGGGATCGATCCGACGAACGGGAGGTAGGGCATGATGACCGCCACCACGGTCGCCGCCAGGACCATGCTCGCTCCGGTGCGCCTCCGGAGAACGCTCGCCTGCAGGAGGAGGATCGCCAGCGCGATGGCGACTCCCGGGACGACGTGCACCAGCGCTTCTCCTGCGATCGTGCCGACGACGCGCTGGGTCGTGGACCCGGAGTTCTGCTGCAGCATCAGCCACGCACCCGACGCGAGCAGCGACACCACTGCCACCGCCACGAGGACGGGCACGGTCCGGATGCGGTGCGGTTCGGGACGGACGTCGAGCGGTGCTGCGGTCATGGCGTTCCCCCAGGTGGTGCGGCGGTCGGCACGGCGGTGGAAGAGCGCCGTGGTGAAGGCACCGAACGCGAACGCGGTCGGCGAGAGGTCGAGTTCGGCGGCGCCCTGCACATCCGCGGCCCACTGTTCCCGGCGGGTCTCGCGGTGCGCGGCGGGCGAGATCGTGACGGCCGCGGCGATGAGCAGCCTGTCGAGCGCGTTCACGACGCCACCGGCCGGTTGGTCGGACGGGCGGCACCCGTCGAGCGTGCTGCGGCGCGGGCGGCGTCGGCCCGGGCGTCGACGAGCTCGCGCGCTGCGACCGCTCCGTCCCCGGTGAACTCGTAGAGCCGTCGTCGGGGTCCGGACCGCTCGGCGTCGTCGTCCCAGCTCGACCGGATCCAGTCGAGCTGCTCGAGCCGCTCGAGGATCGGGTACACCGTCCCCGCCTGACGCCCGGTCGCCTTGATGACGAGCAGACCCCAGGTCGGTCCGTCCGCGGCGAGCAGCGCGTCGAGGACGTCGAGCGTGGGGGCGGTCACGCGTCTGATCGGTTCCATGTAGTGAACCTACCTATGTAGAACAAGCACGTCAAGCTGTGTAGAACAAGTACGTCGAGCTATGTAGGACAAGCAGGACGGCACGCCCAGACAGCCGGGTTACCCTGAGCACATGAGCGAGACGATCACCCGCGACGCGTTCGTGCCCGAGGCCGGCGGCGTCACGATGTTCACGACGAGCTGGTGCGGCTACTGCGCCCGGCTGAAGAACCAGATGACGAAGGCCGGCGTGCCCTTCCGCGAGGTCGACATCGAGCAGACCCCGGGCACCGCCGAGCTCGTCGCCGAGGTCAACGGTGGCAACCAGACCGTGCCGACGCTCGTCTTCCCGGACGGCAGCACGGCGACGAACCCCTCCCTCGCCGAGGTCCAGTCGCGCGTCTGACACTGCCCGCGGAGGGGATCGCGTCCCTCGACGAACAACGCGCCCCGCGAGAACGGGGCGCGTTGTCCGTGGTGGGGTGCGAACCCCCGGGAAGCTCGCGCTACCGACCGCCGCGCTCCAGGGCGTCGGTGAGCAGCGCCGCCATCGCGTCGAGCTGGATGTCGCCCGAGTCGACGATCTCCTCGTCGGAGCCGTCGAGCGCCCGTGCGGCCAGCGAGGCCTTCGAGTCGATGAGGTCCGCGATCTTCGTGTCGATCGTCTGCGCCGCGATGATGCGCCACGCGGTGACGGGTTCCTCCTGCCCGATGCGGTGCACGCGGTCGATCGCCTGGGTCTGCTCCGCGCTCGTCCACGACAGCTCCGCGAGGACGACGTTGGACGCCACCTGCAGGTTGAGGCCGACGCCCGCCGCGGTGAGCGAGCAGACGATGACGGCGACGTCGGGGTCGTTCACGAAGGAGTCGATCTCAACGGTGCGCTGCGTCGGGGTCTGGTCGCCACGGATCGTCGCCGTGCGGAGACCACGGCGGGCGAAGACCTCCTCCGCCTGGTCCATCACGTCGAGGTGCTTCGCGAAGAACACGACCTTCCCCACGTTCGACGCGAGCTGCGCGGCGTAGTCCGCGGCGAGCTGTGCCTTGGCGCGACCGATCCGCCGGACCATCGAGAACACGTTCTCCCCGGTCGACGAAGCGTCCTGGTCCTCGAGCTCCCACCGCGCGACCTGCCGGACGAGCTTGTGGTCGATGCCGACGACCGGGTCCTGCCCGGTGCGGGCGTCGAGCGCCTGGTGGTAGCGGCGGACGAGCTTCGCGGTGAGCTCGCGCTCGGCGTCGCGGATCGAACGACCCTCTTCGCCGTCGAGCTCGACCGGGATGTCGGCGATGCGACGGGCCGGGATGTCGGCGGCGACGTCCACCTTGCGGCGGCGGACGATGCCGAGGTCGATGACGGCCTTCCGCGCCTCGGTGAAGAAGCCCTGGTCGGCCGGCGTGAGACCGATCTCCTCGAGCTCGTTCATGAGCTTCGCGCGCGGCTTCTTGTCGTCGATCCAGCCGAGGAACTCCCAGATGGTGCGGAAGTCCTCGACGGAGTTGATGAGCGGGGTCCCCGTCAGCGCCATGAGCAGCGGGGCGGCCACCCGGGAGCGGATCTTCTCGGCGAGCTGCAGCACGAACCGCGACCGCTGCGAGTCCTTGTTCTTGATGAAGTGCGCCTCGTCGACGACCATCCCCTTGAACCCGAAGGAGCCGAGCCAGCCGACGTGCCGGTCGAGGATCTCGTAGTTCACGATGACGATGTCGGCGAACCCGTCGAGGTCGTCGCCGTCGCCGTGGATGACCGTCGCGGTGCGGTTCGGGACCCACCGAGCGGCCTCACGTGCCCAGTTCGTCTTGACGACGTTCGGGACGACCACGAGGAGCGGGAACGCGTTCGCGGCCTCTGCGGCGAGGAGCGACTGCGCGGTCTTGCCGAGGCCCGGCTCGTCGGCGAGCAGGAACGTGCGGTGCCCGTGCGAGGCGGCGGCGACGAGCTCGGCCTGGTGCTTCATGAGCGTCGTGCCGGACTTCGAGTGGAGCGTCGTGGGCTCCGGCAGCGGCATCGACGCCGCTCCTCCGCCCGCGCCGTACTCGAACGACTTGAAGAGCGGACCGAAGAGCTCCCAGTTCGCCAGGCGACGCGGGTGCGCGACGGGCTGGTCCGCCAGTGCGAAGTCGGGCGCGAGGAACGGGTTGGCGAGCTGCCGCTGCACGACGGCCTGCGGCACGACCGAGCGCACCGGGGTCTCGACGGTGGGCGACGGCTCAGCGGCGATGACGAGGTCCTCGGGCTGGAGCTCCATCCCGCCGGCGATCATCATGTCGCGCTTGACGGTCCGGGTGGCCTCGCTGACGGAGGCCTCCTCGGTCAGGAGCTGGATGACGCTCGTGTCACGCGCCGCCGTCTTCGCGAGGATCGTCGCCACGCCGTCGAGCCGCTTGAGCTGCTCGGCGCGCTGCGCGTCGGTGAGTTCCGTGTCCGCCTTGACCCGTGCGCGCTCCTCGCGCATGAGCAGGGCGACCGCCTGGAACTTCGAACGGTTCGACGCCTTGAGCGGTCCGCGCTGAGCGGCCGCCTCGACCTCGCGCACGGCGCGGGCGAGGACGGGAATGACGCCGTCGTTGTCGAGCGGCCTGGTGCGGCGCGACGCCGTACGCGTCCCGCCGGCAGCACGCCGGGTGCCTGATCGAGCCAACGCTCCTCCTGTTCCGCCCGTTCGTCACGGGCGAGCCGCCGATCGGCGGAAGTCTCCGTCCGGGCCCAGGTGGTCCCGGCGCATCCGGGCCACCGTGGCCCGTCGTCCGCCGGTCCCCCGCCGCCACGCTTCCGGAGCGTCCGCGGTCGGTTCCACGCGGGTGCCTGCGGTCACCCACCGGGTGTCCGCGTGACGGCCCGCGCCGGGATCCGGCGCCGTCACACGCACGTGACGCCCCCTCGGGGCGGCCACGGATCCGGCACCCGCGTCCGCCAAGCGGCAGACCGGTCCTGTCTGGATGCGACGGGACGCGCGGGCACGCGGTACGTGCGCGCTCAGTTTACTCCCCGACCGCCGACGGAGGCGACTCGGCGCTGCCCGCGCGCGTCGTGCCTCCAGGCCGGTGCGTCCGGACCCGGCCGGGAGGCACGGTGCGGGACCGGCGGAGCGGCGTCGGTCGCGCGGTGCGGAGCAGGCCGGGAGGCGCGGCACGGGACCGGCGGAGCGGCGTCGGCCCCGCGGTGCGGAGCCGGCCGGGAGGCACGGTGCAGGGCCGGCGTCAGACCCGCGGTGCGGAGCGCGGACGGACGACGCCGTCGGACGGTGCGACGGGGGTCGCCTCGGCGAGCGCGGCGCGTGTCGCCGCGAGCAGCTGCTCGGCGGTGGCGATCCCGGTGGCGGAGCCGGTCGTCGCCTGACCCCCCGCGTGGGCGAGGAGCTGCGCGCCGATCGCGGGGCCGATGCGGTCGGCCTCGGCGGGGTACCGGGTGACCCAGTCGCGGGCGATCGCGTCCGCGAGCCGTTCGGCTGCCGCGCCCCGGTCGGCGTCACCACGGGACCGGTGCCAGAGCCCGGTCACCACGAGGTGCGCGACCACGGCGCCCACGTCGCGGACCGGGTAGCCCCAGCCCGCGGTGTCGATGTCGAGGAGGCCGGAGATGCGCCACGGCTCGTCCTCGTCGACGAAGACCTGCTCGAGGTGGAGGTCCCCGTGCACGACCTGCTTCGTCCCGCTCGTCCACCCGATCGAGCGCCGGCCGATCGCGTCGTACAGGCGGTCGATCTCCTCGGCGTCCTGCGGCAGCGCGGCGACCAGCGTGCGGCGGTGCCAGTCGGCGTGGTCCATGGCGTCCGCGCGGGCCTGCTGGGTCATGGGCACCGTCGCGATCCGACCGGAGAGCGCGGCGAGCGACGCGACGAACCGGGGGTCGTCGGCGATGTCGAGGATGCGACTGCCCGCCGGGACGCCGCGGATGCGTTCGAGCACGAGCAGGCCGTCGCCGCGGCTCGACAGCACGCGGGGCACCGGGAGCCCGGCCTGGACGAACTGCTCGTGCGACCGGACGATCGGCGCGACACGGTGCGGGCGCACGACCTTGAGGAAGACCGTGCCCTCGGGGGCGTCGACGCGGACGACGGCGCGCTTGCCGGGTCGGTACGCGGCGACCGTCAGCGTCGGATCGGTGACCGGCATGCCGAGCGTGGTGAGGAGCTCGGCCACGGCGTCGCGGTAGGTCACCTGCGGCAGCACGGGCAGGCCGGGGTCGTTCGGGTACGCCCACACCGAGACCGGCTCCCCCGTGGTGGGGTCCGTGACGATGGCGCTGTTCTGGTCGTGCGTGCCGCCGGTGTCGACGTACGTCAGGACCGTCGCCCGCTGCCCGCCCCGGTCGACCGTGTCGACCTCGTAGCCGTAGAGGTACCCGTTGCCCGACGGCTCGACCGAGTGGGCGCGCGCGGCCACGACGGAGGTCCCGGAGCCGGCGAAGGCCTGCGGGATGACGCGTTCGTGGTTGGGCCACACGGGATCAGTCAACCGTGTCGCCGCGGTTTCGTCGCGTTCGTGCACGGCCCGTCGTGCGGCTCGTGGCTACCGTGGTCGTCGTGAACCCGGTCGCGAGGCTCCGCAGCTCCAGCCGCACCCCCTTCCTGCAGGTCGTGAAGACCGCGGTGGCGGTGGTCGCGGCGGTGCTCCTCTGCCGGCTGCTCATCCAAGGGCCGTTCCCGACCTTCGCGGCCATCGCCGCGCTGCTCGTCGTGCAGCCGAGCATCAACCAGTCCTTCGTGAAGGGGCTCGAGCGGAGCGCCGGCGTCGTGCTCGGGGTCGTCCTCGCGACCGGGGTGCACCAGGTGCTCGGGGACAGCGTCTGGGTGGTGCTGCTCGTCGTCGTGCTCGCGATCCTCATCGCCTGGGCACTGCGCCTGACCCCGACGTCCGCGACGCAGGTCGGCATCAGCGGCATGCTCGTGCTCACCGCCGGTGTCGTGACGCCGAACTACTCGGCCGACCGCATCCTCGAGACCGTCGTCGGCGCGGTCGTCGCCCTCGTCGTGAACGCCGCACTGGTGCCGCCGGTGCTGCTCGAGCCCGCCCACCTCGCCGTCGCCCGGCTCGCCCGTGACACCGCTGCGGCGTTCGAGCGGATCGCCGTCGGACTCACCGAGGGGTGGGACCACGAGCGGTGGCACGAGGCGTTGCTGCAGGCACGGGCACTCCGGTCACAGCACCTCCGTGCCGAGGCGTCGATCGGGGCTGCGCGCGAGTCGCTCACCATGAACCCACGACGGAGTCGGCACCGGGACGTCCTCGACCGGGACGCCGCGGTCGCGGAACACCTGCGGGTGCTCGTCACCCGGGTCACCGGCATGACACGGGCGATCCGGGACAACACCGGGCCGGACCTCGTCGCCGACCCGGTCGTCGGTCGCATCGCCACCGAGGTCGCGCGGATCGGGTCGGACGTCCGGGCGCTCAGCCAGCGGGTCGAGGCGTCCGAGCTGCCCGTCGTGGAGGAGCCGGCGTTGACGGCGCCGCTCGAGGTCCTCCGGCCGAACTCGCAGCACTGGATCCTCATCGGGGCCCTGCTCGAGGACATCCGCCGCGTGCGCGAGGAGTTGCTCGGCGAGGACGACTGACGCTGCGCCGCGCCGGGGCCGCGCGCGGATGCGACGCGCTCGGGTGCGTGC
>NZ_JBPUGH010000045.1:0-20715 GCF_051548005.1 Curtobacterium flaccumfaciens | reverse complement strand
GACATTGCTTGGCCAGCGCGCGACGCCAAGCTGCTCCGTAGCCCCGTGATTTGCTGCGAGGCGAAACTAACCGGTGCGCCGGGAGTTCAGGGCGGGAAACCGCGCGGAGGTTTGGCTGATTGGTCCAACCGACGGAAAGAACTCAAGTTTCAGGCAGCAGACTTGAAACTTGCAGGGAACCGGGAAAGCACGAGCATTCACAACTGGAACGCCTGGCGGAAGCGCGCAGACCCGCGTGTTTTCATCGTCTGGGCAGCTCGGCTGGAGGATCCGAAGCAATTGGGTGGCGAGCAGGCGCAGTTCAAGAGGATGATTCGCGAGGCGCAAAACTTGACTGCGACGTATTCCGACGGCGTTGGGATTTACGCCTTCAAGCCAACCGAAACTGGCTACGAACCCCTATCAGCACCCTTCGACGCCGCGTCGCGGGTCACCACTCTTGACGAGATGCTGAATGAAATCGCGGGAGAGATAAAGGATCACATGGAGTACGCGCGCTCCCTTGAAACCACCACTGGAGGGATGATTCATGAATAGAACCGATCCACGTTTAGAGGCCGTGCTCGACCCGATCAAATCCGAAGGAGTGGAATCGGAAGATGAACGGCTTCTGCTTTGGTTGATTCGAACCTTGTATGACGTGAGTGCGGCGGACAGCTACGCTTCGATCTTACGCGCTGACGAAGATATGCCGGAGACCCTTCGCGACGTAGACGCTGCTGTTGTATCTACCAGCCGAGAACTGCTGACTCCGGTTTACGTCCTACTAGCGGACGACCCGAAGACGCTGATCAGCCGGGCGAAGCGAGTAGTGGCGGCACTCAACGACGAACCGGATGCTGAGCGGAAGCTATCGCGACGCTCGGCGCAGCTCCGTTCAGTATTCGAGGACGCACTTTCCAGTCGCCTTGAGGTGAGTCGGGTGCTGAATTGCATCTGCCGAGCCCCTCTCACCACTGCTCAAGCTAACCAACTGCGGCGCTTGGTCAAGGACACTTCTATAGAGATAGAGGTTCACGACATTGGTTACCTCAATTCACTGGCAGCGGCCGAACTACAAGGTGCGGCGTGGGTGCCCGAAGTCCAGATCGATGTCCCGCCCGAGGGTGTGCTCAACCTAACACTGAAAAGTGGACGGGGATTGATGGTACCGGTGAGCGCGACTGCCGTCGCGCGGTGGCCTGGCATTGAGGATCGAACGCTGTTCGACTTGAATGTGCGTCACGCTCTTGGTAAGAATAGGGTTCGGCGATCTTTGGATGAAGCGCTGTCCGACGCGGAGGCAGCTGCCGACTTCATTGCCTACCACAATGGGATAACGGCAGTCTGCCGATCATACGAAGTCGGCAAGGATCAGGTGCGTGTCGAGAGGTTGTCGGTCGTTAACGGTGCCCAATCTGTGGTTGCAGTGCACGCTAACGCGGAACGACTCGATCCTGAGATCAAGATTCTGTTGAAGCTCGTCGAAGCGCCTTATGATTCCAAACTGTCTCGCAACATTGCCATCAGAAGTAACACTCAGAACCCGGTAACGTCTCGAAATCTCCGCGCGCTTGACCCGGTGCAGTTGCGACTGGAGCGCGAGGTCGCTGAATTCGGGTATGTATATGTTGTACGTCCCGACTCCCAAACTTCGTCGACCGATCGTCTCATCCAGAATGATGATACCGCCCAGCTTCTTTGCTCGACCTACGTGAGGAAACCCGCCCTTGCGGTAAAGCGACAGGTGCTCTTCGAGCTTCCGCAGTACAGCGAGATTTTCTCTCCAGCTACGACGGGCGCACGGGTCGTCTTCGTATACCTGCTACGTAAAGCGGTAGAGGAAGTGAAAGAGACCGTGCCCGCGGACTATCGCAGGGCATGGGCACTGACGTCTCTGACGCTTGTGTGGATGACAAGCGAGGCCATGCGCAGCGATCCGCGCGCGTCCACCATCCTGCTGGAACCGGACGCACATGTGAGAAACCCGCAGGAGCTTGAAGCAACTTTGGGCCGATTCGCCGGCGCGGCGTGCACAGTCCTCATCGAACGCCATCGAAGGTTCGAGGAAACGGGGGATGACGACGACTTCAAAGTTGAGTTCAAGCAGACTCGAACTCTGACAGACTTGGGCGCTCGGGCAGTACGCAGCTGGCGCACTCTTCGGAAGGGCCTGCCGAATGAGTGACGAACCACGAGTGAAGGCCCTACTGATCGGGGTGGCCGGCTACAAGGGCGCTTTCCGGCCGTTGCCTTCCTGTGAGGAGAACGTAGAGACGCTCGCTGCCGCCCTGCGAGAGCACGGCGACGGCAGTGACAACTTCGAGGTGTCTGACCACGTAATCAAGGAAGGGCAGCCATGGGATTCAGGCGACCTCCTCGTCGAGGTGGACGACGCTCTTGCCGATTGTGATCACTTGCTTTTCTACTTCACCGGTCACGGAGCTATGAGCGAATTTGGGCTTCAGCTCGTAATGCCCGATAAGGAACATTCCTACGATCTTGGAATGTACTTCGACACGCTTCTGCACCGGTTCAACTCGGCTGATGTGCGAGAAATTACGGTAATCCTTGATTGTTGCTATTCGGGAGCTGCTGGCGACCATGTCTTCAAGGACGCGGAGAGGGCCCTGCGGTTCACCGCTCTCCGGGAGGGTGTAACGGTGCTGTCATCTTCCGGGCGCGATTTTGAGTCCTGGGTAACGGACGACGACTCGCCGTCCGTCTTCACGCAGTCCGTTTTGGACTGTTTACTTGAATCCACCGAGGACGTGCTCAACATCGTCGATGTATACAACTGGACGCGGCGTAACGTCGACACTCAGATTCCGGTACTGAGGACCTTCGGGTCGCGTTTCTCGCCGCTGCGGGCAGTTAACGAGGAAAAAAACCTGAGGTATCTCGACACGGTAGGGTAGTTTCACGGCATCAGCCCGCCACACCTCTGCCGGCACTGGCAAACGTCTCAGCTGCGTATACTCAGCGAATGGTTTCATGAAGTGGCCGAGTGGAGGCTGGCCGTAGTTCTCGGTCCCAGCGCGACGGTCGGCGTCCTTCTTTGGATGCCGACCGTTTCCGCGCCCCTTGGTTAGATCTGCGACGTCTTGCGAGGATTGTCAATCGAGGGCTGTTCAGATTTGCACTTGCTGAATGGGTATGGCAGCGATATCTCCTCCAGATTCACTGCCGCTCATGAGCCTTGGCACCGCAACCGAAAGATGCCCTTGGCTGCTCGGAGGTATCCGCGGACTTCCCAGAGCGCAAGCATGCCGATGTCGCGGCACGACAGCTCCCCGTCGTCGGGGAAGTCAGCTGGTTGCGGATTCGGTTGAACCGTGAGCTTGCCGGGGGTGAGGGTGGCGGTCTGGATGGTCCCAGTTCGGAAGGTCAAGCAGCTGCCCGGCCTCGCTGTCCAGCGGCTGATGGAGGACTACACGTACGACCTCGCCCCGGCGCGGAGACGATCCTCGGCGTGCACATGCTCGAGGTCTCTCCGACGCTCACCACCACGAAGCCGACGCTCGAGATCCGCCCGCTCGGCACCGGCGGCAAGGACGACCCGGTCCGCCTGGTCTTCACCGCCGACGCCGGCGAGGCCCCCGTGATCGCGCTCTCCGACACCCGTGACCGTTTGCGGTTCACCGCGAACGTCGTCGATGTCTCCCGTGCCCTCGAGCTAAGAAGCCTCGGGGTCTGGTTCTACGTGTGCATCGGGTCGCCAGGGTGCGGCCTCAGGGTCGAGCAGCGTCCAATCTGGTTCTTCGTCCAGAATCATGGTCCCGCGCATGTCAGCGAACTCGGGAAGGAGGTCCAGCCCGAGGTAAAGGCCGCACACGGCGCAGTCGAACTCCATCGGGACGCCGATGATTTCAAGTTCGCCAACGTCGCCACCCTGCACCGTCGGGAAAGTCGTGGTTCTACTATAGGAAATCCACCCCGCACGCCCGCAGGAGGGGCAAGCGTGCTCACGCGCCAGCTCCGGCATACGAGCGCGGGCACCTACCTCGAGCGCGGCGACGACTGCCGTACTCCCTGCAGCGTCAAGCCCCGCGGTCAGCTCATGGAATCGCGCACGGGCGCTCTCAACTCGCGCCTCGATGAGGCGTGCAACTGCCGACGCGGCTTCGTCACGAAGGTGCTGTACGGTCCCCGCGTACTGTTCCGGCCAGAACTCGCGACGATTCGGCTTGCTGACAAGCGAATCGAGGTTGTCAACAACTCGCACCAGGTGTTGAAGCAGCGCTGACGCTGCGCCATCTTGGGTGAGGCCGGCATGCACCGCGGCATTTCGATGCGAGGCGATCACTGTGGAGTCCTTCCTCACATCGTGGCTCGGGAACATGCGGTGGACGAGGTCGATTTTCCGATTCATATCAGCAGTGCGAAGCTCGCTCGGATCGATCGACCAGTCCCGGTTGTGCCGCGAAAGCATCAGCATCGACGGAACACTTTGGGGGGAAGCCAGCAGCACAGGGTCGATCGATGCGATCACCGCGGCGTGGAGGTACTCGGATGCTGCCCCGACAGCGACAGCCACGTCCCGGCCCGCGTCCCAGTCATCCTCGGAGTAGCGTTCCAATGCTCGCGTAGCTTCGCGCTGCGCGAAGGTGCGGAGGTTCCACACCCACTGGCCCGCGCGCACATCCGAAAGGGCCATTCGAGTCGCCGGCTCCCCCAGATCGGGGAAACGGGAATCGTTGGGGTTTCTGGAGGTCACTGCGCACCCTTCTGTTCCCAGGAAGACCGAACGCCAAGTCGGGCGGCGGTCTCGTTCAACTCATACTCGTGGGCACGAACCACGAGCGCACTATCCCAAGCGATGAGCGCTTGCAGGAGCAAGCTCGTCGCGACTTCGAGCAGAACCGACGCCATCGGGTGGGAAGCTGCCGGTCGGAACGTAACACCTACTGCGGTGTCTGCCGGGCCCGTGTACCGTTACGCGACCTCCGTGCCAGCGTGCGACAGCCACGTCACAATTCGGTAGAACTGATAGAGTTGCTCCTCCCTCTCGAGTGAAGCAATGCGCTGCTCGATGATCTCATGCTGAGGGCTTCTGCCTAGGTCCTCGATCATGGCCGTGAGCTCGCCGAGACGCGCCCATGACTGCTGGTTGCCGGCATCATCCCTCAGCAGAGCGTTGACGGCCTTCCGCCGCTGGTCAGCGCCGCCAGCCAAAAGTGTCGCCACCCGTCGGGCGTCACGAGCACCCACCCGGCTGTTGCAGTCCGCAGCGTGGGCGACCAGCCTGAGGATGATGATGGGCACTGAGTGGTGCGAGTCAGCCCGTACTTGAACGCGCCGGACGGTGTGATCGCTGTCCCACACTGCAACGGGCCGGCGCAGCTCTGCGCGATAAGCGATCACGGGCCGCTTTGGGTCTATGGCGAAACTCTGAGAGATCGGGTGAAAGGCGCCTCGATGGCCGATCACTGAAGGGCCGCGCGGCGACTCCTCCGACGGAGCCCACTCCTGTGGCCTGTACGAGAGGGACGCTCGTTCGGGGGTCGCGCGAGAGATCCTCCGCTTTATAGTCTCCGTACATGAGTAGATCTCTCGATGACTTCCAGGTGTCCCTTCAGCACACAGACAACTTGATGGCGGGCACGAAAACCGGCCGGGGAAAGCCGACAAGGCAGGAAGCCTCGATGTTCGTCGCTTCGGTCGCACTCACTTACGCCGCGTGGGAAGCGTACGTGGAGGACGTTGCAATCGAGGCGACCGAATTCCTCGCGAATCACACTGCCGAGGACCGAGTGCCGGAGAGTGCGCGTATGGCGATCGAGGACGGGAAGCCCACTGCTTGGCAGCTGACCGTTCACCCTGGTTGGCGGGCACTATGGGTCAAAGGCGTGAGGGCCCTCGCGAAAGGTGACGCGGATACTGGGCGTTTCGGCATGAACACTGCACGCGTCAAGCAGATCACGACGCTGTTTCTACCTGTCGGGCTGGACTTCATCAACGCTATTGAGAAAGCCGATCGCAGTGCCCTGGAGAAGCTCGTGAGCGCTCGGGGATCGGTCGTACACTCGGCAAGCGCGCCGGACAGTTTCAACAAGGGAGCAGCTAAGGGTTACCGGGACTTGGTGGCGCGCATGGCAAGCGCAGCTGACGAGCACCTTCGGCAGCAGGTTGAGCAGCTTACGGCTGTTTCGCCCTGGCCGAAGCCGTAGCGAGATAGGACACGCTACGGGAACGCGCTCGGGGCGACCTAGAGTCCATCGGGCGTCAATCACCGGCAGGCCCCAACCGGACGCCGTATCAGTACGGTGAGGCCTGACCGCGCGGTATGGTACCTCTGCCCAGACGGGGCGTGGATCGAGCGCGGCTGCATTCCTGGCTGAGTCAGCAGTCGTAATGGGCGCAGGAGCGTTCCCGTGAGACGCAGGACGCTGCCATTGACGGGTCGAGGAACTACGACGTCTACGACGAGGACACCGGTGAGCAGGTTGCCTACGCCCGAGTGGTGATTAGCGGCGCGACCTTCGCTTGGCTCTGCGACGTATTCGTTGCGACGGAAGTACGCGGGCGAGGAGTGGGTAAGATCCTCGTCACTGCGGTCATCAAGGACCTCGAACCGCTCGGCCTGAAGCGCACGCTCTTGCTGCCTCACCCGAGACGCAGTTTGGGTGGAAGCAGGTTGCGGCGAAACCAAGCTGGCTGCTTGGATGTGGCGCAGTTCGGTGAAGCACCGACGGCAGGTTGGTGCGACTCTGATCTGATCGGTGGCCCGCCGTCAGCTCGGCAGGTTGTGTCGCAGGTCGTACCCGGTATCGGCGAGGAACTGCAGCCGGTTCCGCATCTCCTCGAGGGATGCTGTGTCGTCGGCGTTGCGGTAGTCGGCGCAGAGGAGCGTGTTCGCGGTGATGATGTCGTCGGTACGGTCTGTGAATCCGGCGGCGGCTGAGGTGAGGAAGATCGTGCGGTCGGCGGGCCGAATGAGTTCGGTGCCGGAGAAGCCGATCGTGTCGGGTTCGAAGCCCAGCGCGGCCATGTCGACCTCCTCCTCGGTGAACGCGACCACCCGGTAGGGCATCTCGCGTCTGCTGATGGCGGGGTAGCCGGGACGGTCCGAGATGGCGCGACCGGAGATGCGGCATCCCGCTTCGATAAGCCGTTGTGCTTGCTCGATGAGCGGGAGGTCAGAGGTCCACCGTGTCCTGACGCCGCCTGGTCCTGGGTAGCAGGCGATCGCGAAGTCAACGAGCCCACCGACTTGCCGTGACTCCCACCCAATGTCGGTGCGGTGCACGCGTTTGCCGAGGCGTGCGAGGGCGTCGTCCACCTGTCCGGCCGTTAGCCCGGCCCGCACCAGCTTTTCGAAGGTGGCGCCGTTGACGGCGAGCATCCGCGCGACGGCGAACGTGACGTATATCGGTGCCGCGTCCTTCCAGCGCTCCTTCGTGCCGAGAGCTTGTCTGCCGTCAATCCAGACACGGCGTCGGTCGACGTCGACCAGCAGCACCGTCGCGGTCTGTTCCGCGAGCGCGATCTGCGTTGCGGTGACGGTCCTTGGAGCGAGGAGCAGCAGTTCGGCGTCATTCGGATCGTCGTTGCGGGGGCGTTGGGTGAGGGTGGGGAAGCGTGCTCGGCGTCCGTCGGCGAGGCGAATCGTGTCGTGCGACTCCACGACCGCACGAAGCCCCGCGAGCTTCAGAACAGAGAGAGTGTTGGTGAGGTCGATGGTGTCGCCGATCCCGTACGGCATCGTGATCTGCGGCCGGCCGGAGTAGGCGGCGTTGACCCACTGGAGCCCGGGCATCGTCAGCTGGCCTCGTTCGGGGTGTCGGGTTGTGTGAGGGCGATGAGCCAGCGCGTTTCTTCGAGGAACGGTTCCCACCCGGTGCGGGTGTCGCCGTGTACGGGTTCGCAGATGGTGCCGGTGCCGGTGCTGCGGATGACGACCTGCCGCAGCTCCGCATCTGGCGGGTCGCGGAAGAACACATGCCCGTGCACCCCGGTGACGTCGTAGGCGACGTTGAAGAGGAACAAGTCCGGCCGCCCGGTCATGGTCGCCACCGTCGTCCGCGGAACAGGGCGACGATCGTCGTCAACGGCCGACCTTCCCGCATCCACTCCGACGGCGTCAGGACTCGGTCGTCGACGGTGAGGAACTCCAGGGGCGTGGTCATGAACTCCGTCATCGCCGCCGCGTCGAGGAGCGGCTGCGGGGCTGCCGCGTAGAGGACGTCGAGACCAGGCAGCAGCGAGGACGGGTCACCGAACTCGGGGAGTGCGGGCTTCACGAGTTGCCAGTCGGGAATGCGTTCTTCACCGTCGAGGTCGAAGCTCGTCAGCCGGTTCGCTTCGAACAGCTCACCGACCTCCTCAATGCTGATCTGCAGCGCGGCAGCGACTTCCGGCTCGGTGAGGGTCGTGTTGAGCAGGTTCCGGCGAAGGCGGGCCTGTGTGGTCTGCCACCAGTCCTCGGGCACGTCCGCTGGGCCGACGGCACTGTGTTCGGGTTGGCGGGGGATCTGTCGGCCTTCATCCGCGTAGGCACTGAGTTGTTCACGGGTGACTTCCCCGCGGGCGTACATCCACAACTGCGACTGCCACGGCATGTCGTCCGGGAACCCTTCCAAGTAGCCCGAGTGGATCACCGCCCGTACGGCTTTCTCCCGCTTCGCGATCTCGGACGCGGGGATGAGGAGCGTCTGCACGATCCGGTTCGCTTCCCGCACCGCCGGCACGCTCAAGTCCGACAGGACCGTGTTGGTCCTGTCGTAGAGCTCATAACCGGGCTCGACGTCGACGGCACGGACGAGGACCTGCGCCAGGTGCGCGTCAGGGTTCTCCGTGTCCTCAAGGAGCACATGCCCCCAGAGGATCCGGTCGTTCGACAGGTGCAGAGACACCAGACGCATCATCAGCAACTACCTCCAAAGGGAACGGGCGTGAGTAGGGCGGGTCAGGGCTGCGGGAAGTCGGCGGTGGTGCGGCCGACGCGTCCGGGCGTGTACCGGAGGAGGAACCGCATGATGCGGTCCGCTTCGACCATCGCCGGCACCGACGTGTCTTGCCCGTCCGGGTCGACGTTGGTGAGGCGGAACCAGGGCGGCGCGTCGGCGTGGTCGATGAGGACCGTGGCGGGCTTGTCGTCGGGGTGGGCGGGGTCGGTGAACATGACGGACCCGAAAAACCGGGCGTCGTCGTACGCCAACGTCAGCGATAGCAGCTGCAAGGTCATCAGTGGCCTCTCGTTAGCGGCTGTTGGGGTGCCAGCGGAGGTCGTGGGCGAAGTCGGATCGGAAGTGCAGCAGCTGCCGCAACCCGTTCACCGCATCCGTGTTCGCGGCCACCCAACTGTCCTCGTAGAGGACATGTGAGGTGATGAAGTCGTCCGTGCAGCACCCCTCCGCGCCGGTCAGGACAGTGGTGGCCTGCGGGATGATGACCGACACCGTCGCCTCGTTCGCGGTGGCTGGCTCGTAGCCGAGCGCGGCCATGTCGGGATGCTGGGCGAAGAACGCCGTCAACCGGTCCGGTGGGACAAGCACGCCGGACTGCTGCGCCGCCCATCGGTCGGACATGACTCCACCCAGGCCGATGAGCTGGTCGGCTTGCGCGTCGATGGTGGTGTCGCGGCGCCAGCAGGTCCTGATTCCGCCGTAACCCGGATACGCCGCCAAAGCCCAGTCGCACAGGGCGGCCCGGTCGGCTGCTTCCCACCCAATCGGAGTGTGAAAGACGTTCGTCCCGAGAGCGGGCATCGCGGCTCGCACCTCTTCGAGTGGGATGCCGATGCGGTCCGCGATTGACTGCGAACCGCCGCCGTGGAGGGCGATGGTTCGGGCGATGGCAAATACGGTCCGCCACCCCGGTGTCGCGTCCCGCTCCATCGACGACCCGTACACCTGCCGCCCGTTCGCCCAGACGCGTTGCCGTTTCCCGTTCACGACCACCAAGTCCGGGTACCGGCGGACGAGCGAGAGGACGCCCCCTTCCGACCCGCCGGGCAGCACGATGAGATCCTCGGCCCGTTCGGCCGGGGTGCCGTCGTCGTTGATCGTCGCGGTCGGATTCGGGGTGGCCAGGAACCCGGACCGGCCGTCCTCGAACCGGAGCCGGTCGAACGCCTCCACACGAGCGGGCATGCCCGCCGTTTCGAGAGCGACCAGCGTCTGCGTGATGTCGATTGTCCAGCCGAGCCCGAACGGCAACGACAGGATCGTCTGCTGGTGTCGGATGTCCTGCACCCACTGCCGGTCACTCATCAGCGCTGACCCCACCCGGCGATGACGGCCGGCGCGCATCGCTGCCAGCGAGCCGCGGGTCGTCTTCGGAGAGCCGCTCGAGGCCGAGGCCGGATGCGTCGAGGATGGCGTTCTCGGACTCTTCGGTGGCGACGAACGACCCGATCTGTGCGTTGATCGCGACGAGCGTCCCGATCCGACTCCGCGCATCCAACACCACCGCCGCGACCTCCTCAGCCGTGCAGTCGGACGTCAGCTCCGGCTTCGACGGATGCAGTGCGGGGAACTCCAGCTGCTGCACCGGCGGATGCCACTTCACCCCGATACGCAGCACACGGTCATCGATGACGTTGCGGTAGAAGATCGACCCGAACGGATGGCCCTGATCGAGGGTGAGGTCCGCGCCGTAGAGCGTCCACCCTTCGGCGGCGTAGGCCGGATCCCAACGCTGGACGGTGAGAGCACCGAGCCCCATCTTCAAGCCCGGGATCAGCGCCTGGCCGTCCTGCAATTCGGCGTAGAGGGCCTGGAGGTCCGGGGGTGGTCCGCCTCTGAAAGTCGAGATCGGGAGCCGCACCAGCCCGCGCTCTGGACCGCGGTCTGTAGCCTGATTCACCGCCGCTCCCCTGCTTCGACCCGCGAAAGCCGAGCCGCCCCGGGAAGCGGTTCGACGCGAGCTACGGGTAGACCTTCAACGGTCAGCACCACATGCCCATGCCCATGCACGAGCAGGACCCACTCCACGGGATGCGCGCCGAAATCCGTCGCGTCGACATATCGCACAGGAACGTCGTCCGGAGTGCCTTCTCTCGTCATGACGCATCCGCGAAGACAACCAGTCCGACGCGGGGACGCAGAGGCCCCCTCGTTAGCGTGTCTGGGTGAGGCTTATTGGCGGCGGCAACGTACCGTCCGGGATCCCGAGCGCCGCGGAACTCTCCGGGACAAGCCAGCGGTGCACAAGCGATACCCCGCGGTCCTGCGGCGCACACCGCTTCCAAGGGGGTCGTTCGAGCGCCATGCCGACACATAGATGCGGCGCTCACCCTGGTCTCAGCACGTCTTGCCATGTCCGACAAGATAGCGAACATTTGTTCACTGCGCTCTGGCAGTTTGCACGGCAGCGTCGTACTGTGCCAGACCGCAGCGAGCCGAACCTCTCGGCCCTTCGCCTGGCCGTGCAGCGAGCTCGGCATGACGCAGGCCTGACCTGGGACGAACTTGCTGCCCGATCAGGGTTGCAGCGCCGAAGCGTCCAGTACCTCGTGTCAGGTGAACGAGTCGGGACACTGACGGCCTGGTGGAAGCTCGCACGTGGGCTCGACCTGCGCTTTGGCGAACTGATGGAGTCGCTCGACGCACCGGGGCAAGGGCCTGCTTCGGATGATGTTCGTCCCAGCGAAGGTCGATGAAAGGGAAGCGGAGCGGCTGGGACACTGTGCGGTGCCCCGGGAACGCTGCCCCTGAGATCGCGAGCGCCGATATGAGTGAAGATCAGATACTGACTTCCGACAAGATCAGTCAGTCAAGGTAGCCGGTCGGTAGAAGCGCTCGACAGCCCCACGGGAGACCGATTCTCTGACTCCAAGGGCCGCAGAATCATTCAGGACAGCACTTCACTGGGCGGGCTTCCGTTAGTGATGATGTCGCGGACCTCGACCTGTCTCCGCCGCAGATGTTTCAGACTGTCCTCCAGGCCGGCTACCTCACCCAACCAGACCTTCTCGCGAGCCTCGACAATGCGGTCCTCATGGTTGAGCACCATTTCGTCGATCCTAGGCGCGGCGGCCGCATCGACGCGAAGGTATTGGCACTTCGCGCACGCATGTTCGTGGATACAAGGCGTTGCGTAGGGCCGGAAGCAGTCTCCGAGGGCAACCTTCCGTAGCAGGAAGTGTTCTTCAAACTCCTTCCACTCCTCTGCTGATGCCTCCCGGTATTCATCTGGAGGGCGAAGCGCTCGTCGATGTTCGATGAACTTTTGGTGCGCCGCAATTACGTGCTCGGGGAAGACCGCTGTATACCCGCGAGTTGTTTCGAGATTGAGGTGGCCCATCAAACTTGCCACAATGTGCATGGGCAGCCCGGCCGCCACAAGCTCGGTGGCAAAGAGTCGTCGGAAGTCGTGGGGTGTGAAGTGGATGGGTTGCCCATTGTCAGTGATGCCAGCCCAAGCAGCAAGCTCGAGTAACCGCTCGCGGATGTAATTCGGCGAGTAAACGGTTTGTCCTCCGCCGTGTCTGCGAGCGAAAAGATGCGGGAGCGCCTCGCCGTACGTACGTTCGATGTGATCGTATCGGACACTCAGGGGAACCGTAGTTCCTGCGCCACGCGCTCGGCGCTGGACTGCGACCAGAGTCTGAACCAACTCCGGCGTCATAGGGATTAGCCGTTCACGATCATTCTTCGAAGGCACAATGTGCAGCAACGGCACGACAGTGCCAGTGGACTGAGCTTTGTAGTGGCGAATTGAGAGCTGAGTGAGTTCTTGCAGCTCCTCGGAGCGGACACCGGTCTCCTTCAGTACCTCGACGAAAGCCCACCCCCAGAAGCTGTCGGCTTCCTTGGATGTGACGTCGACCCGTTGCCCTACTTCACCGAATTGGCACCCCTCCGGGCCCACCGCGATGAGATCTGCCCATATGTTCGACCGTCCGGGTCCCTTAGCAGGCGGGTCATGTCGACGGAACGTAGCTCCGCCAACCTCGTACTCCTGCCCGTGGGTATGCTCCTGGGTCACTTTCAGCAATTCCGCTCCCGCTAGGCGTCGCTCACGCGCTGCCTCTCGGAGCGCGGGCAGCAGGGGCGCCAAGCTCCGCGTTCGGTCCTGAATCTTCGACCGGACTCGACGACGGCGCTTCGACTCGGCACGCGACTCGGACCGGGGCAGCGGCGAGGGAGCCACCCAGAACGACCACCGCTCGGGCTCCTCATGAGACCACTCGGCCAGATCTCGATACAAGCCCCTGACAGCGAAGTACACCGACGACTTGTCCTCGCGAGCAGAGCCGTCGAGCTTGAATCCCACGCGCTCCCGCCATCGGAGAGCTACGTCTGGAGCCAGTCGCAAGTTCGCCTGGTCCGGATTGATGGTGACCACCTCCCGCCAGAACAGTCGAACTAGGCGGTACGCCAAACTCTCGAGCGAGCCGTAGTCCATGTTGGGCTTGAGCTCGCTGAGGTAGTCGATCAGTAAGTCGCGGACCCCGTTCTTTGGAATCCCGTAGCGATCGACTAGGTGCTCGACCGAGAGCTGCCTGTTGTTGAGGGCGCGCGCCCAAGCCACCTTCAAGGTGGGTGCCGCATCTTTGAGTGGCCCAAGCTCGACCATCAATTGCCAGGCGAGTGTCTCGCCGGACCTGCTTCGCCGTACTTTTGAGAGTTGGGCGTACTCAAGCAGGTCATCCGCAGTCAACTCAGAAAGCAGCTTCGCGTTACGCAAGATCATCTTCGACAAGGCGAGGTTCGCCAGATACCGGGCATGAGGGCTCGCTGACCGGTAGTTCTCAAACGACCAGATCTGCTCCGCTACCGCAGGCTCGTCGAATCGCAGAAACACGCCACTCCCAGCACCCGTCTTCCACGACGACGAATTCTGCATCCATTCATAAGACGGTCGGATGAGACGGGAGGTTACAGCTATCGAGACTCCGCCTGCCGCCTCACTACGACGCGTCCCAAGTCGCTCCGCCAACGTACCGATGCCTTGCCGGGGCGCAGCATCGAGGCCGCTAGCAATCCACCGTTCGCTCCAGGTGTCGCCCTCGAACTGCATGAGCCAGTCGAGAAACAGGCGGGCGTTCCGGTGCCGTGCTCGCGCCACCTGCTTCTCGAGGTTGAGGACGTCGGTCGAGGTTGTCACCCACCCCAGCGCCACGTCGACACCCGAGGTCTCTCGTTCCGCGAATCGGTTAGTCGGGTCAAAGACTGATGGAACACCGCCGTCGAACAGACCTCTGGGCAAAACCTTCCCACTCGTCCCGAAGAGGGTGTCGGCCGCGATCCGTTGCAGCGCTTGCGTCCGCGCAAGTGTTTCGGCTGCCGCGATCTGGGCGGGGGTACGCAGGTCGTGCCCCGAGGTCTTCATCACTCGTCAAAGCCCAACAGCTCACGGACAGCATCAGCGTCATAGCTCGGCCCCACCGTCGGGGGCGGAGGTGCCGGACGTGAATAGTGAGCGAGCATGGCTTGCACCAGGTCCTCCACTCGGGGCTGTGTGTATATCGTCGTTGTATTGACATTGGCGTGTCGAAGAGTTGCTGCAACCTTCGCGAGGTCATAAGCCGGATCGTTGATCATTCGTTCTGCTGCCGTGTGGCGCAGCGCGTGTAGCGTCCAGTCTGAACCGATGTCTCGTTGAAGGCGTTGAAACATGCGTAACGCCGCGTCGTATTGCAGCGGTCGTCTATTCTTCGGCGCGAGTGTCCACCAGACGGGTTGACCAGGCTTGATTGGTTGGCCATCCTTCATGTAGACATCCAGCCACATGAATGCATCGGGGCTGGCAGGCACGGTGTCGCGGGCACCAGTGCCCTTACTCGTGACCGTGATCGTGTTCATCCCGAAGTCGTAGTCTCCATGTCGCAGGTCGAGGAGTTCTCGCGCTCGAACGCCAGTGCTGAGCCAGAACGACAGCAGTGCTCGATCCCGGTTGTTCCGCGCTGCTGCAAACAGTTTGCTGACCGCATCGTCCGGAATGGCCTTCCACTGGGGCCGCGGCGTCTTTTGACGGTACTTGCCACGTCGGCTGACACGGAACGGTTCATCGGGCACTTGATGAGCGTTCGGACTACCTCCACGTTGACGAGGAACTGGATTGACGAGCGGCCCCTCGCCGCGCTCAAGAACAAATTCGTAGAAGCTAGACACAACGGACAGGGCGTGATTGATTGACGCCGATGCATGCCCGGTAGACGACTTTCGTTTTCCTGTGACCTGGTTGGTCGTCGACGGACCGGAGTGCGCACGCCGTAGAGCTGCGGCCGTTGCAGTGATTTGCATCATCTCGACGAAATCGCGGACATCAACTCGCTCCGCACGATCCCACTGTCGACCGCGCTCGTGGAGGAATCGAAACCACTTCAGTAGGTCATAGGCGTAGCTGCGAATGGTTCCTGCCGTATTTTGACTCGCGGCCAGGTCTCGCAGGTACAACGTCACCGTCGGCTGCTCAGCCTCAGGAAAGATCAGCCTGTACCGAGGAGCAGTCGGCACCTCGACCACGCGTCCGATGGCGTTCATCTCTGCACCTTCCCATGTTCCGGCAACAGCGGCTAGAGGTGTTCAGTTAACATGGCGCGGCATCGTGACGATCGACGGCGACCACGTCGAGATCGGCAGCCGTGGTGCGAAGCCCCTCACCCGGTACTTCCCCGAGCTCGTCGAGGCGTTCCGGGCGCAGCTCGGCGGGCGGGACCACCCCGTGGTGCTCGACGGCGAGGTCGTCCTCAGATCGGGCGAACCCGGTTCGGAGCACCTCGACTGGGACGCCCTCTCGCAGCGGATCCACCCCGCGGAGTCCCGCATCGCGAAGCTGAGCGAGGAGACGCCGGCGCAGTTCGTGGCGTTCGACCTCCTCGCGGTCGATGGTGAGGACCTCCTCGACCGGCCGTTCGACGAGCGCCGCGAACGGCTCCAACAGCTCGGCGCGGACCTGAGCGACCCGCTCTTCGTCACCCGCACCACACTCGACGTCGACCTCGCCCGCGAGTGGTTCACCACGTTCGAGGGCGCCGGCCTCGACGGCGTCGTCGCGAAGCCCCGCGCGCGACCGTACGAGCCGGGCAAGCGGACGATGCTCAAGGTCAAGCACCACCGGACGGCCGACGTCGTCGCGATCGGCTACCGCGTCCACAAGAGCGGGCACGGGGTCGGCTCGCTGCTCGTCGGCCTCTTCGACGCCGACGGGGAACTCCGGCAGGTCGGCGGGGTGTCCGCCTTCTCCGACAAGCGTCGAGTCGAGCTGGTCGAGGAGCTCAACCCGGTGGTCGTCAAGGACGCGGACGGAAGGCCCGTCACCGGCGACGGGGAACGATCGCGCTTCTCGTCGGGTCGCGACACCTCCTTCGTGCGGCTCGAGCCGACCCGGGTGCTCGAGGTGCGCTACGACCAGATGGAGGGCGACCGCTTCCGGCACACCGTGCAGTTCGAGCGGTGGCGTCCGGACCGTGACCCGGAGTCGTGCGGCTACGACCAGCTCGACGTGCCCGTCGCCTGGGATCTGCGAGCAGTGCTCGAGTAGGACTTGCCCTGTCCGATTCTCGCTCCTATGCTCGACTTAGTTAGGCTACCTAGTAACCTCGGGGCAGGGAGGACACCATGGTCATCGACGGCATCAGCGAGACGCACCGCGGCACCTGGTCGCGCCTGACGCGGCTCAACACGGCGAGTGTGAGCTTGCCGATGCGGACGACGCGGGTGGACGACAGCGCCCCCGTGGTCGACGAGCGCAACTAGCCAGCCGCCGACTTCTTCGCTCGCGACGGCTGCACGCGCGGCGGCTCCCCGGGCATCTTCGGGAAGTCCGGTGGGAACGGCAGTTCACCCTCGCCGCGCTCGAGGTCGCGCTCCCACCACGTCAGCAGTGGTCCGACGTCGCCCGGCTCGGCGTGCATCGACTCCCACGGGTCCCCGTGCTCGCGCAGCCGGTCCGGCACCGAGCGCACCGTGAACGCCGTGGGATCGACGGTGTCGAGCTCCTCCCACGTGATCGGTGTCGACACGCTCGCGTGCGGCAGCGCCCGGGGGCTGTAGGCGCCGGCCATCGTCCGGTCGCGGTTCGCCTGGTTGAAGTCCACGAAGACCCGCTGGCCGCGTTCCTCCTTCCACCACGCGGTCGTCACCCGGTCCGGCATCCGCCGCTCCAGCTCCCGGGCGGCGGCGATCACGGCGTGGCGGACGTCGAGGAACTCGTACTCGGGCCGCACCGGCGCGAACACGTGCAGCCCCCGGTTGCCGCTCGTCTTGATCCAGGCGGTCAGGCCGACCTCGGCGAGCACCTTCCGGAGCTCGTGCGCGACCGGGACGGTGTCGCGGAAGTCCGTCCCCGGCTGGGGGTCGAGATCGATGCGGAGCTGGTCGGGGTGGTCGGGGTCCTCCGCACGGGAGGCCCACGGGTGGAAGACGACCGTGTTCATCTGCGCCGCCCACACGGCGACCGCCGGCTCGTCGATCACGAGCTGGGGGTGCCTGCGACCGCTCGGGTAGGTGACCTCGACGTCGCGGACGTACTCGGGGGCACCCTTCGGCGGGTTCTTCGAAAAGAAGTCCTCGCCGTCGACGCCGCCCGGGAACCGCTGCAGTGAGATCGGCCGGTCGCCGTTCGCCCGGACGAAGGCGTCCCCGACCGCGACGAGGTACTCCGCGAGCTCGAGCTTCGTGATGCCCGCCTCGGACCACAGCACGCGCGAGGGGCTGCTGATCCGGACCTCCCGGTCGCCGTCCGGGCCCGGGACCGTCAGCATCGTCGCCTCGCTCGCCATGCAGCGGACCGTACACGGGCATCCCTGCCCCTGCTCCGAGCAGGATGGGACCGTGACGGCGTACCTCGGAGTGGACCTGGCGTGGGGACTCGGTTCGGAGCGGAAGCCTGCGAACGAGACCGGGCTCGTGGCGATGGCGGCGGACGGCACGGTCACCGACGCCGGCTGGGCCCGCGGGGTCGACGCCGTGACCGACTGGGTCGCGGAGCACCTCGGTCCCCGGACGCTCATCGCCGTCGACGCCTCCCTCGTCGTGACGAACGCCACCGGCATCCGCGAGGCCGAGCGGCAGGTCGGGCAGCGCTACGGCCGGTGGAAGGTCGCGGCGAACCCGACGAACCTCGCGTCCGCGGCGAGCGCCGGCTCCCGGCTGCTGGACCGGCTGACGGCGCTCGGCGTCGGGTACGTGGACAGCACGGCGGCGATGCGGGAGCGGACGGGTCCGGCGGTGTTCGAGTGCTACCCCTACACGACGCTCGTCGGGGTCGAGGAGCTCGGGCACGACGACGAGCGCCCCCGGTACAAGCGGCTCGACACGACGATCCCGCCGGCCGAGGCCCGCGCACGCCGGGCGAACGCGTTCGACGCGCTCGTGCACCGGCTCCGCACGACGCCGCTCGACCCGCCGCTCCCGCTCGATTCACACCCGCTGACGGCCGGGCTCGCCGAACCCTCCGGGCTGCACGGGCCGACGCACAAGCACCGGGAAGACCTGCTCGACGGTGCCCTGTGCGCCTGGACGGCCGCGTTCTGGGAGCGGCACGGCGACGGACGGGTGCAGGTGCTGGGACGCGATCCGGGCCTCCCGGTCGACCCGGCGGAGCCGCCGGACGAGGCGGGCCGCCGCCCCGTCGTGGTGGCGCCGGCCCGCGCGTCCCAGCGGCGCGCCGTCGGTAGGCTGGACCGGTGACGACGACCACCGATCCCCTGCGCATCGGGCTGGTGTCGCTGCACACCTCCCCCGGCGACGAGCCCGGTTCCGGTGAGGTCGGCGGCATGAACGTCGTCGTGCGCCACCAGGCCGAGGCGCTGGCCGACCGCGGCCACCACGTCGAGATCGTGACCCGGCGCTCGTCGCCGACGCAACCGGACTCGGTGTCGCTCGTGCCGGGCGTGTGCCTGCGGTTCCTGTCCGCGGGGCCGGCGGCGCCGGTGCCGAAGGGCGAGCACGACGCGTTCATCGAGCCGTTCCGCGAGGGCCTCACCCACCTCGGTCCGTACGACGTCCTGCACTCGCACCACTGGTTCTCCGGCGTCGCGGCGCTGCCGGTCGCGCACGAGCGCGGTATCCCCCACGTGCAGTCCTTCCACTCGATCGCTGCCGCCTCGGACACCCCGCTGTCCGAGGGTGAGCGGCCGGAGTCCGCGGGCCGTCCCGCCGGCGAGCAGCTGCTCGCTCGGGAGTCCGACGCGGTCGTCGTGGTGGCGTCGGCCGAGGCGGAGACCGTGCGCGACCGGCTCGGTGGCGATGCCGGCCGGGTCTGGATCGTCCCGCCGGGGGTCGACGGTTCGGTGTTCCGTCCGGCAGCGGCGGGCGCCCGGCGCGCGGACGTCCCGTACGTGGTCGCCGCGGCGCGCGTCCAACCGTTGAAGGGGCTGGACCTGGCGATCGAGGCGATCGCGGGCATCGACCGGGAGGCCCGTCCCACCCTCGTCATCGCGGGCGACGCCTCGAGCGAGGCGGGCGACTACGTGGCGGAGCTGCGTCGGCTCGCGTCCGAGCGCGGCATCGCCGACCGCGTCACGTTCGTCGGTCCGCAGTCGCGGGCCGACCTCGCGTTCCTGTTCCGCGGCGCGGCAGCCGTGCTCGTGCCGTCGCACTCGGAGACGTACGGGCTCGTCGCGCTCGAGGGCTCGGCGTCCGGGGTGCCCGTCGTCGCCGCCGCTGCCGGGGGTCTGCGCGAGGCCGTGGTCGACGGCGAGACCGGGGTCGTGCTCGAGTCCCGCGACCCGGACGTCTGGGCAGCGGAGATCGCGCGCATCCTGACCGACTCCGGGTACGCGGCGGCGCTGGCGGCTGCGGGGCGGGAGCACGCGGAGCGACTGAGCTGGGAGCGCTCGGCGGCCGGTCTCGAGCAGGTGTACCGCCGGGTCCTCGGGCGGGCGTAGTCCTCGTGGGTGGGGGTGCGGGGGCGGGTTCGCGGCGAGCGCGCGTTGTCGCTCGGTGCGAGGTTGCGCGCATCGTGCGAGGCCCGGACCACCGCACCATGCGCACAACCTCGCACGCTCCTGCAGGCGCCTCGCACGGTGCGAGGTGCTCGTGAGCGCCGACGAGGGCGGCAGCGGGGTGTTCGGCGCGTTCTGGGCGGCGCTCGATGCGGTGCCGGTGGCCCGGGACGCCGAGTCGCTCTACGACCCGTCGTCGCCCGACGGGAAGCTCAGACGTGCGAACCTGACCACGTACCTCGACACCGTGGGGCGCTCGGCGACGATGCTGCTCGTCGCCGAGGCTCCCGGGTGGCGCGGCATGACGAACACGGGCGTGCCGTTCACGAGCATGCGGGAGCTCGGGCCGGAGTACCTCGTGCCGCCGGAGCCCACCGCCCCGTGGGAGGCGTCGTCGCGGGTGGTGCAGGCGGTCCTCGCGGAGTGGAGCGGGCCGCTACCGCTGGCGTGGGCGGTGTTCCCGCACCACCCGTTCGCTGCGCCGGACCGGCTGACGAACCGGACGCCGCGTCCGGCCGAGGTCCGCGAGGGAGCGCCCGTCGCGCTCGCGCTGCTCGATGCCCTGCGGACGCTGCGGGCCGAAGACGCTCGCACCGGCACCGGCACCGGCACCGGTACCGTCGCCGATGTCCGCGTCGTGGCGGTCGGGCGGAAAGCCCAGGGAGCGTTGGCGCTCGCGGGCATCGACGCCGTCGCCGTGCGGCACCCGGCGCAGGGCGGGGCGGCGCAGTTCACGGCCGAGATGCGGGCGCTCCGAGACCGCGACGGCTGACCCACCCCGCGACCGCGGCGCATGACGCGCTGCGGCTCGAGTCGCGCCCCCGGGCGAACAACGCGCCCCGACACGACGGGGCGCGACATCCGTGCGGGGGCGCGAACCGAACACGGTGCGGGGC
>NZ_JBPUGH010000044.1:0-21138 GCF_051548005.1 Curtobacterium flaccumfaciens | reverse complement strand
GAGGCACGGCGCACCGCCGCCCCGTCGGTCGCGCGGTCGGTCAGGCAGCCGTGAAGACGAGCGACGCGTTCTGACCGCCGAACCCGAAGGAGTTGTTGAGCGCCGCGCGGACCTTGGTGCGCCGCGCCGCGCCCGACACGACGTCGAGGTCGATCGCGGGGTCGAGCCGGTCGAGGTTGCGGGTCGGCGGGACGACCCCGGTCTCGACGGCGCGGAGGGCGAGGATCGACTCGACCGCTCCCGCAGCGCCGAAGAGGTGCCCGATCGCGCTCTTCGGGGCCGACACCGCCGCGTCCGTGCCGACCGCCCGGGCGATGGCCGCGGCCTCCCCCACGTCCCCGATCGGCGTGCTCGTCGCGTGGGCGTTCACGTGGTCGACGTCGCCAGGCCCGAGCCCGGCCATCCGGATCGCCGAACGCATGGCGCGCTCCTGCTCGCTGCCGTCGGCCAGCGGCGCCGTGATGTGGTGCGCGTCCGAGGTGATCGCCCAGCCGGCCAGGCGTCCCCGTACGTGCGCGGCTCGTGCCCGGGCGTGGTCGGCACGTTCGAGGACGACGATGCCCGCTCCCTCGCCGAGCACGAAGCCGCGGCGGTCCGCGTCGAAGGGCCGCGAGAGCGTCGCAGGGTCCTCCTCCCCCGGCTTCGCGAGCGCCTGCGACTGCGCGAACGACGCCATCGTCACCGGGGTGACCGCCGCCTCGGTCCCTCCGGCCACGACGACGTCGGCCTCTCCGGTGGCGATGAGCCTGGCCGCGGTGACGAGCGCCTCGGCCCCGGAGGCGCACGCGGACACCGTCGTGTACGCACCGGCTCGCGCGCCGAGTTCGATGCTGATCTGCGCGGCGGCTCCGTTCGCCATGAGCATCGGGACCGCGCGCGGCGACACTCGACGGGCGCCGGCGTCCCCGAGCACGTCGTGGGCGTCGAGGAGCGTCTCCACTCCCCCGATGCCCGTCCCGACGACCACCGCGAGACGGTCGCCCTCGACGCCTGGCGCTCCGGCGTCCGCCCAGGCCTCGTGCGCAGCGACGAGCGCGAGCTGCTGACTGCGGTCGAGCCGAGCGGCGCGGACCCGACCGAGGGCGGCGTCGGCGTCGAGCGCGGCGTCCGCCCCGACGCGGATCGGCACCCGGTCCCAGAGGTCAGCGTCGCGGTCGAGGACGTGCACGCCGGACCGACCCGCGACGAGCGCGTCCCAGAGTGCGTCCACGCCGTGGCCGAACGGGGTGACGCTGCCGTACCCGGTGATGACGATGTCCACGCGGAACCTCCTGCTTGTACGTTGAACAAGTCGAGTTGTACCACGTACAATTCCCGCATGGCAACCGAGGGTGACGGCGCGACCGCACGCGGATCGGCGACCCGTGCACGGATCATCGCGGCGACGGCGGGGCTCCTCGCCGCGGGCGGGTCGACCGACGTGACGGTGAGCGGCATCGCCCGGGCGGCAGGCGTCTACCCCAACCAGATCACGCACCACTTCGGCTCGAAGGACCGCCTCGTCCTCGATGCGGCGTTCACCCTGTTCCTCCGGGACACGAGCCGGATGCAGGTGGCTGGACGCCGGGTCGGCTCCCCCGAGGCGTTCCGGAGCCTGCTGGCGCGGACGACGTTGACGATGCCCTCACTCCCCCTGGTCGTCGCCGCGCTCAGCGCCGGGGGCCTGGAGCGCAGCACGCACCTGCTCGGGCTGCTCTTCCGGCAGTCCGAGCGCTACCTGGAGCGCATCGCGGACGATCGCGACTGGGTCCTCGGACCGGTGCAGCGAGACGTCCGGACGTTCTGGAGCGCGGCGTTCGGTGCGGCACTGCTCCGCGCGGCCGGCGGCGCGGGAGCCCCCGAGGACGTCGACCTCGCCGCGACGCTGTCGATCAGCACGCGACCGGTCGGAGGACGCTGACCCCTGTCACGCTCGCGAGTGGATCACTCTCCGAAGCCGGAGCGCACGAGCCCGACGAGCGCATCGACGGCGTCCTGCGCGTCGTCCCCGGACGCCTCGATGCCGACCGTCGCACCCTTCGGGAGCGCGAGCGCCATGATCGCGAGGAGGCTCTTCGCATCGACGCCGTTCACCCGGACCCGGGCGTCGAACCGAGCGGCGGTCTTGACGAACTCCGCCGCCGGTCGGGCGTGGAGCCCGCTCTCGTTGCGGAGCTCGACGGAGGCCGAGGCGACAGCGGCGTCCTCGGGGCTGGACCCGACCGCCCCGTCGACGGGTGCCGACGTGCTGTCGGGTGTCGTGCCTCCCGGCTGGTCCGTGGCGACCGGACCTGCAGCGCTGGCGGCCGCGGCGAGGACCGCCGTCACGTCGCCGCCGGTCTGCGCGGCGACCGCCGCGGCGACCGTTCCCTCGACGAGCGGCGCATGCGAGACGTGGACCCGGGCTCGGTCGTCGTCGTCGAGGAAGTCGAGCGCCGTGTCGGTCGTCAGGTAGGCGGAGCCGAGGTCGCACAGGACGACGATCCCGTCGGCGTCCCGGAGCTCCTCGAGCCCCGCGGTGATGGCCTCGAACGAGGTGCCGATCCCGCCGTCCTCGGTGCCCCCGGCCGCCACGAGCGGGACGTCCGCGGCCATCTGCCGGGCCAGCTCGACGGTCCCGGAGGCCACGGCGGCGCTGTGCGAGACGACGAGGATGCCGACGGTCACGCGGCGTCCACCGCGGCGCGCAGGAGGTAGACCGTCGACTGGGCCCCGGGATCGCGGTGACCGACGGCACGCTCGCCGAGGTAGCTCGCACGACCCTTCCGCGCGACGAGCGCGTCGGTGGACTCGGCGCCGGTCGCGGCGGCGTCCGCTGCGGCGGCGAGGACCTGTTCCGGGGTCGCGCCGTCGCTCGCGGCCGACGCGGCGGCGTCCACCGCGGGCGTCCACGCGTCCACCATCGTCTTGTCCCCGACCTCTGCCTTGCCACGCGAGACGATGCCGTCCCGCGCCGCGGTCAGGACGGCCACGAGCGCCGACGCGTCGAGCGTCTCGGCGTCACCGGCGGCCTGCGCAGCCTTGAGGTACGCCGTGCCGAACAGGGGCCCCGCCGCACCGCCGACCGTGGAGATGAGCTTGGTCGCGACCGTCTTGAAGACGGCCCCCGGGGTGTCGAACGACCCGGCGTCGAGCGCCTCGACGACGGCCCGGAAGCCACGGTCGAGGTTCTCGCCGTGGTCCCCGTCGCCGATCTCGCGGTCGAGCGTCACGAGCTCGGCGCGGTGGTCGTCGATCGTCGCTGCCGAGCGACGCACCCAGTCGATGGCCCATGCGGTGTCGAGCGCCAATGCGGTGTCCCTTCTGCGACCGGCCCGTCGTCGGGGCCGGGGTCGTGGTCCGGTGGTTCAGCGACCCCAGCGCAGGGCCGGGGTCTCCACCGGGGCGTCCCAGAGGGCGGTGAGTTCGTCGTCGAGCACGGTGACGGTCAACGAGAACCCCTGCATCTCGAGGGACGTGACGTAGTTGCCGACCAAACTACGCGTGACCTCGTGGCCGCGGTCGGAGAGGACCTCCTCGGCGCGTCGGTAGGCGATGTAGAGCTCGGACAGCGGTGTGCCGCCCATGCCGTTCACGAGGAGCAGCAGCTTCGAACCCGCCGGCGCGTCGAGGTCGGTGAGGATCGGCTCGAGCACGCGGTCGACCAGGTCGTCCGCCGGGGCCATCGGGATGCGCTCGCGGCCGGGCTCGCCGTGGATCCCGATCCCGAGCTCGACCTCGTCGTCGGCGAGGGTGAAGGACGGCTCGCCGGCGTGCGGGACGGTGCCGGACGACAGGGCGAGGCCCATCGACCGGGTGACCTCGTTGACGTGACGGGCGACCGCTGCGACGGCGTCGAGGTCGTCGCCGCGCTCGGCCGCGGCGCCCGCGCACTTCTCGACGACCACGGTGCCCGCGACGCCTCGACGACCGGCGGTGTACAGCGAGTCCTGCACCGCGACGTCGTCGTCCACCACGACCGACTCGACGCGGACGTCGTCCATCGCGGCGAGCTCGGCGGCGGTCTCGAAGTTGAGGACGTCGCCGGTGTAGTTCTTGACGATGTGGAGCACGCCCGCTCCCCCGTCGACGGCCTTGGTCGCGGCGACGATCGGGTCCGGCGTCGGGCTGGTGAACACCGGCCCCGGGACGGCGGCGTCGAGCATCCCGTACCCGACGAACCCGGCGTGCAGGGGCTCGTGTCCGCTGCCGCCACCGCTCACGATGCCGACCTTGCCGGAGACGGGTGCATCGACGCGGTGCAGGTGGATCGGGTCCTCGACCAGGACCACGTGCCCGGCGTGTGCCCGGGCGAACCCGCGGACGGTCTCGTCGACCACGGCGTGCGGGTCGTTGATGAGCTTCTTCATGCGCGAACTCCTTCGTCGACGGTGACGGGTGCACCGCTGCGGTGACGGGTTCACCCTACAGCGGGCGCCCGTTCGCCCTCCGTGCACGTTCGTGCATCAGGATCGCGGCGGGGAAGCCGCCCAGGTCGGGCGATCTCGCACCGCGGTTGCACGTTCGTGCACTTTCCCGCGGATCGCTCGCGATTCCGTCGCGGAGCCGCGATCCGCGTCAGTATGCTCGCCCCAATCACTCAACGGGGAGTGCCGGACCCGCACCACCGGACCCCCAACCCTCACGCACTGGAGGTCACCGATGGACGGCATCGGCGTCAATTTCCTCTCCGAGCTCGTCGGCACGGCGATGCTCATCATCCTCGGTGGCGGTGTCGTCGCCGCCGTGTCCCTGACCAAGTCCAAGGGCTTCGGCGCGGGCTTCCTCATGGTCACGATCGGTTGGGGCTTCGCGGTCTTCGCCGGCGTCACCGTGTCGTACAGCTCCGGAGGCCAGCTCAACCCCGCGGTGAGCCTCGCGCTCGCGCTGCTCGGCAAGATCACCGTCGGCGAGATGTTCCTCTACTGGCTCGCGCAGCTCATCGGCGCGATCATCGGTGCGGTCATCGTCTGGCTCGCCTACAAGCAGCACTTCGACGAGGAGCCGGACCCGGCCGCCAAGCTCGGCGTCTTCTCGACCGGCCCGGCGATCCGCAGCTACGCATGGAACGTCGTGACCGAGATCATCGGCACGTTCGTCCTCGTCTTCGTCGTCCTCGCCTTCACGAATGGCAAGACACCGGCCGAACTCGGCGCCGTCCCGGTCGCCTTCCTCGTGATCGCGATCGGTGTCTCCCTCGGGGGCCCGACCGGGTACGCCATCAATCCCGCCCGTGACCTCGGCCCGCGCATCGCGCACGCCTTCCTCCCGATCAAGGGCAAGGGTTCGTCCGACTGGTCGTACGCGTGGGTGCCGGTGGTCGGTCCGCTCATCGGTGGTGCGCTCGCCGCCGGCGCATCGACGTTCCTGCTCCCGATCGTCTCCTAGCCCCTCCGCCGCGGTCGACGCCGACTCCGACGTCGACCGCGGCACCCAGCCCGACCGGCGCAGAGCAGCCGGTCCGGCACCCAGCCCGACCGGCACAGCAGCCGGTCCGCACCCAGCCCGACCGGCACAGCCGCCGGTCCGCACCCCGCCCGACCGGCACAGCCGCCGGTCCGGCACCCGAAGCCCGGTCGGCACCGCAGCCGACCGTGACACCGACACCCGTAAGGAGCACCAATGGCCGACTACATCGTCGCCATCGACCAGGGCACCACCTCGACCCGAGCGATCGTGTTCGACCACTCCGGTTCCATCGTGTCCGTCGGACAGAAGGAGCACGAGCAGATCTTCCCGCGCGCCGGATGGGTCGAGCACGACCCGGCCGAGATCTGGGACAACACCCGCGAGGTCATCGGCCAGGCGCTCTCCCGCGCCGACATCACGCGGCACGACGTCGCCGCCGTCGGCATCACGAACCAGCGCGAGACCGCGGTGGTCTGGGACAAGAACACCGGCAAGCCGGTCTACAACGCGATCGTCTGGCAGGACACCCGCACCCAGGCCATCGTCGACAAGCTGGCCGACGGTGACACCGACCGCTACAAGTCGGTCGTCGGTCTCCCCCTCGCCACCTACTTCGCCGGCACCAAGATCGTCTGGATCCTCGACAACGTCGACGGCGCCCGCGAGAAGGCCGAGGCGGGCGACCTCCTCTTCGGCACGACCGACACCTGGGTCCTCTGGAACCTCACGGGTGGCGTCGACGGCGGCGTGCACAAGACGGACGTCACGAACGCGTCGCGCACCCTGTTCATGGACCTCGAGACGCTCGAGTGGCGCGACGACATCCTCGCCGACTTCGGCGTGCCGAAGTCGATGCTCCCCGAGATCGTCAGCTCGTCCGAGGTCTACGGCCACGTCGAGTCGTCGAACCTCCTCCGCGAGGTCCCGATCGCCGGCATCCTGGGCGACCAGCAGGCCGCGACCTTCGGCCAGGCAGCGTTCGACCAGGGCGAGTCGAAGAACACCTACGGCACCGGCAACTTCCTCATCTTCAACACGGGCACCGAGATCGTCCGGTCGGAGAACGGCCTCCTCACGACCGTCGGCTACAAGCTCGGCGACCAGGAGACCCACTACGCCCTCGAGGGGTCGATCGCCGTCACCGGATCGCTCATCCAGTGGCTCCGCGACAACCTCGGTCTCATCGGCAGCGCCCCGGAGGTCGAGGCCCTCGCCAAGACCGTCGAGGACAACGGTGGCGTCTACTTCGTCCCCGCGTTCTCGGGCCTCTTCGCGCCGTACTGGCGACCGGACGCCCGCGGCGCGATCGTCGGCCTCACGCGCTACGTCAACAAGGGCCACATCGCCCGTGCCGCCCTCGAGGCGACGGCGCTGCAGACCCGCGAGGTCCTCGACGCGGTGAACGCCGACTCCGGTGTGGACCTGACCGAGCTCAAGGTCGACGGCGGCATGACCGCGAACAACGAGCTCATGCAGTTCCAGGCCGACATCCTCAACGTGCCGGTCGTCCGACCGGTCGTCGCGGAGACCACGGCCCTCGGTGCCGCCTACGCCGCCGGCCTCGCCGTCGGCTTCTGGGCGAACCTCGACGAGCTCCGCGCGAACTGGCAGGAGGACCAGCGCTGGGAGCCGCAGCTCGACGACGCCGAGCGCGACCGCCAGCTCCGTCTCTGGAAGAAGGCCGTCACGAAGACCTTCGACTGGGTCGACGAGGACGTCCAGTAGTCAACTGCTGACGTGACCGCCTGGAGGCGCGGTGCGGGTCCGACGGACCGGCACCGCGCCTCTCCCCGTCGGCACCGCCTGCCCGCCGCTGGCGCGTCGGTCAGGAACCGGCGACGTGGCCCCGGTCATTGCGGTGGGCGCGGGGCGCTCGCTCCCCGCTGCTCACGCCCGCGGCTCGCAAGGTCGTGCGGAACCAGGTTCCGGACACAGCACCACGCTGTTCCACGGTGCCGTGTCCGGAACCTGGTTCCGACCTGCCGGAACCAGGTTCCGTCGGACCGTCGGAGCTGCCGAGACCCGGTCCCGCCGGACCGTCGTCGCGGCGACGTCGTCAGGCGGCGGGTGCGACGCCGACCCAGTCGGCCAGCTTGCGGGCCGCGGCGCCGGAGTCGATCGCCTCGGCCGCGACGGCGAGCTGTTCGCGGAAGCGCTGCAGGATCGGACGGTCCGCCTCGGCAGGGGTCTCCGCGAGCCGGAAGGACACGAGTCCCGCCGCCGCGTTGAGCAGCACGATGTCACGGACGGGTCCGGTCTCCCCCGCGAGGACGCGGTGCACCACGGCCGCGTTGTGCTCCGGGTCGCCGCCGAGCAGGTCCTCCGTCCGCGCCCGGGCGATGCCGAGGTCACGCGGGTCCAGGTCGTGCTCGATGACGCGCCCGCCGGTGACCTCCCAGATGTGGCTGTGCCCGGTGGTGGTGAGTTCGTCGAGACCGTCGTCGCCCCGGAACACGAGGGCCGTCGCGCCCCGGGTCTGGAACACGCCCGTGATGATCGGCACGAGCTCGAGCTGCGCCACGCCCACCGCGTTCGCCTCGCACCGTGCGGGGTTGACGAGCGGCCCGAGGAAGTTGAAGACGGTCGGCACGCCGATCTCTCGACGGACCGGACCCGCGTGCGCGAAGCCGGGGTGGAACGCGCTGGCGAACGCGAAGGTGAGCCCGACGCGGTGGAAGGTGTCCGCAACACGCGCGGCGTCCATCGAGAGATCGAGGCCGAGTGCGGCGAGGACGTCACTCGATCCGGACTTCGACGAGCTCGCACGGTTGCCGTGCTTCACCACGGGCACGCCGGCGGCGGCGATCACGATCGCAGCCATCGTGGAGACGTTCACCGTGCCGACGACGTCACCTCCGGTGCCCACGATGTCGAGCGCCATCGGGTCGACGTCCAGCGGGACCGCGGCGTCGAGGATCGCATCGCGGAAGCCGACGACCTCGTCGACCGTCTCGCCCTTGGCGCGGAGCGCGACGGCGAAGGCGGCGATCTGGGCGGACGTCGCGCGTCCCTGCACGATCTCCTCCATGGCCCATGTGGACTGCCTGATCGAGAGGTCCTGGCGCGCCATGAGCGCGCTGATCACCGAGGGCCAGGTCAGTTGGTCGTGCATGCTCCGATCGTAGTGAGTTCGAGCGACCCACCAGTTGGCTGCGAAAACACTGTCGGTGGTTTCGGCCATAATGGAGTCTGTGACTAGCACCCCTCTCTCCAGATCTGCCACCGCACCGGTCCTCAACAGGCCGAACGCCGTGGCCGTGGGGACGATCGTGTGGCTGGGCAGCGAGGTCATGTTCTTCGCCGGCCTGTTCGCGATCTACTTCACGCTCCGCAGCACCTCGCCCGAGCTCTGGGCCACCGAGACCGCCAAGCTCGAGGTGCCGTTCGCGTCGGTGAACACGATCATCCTGGTGCTGTCCAGCTTCGCCTGCCAGTTCGCGGTCTTCGCCGCCGAGCGCTTCCAGGTGCACCGCACGAGCTGGAACCCGCGCCACTGGGGCATGACCGAGTGGTTCTTCGTCACCTACTGCATGGGTGCGATCTTCGTCTGCGGGCAGATCTTCGAGTACGCCAACCTCTGGCACGAGGGCGTGACGCTCTCCTCCAGCGCCTACGGCTCGGCCTTCTACATGACGACCGGCTTCCACGGCCTCCACGTCACGGGTGGCCTCATCGCGTTCCTGCTGACCCTCGGTCGCGGGTTCGCCGCCAAGAACTTCGGTCACAAGGAAGCGACCACCGCGATCGTCGTGTCGTACTACTGGCACTTCGTCGACGTCGTCTGGATCGGCCTCTTCGCCGTCATCTACCTGCTCAAGTAGAACTGGATAGCCCCCACAGCATGTTCAACAGAACCAAGTCCAAGAAGGGCCGTCGGTCTCCCCTGGCGACCGTCTCGCTCATCGTCGTCGGCCTGATGACGACCGGCGGTGCCTACGCGCTGTTCAGCTCCACGGCGAACGCCGACGACAGCACGAGCAGCGTCTCCGCCGCGTCGACCCAGTCGAAGGTCAACGAGGGCGAGAAGCTCTTCGCCTCGAACTGCGCGACCTGCCACGGCCTCAACGCCCAGGGCACCGGCGAGGGTCCGTCCCTCATCGGCGTCGGCGCCGCGTCCGTCGACTTCCAGGTCGGTACCGGTCGCATGCCGATGGCTGCCTCGGGCCCCCAGGCCGAGGAGAAGCCGGCGCAGTTCACCGACGAGCAGGTCGACGCACTCGCGCAGTACGTCGCGTCGCTCGCCCCCGGACCCGCCGTGCCGTCGAGCGACCTCACGGACGGCAAGGGCGACGCCGCCGAGGGCGCCGAGCTCTTCCGCATCAACTGCGCCATGTGCCACAACGTGGCCGGTGCCGGCGGTGCGCTGACCGAGGGCAAGTACGCACCGAACCTGCAGAGCGTCTCGGGCAAGCACATCTACGAGGCCATGCTCACGGGCCCGCAGAACATGCCGGTCTTCAACGACCTGAACCTGACCCCGCAGCAGAAGGCCGACGTCATCTCGTACCTCAAGTACGTGCAGGACAACAAGTCGCCCGGCGGCTTCGCGCTCGGCTCCATCGGGCCGGTGGCCGAGGGTCTGTTCATCTGGATCTTCGGACTCGGCGCCGTCGTCGCGATGACGGTCTGGCTGACCGCGAAGTCCAACTGATCGTCCGTGTCGAACGACACTGAAGGGAACACCATGGCAGAGCACGACGACGAGGCACTGAACTCGTCCTCGGCTGTCGAGAAGCACGGCACGACGCACGGAACCACCGCCTCGGTCGGCACCGCGGTCGTGCCCGCGGACCCGTTCGAGAACCCGGGCGAGCCGCCGCACCGCGCGCGTCGCACGGACGTCGACCCGAAGAAGCAGCGGCTGGCCGAGCGCCAGGTCGCGACGTTCTTCTACCTCTCGATCGTGGGCAGCGTCCTCGCGATCGCGGCGTACGTCGCCTTCCCGATCAAGGAAGACGACTTCAGCACGGTCCGCCTGGCCAACCTCTGGCTCGGGCTGTCGATCACGCTGGCGCTCCTCGCGCTCGGCCTCGGTGCCGTCTACTGGTCGAAGTCCCTCGTGGTCGACCGTGAGATCACCGAGATGCGCCACGGCACCCGCGGCACCGACGCGACCCGTGCCAAGGCGGTCGAGGCGTTCCAGCTCGCCGACAAGGAGTCCGGGTTCAGCCGTCGCAAGCTGATCCGCAACTCGATGATCGGTGCGCTGGCCGCCTTCCCGCTCCCGGGCATCGTCCTCGTGCGCGACCTCGCGCCGGCGGCCGACCCGAACGAACTCCTCCGCCACACCATGTGGGCGAAGGGCACGCGCCTGACGAAGGACCCGACGGGTCTTCCGATCAAGGCGTCCGACGTGACCATCGGTTCGGTGTTCCACGTCATCCCGGACGGCATGCTCGACAAGGAGGACATGCTGGAGGAGAAGGCCAAGGCCGCCGTCCTCCTCATGCGCCTCGACCCCAACGACCTGCACCCCGCCAAGGGCCAGGAGAACTGGGGCTACGACGGCATCGTCGCGTACTCGAAGATCTGCACCCACGTCGGTTGCCCGGTCGCCCTGTACGAACAGCAGACGCACCACCTGCTCTGCCCGTGCCACCAGTCGACCTTCGACGTCGCGAACAACTGCGAGGTCATCTTCGGACCGGCTGCACGTCCCCTCCCCCAACTTCCGATCGCGATCGACGACGACGGCTACCTGGTCGCACAGAGCGACTTCCACGAGCCCGTCGGACCGTCCTTCTGGGAGCGTGAGCGCTGATGAGCACAACCACCCGTCCCGCGACGACGTCGGCCACCAAGCCGGCGCCCGAACGCGGTTCCCGCATCATCGGGGCCGCTGCCAACTACATCGACGAGCGCACGAGCATCTCGGGCCTGGTGAAGGAGGTCGGTCGCAAGATCTTCCCCGACCACTGGAGCTTCATGCTCGGCGAGGTCGCGCTGTACAGCTTCGTCGTGATCCTGCTCTCGGGCACGTTCCTGACGTTCTTCTTCCAGGCCTCCATGGCCGAGGTCGTCTACCACGGCGCGTACGTCCCGCTGAAGGGCGTCGAGATGTCGACCGCGCTGCAGTCGACGCTGAACATCTCGTTCGACATCCGTGGTGGCCTCTTCGTCCGACAGATCCACCACTGGGCGGCCCTGCTCTTCATCGCCTCGGTGATGCTGCACATGGCGCGCGTCTTCTTCACCGGCGCGTTCCGCAAGCCGCGTGAGCTCAACTGGGTCTTCGGCTTCGTCCTCTGGGTGCTCGCCATGGCCGAGGGCTTCACGGGCTACTCGCTCCCCGACGACCTGCTGTCCGGCAACGGCCTGCGCATCATCGTCGGCATGATCGAGGGCGTCCCGGTGATCGGTGTCTGGATCGCCTACCTGCTGTTCGGTGGCGAGTTCCCCGGCACCGACATCGTCGGCCGTCTGTACACGCTGCACATCCTGCTGCTCCCCGCGATCCTGGTCGCGGTGCTCGGTGTCCACCTCGTGCTCGTCGTGATCAACAAGCACACGCAGTTCGCCGGTCCGGGCAAGACCAACGACAACGTCGTGGGTGTCCCGATCCTCCCGGCGTTCGCCGCGAAGGCCGGTGGGTTCTTCTTCATCGTCGCCGGCATCCTGGCGCTCATCGCGTCGCTGTTCACGATCAACCCGATCTGGAACTACGGCCCGTACGACCCGTCCCCGGTGTCCGCCGGTACCCAGCCTGACTGGTACATCGGCTTCGCCGACGGTGCGCTGCGTCTGGTGCCGCCGCACTGGGAGGTCGTCTGGTTCGGCTACACGGTGTCGTTCAACATCCTCGTGCCGATCGCCGTCCTGATGGCGCTCATCGTGGCGATGTTCATCTACCCGTTCGTCGAGGCGTGGGTCACGGGCGACAAGCGCGAGCACCACATCCTCGACCGTCCGCGCAACGCTCCGACCCGCACGGGTCTCGGGGCGGCCGGCATCACGCTCTACGCGAGCCTCTGGGCGGCAGCGTCATCGGACATCATCGCGACGCACTTCATGGTCTCGATCGACCACGTGATCCACGTGATCCAGGCCACGACGGTCCTCGGCCCGTTCGTCGCCTTCTGGATCACGAAGCGCGTGTGCCTCGCTCTCCAGAAGAAGGACCGCGAGATCGTCCTGCACGGGTACGAGTCGGGCCGCATCGTCCGCCTCCCCCACGGCGAGTACATCGAGGTGCACGAGCCCCTCGACGAGTACGAGCGCTGGCGCCTGCTGCAGTTCAACGAGTACAAGCCGCTCATGGTCCGCCCCGACGCCCGGGGTCGCATCACGGGGCTCCAGAAGGCTCGCGCGAGCGTGTCGCGGTTCTTCTTCGAGGACCGCATCGCGCCGGTGTCCAAGGCCGAGCTCGAGGCCGCGCACGCCGCGCACCACGGTCCCGAGCTCACCGAGGGCGAGCACCCTGCTGCCGCGGTCGGTGCCGGCAACCACTAGCAGGAACACTCCTCGGCAAGAACGAACAAGCCCCTCGTCCACTTCGTGGTCGGGGGGCTTGTTCGTTCGCCTCATTCCGACAACACCCCCCTCCGGTTCACCGGCGGTTCAGAATCCTGTGGCAGCGTGTTGTACGACGCACCCGCCAACGGAACGAGACACCGATGGACAGCCGGACGGCCGAACACCCCAGGCCGAACCACTTCCTTCTCCACCTCAGCGACACGCACCTCGTCAGCGGCGACGGCCCGCTCTACGGGGACGTCGACCCGGCAGCGAGGCTGGCCGAGATCATCGCGGACATCGAAGCCTCGGGCGCCCGGCCCGAGGCGATCGTCGTGACCGGCGACGTCGCGGACAAGGGTGAGCCGGGCGCCTACGTCAGGGTGCGCGATCTCCTCGAGCCCGCCGCGGCGCGGATCGGTGCCCAGGTCATCTGGGCGATGGGCAACCACGACGAGCGTGGGGCCTTCCGCCAGGAGCTCTTCGGCGTCCAGCCGACCGACCGCCCCGTCGACTTCGTCTACGACGTCAACGGTCTGCGCGTGATCACCCTCGACACGAGCGTGCCGGGCCACCACCACGGCGAGGTCTCGCCTGAGCAGCTCGACTGGCTCGCCGAGGTCCTCTCCGAGGCCGCACCGCACGGCACCATCCTGGCGATGCACCACCCGCCCGTACCGAGTGTGCAGGACCTCGCGGTGCTGGTCGAACTCCGCGACCAGGCGTCACTCGCCGAGGTCGTCGAGGCCAGCGACGTGATCGGCATCATCGCCGGACACCTGCACTACTCCACGAGCGCCGTCTTCGCGGGCATCCCCGTCTCGGTCGCGAGTGCGACCTGCTACACGCAGGACCTCATGGAGTACCAGGCCGGCACGCGGGGCCGCGACGGTGCGCAGTCCTTCAACCTCGTGCACGTGTACGGACGGAACGTCGTGCACTCGGTGGTCCCGATCGGGCACTACTCGACGGTGGGCGAGCCGGTGTCCGCAGCGGAGACCGAGGCACGACTCGCTGCCGCCGGCGTTCGGATCGCCCCGGCGGTCGAGCCGGCGCCGGTGACGTCGAGCATCCCCGTGTTCACGCTCGACTCGGTGCCGCTCTCCCCCGTCCACCCGTAGGCCGGAGAAACGCGCCCGCTCCGACGTCCCGCGTGTCGATCGACGCGTGACACGTCGGAACGAGCGCGTTTCGCGACACGGACACGGACACGGACACGAGCACGAGCACGGCCACGAGCACCTGGCGTCCGTGGTCGGCTCCCGGCGCCGGGCTCGCAGGATCGCTCGGAGCGACCCGGCCGGACGCTGGTGCGTCCTAGGCGCCGGGCCGCTCCCACGGCGCGGGGAACGGGAAGTACTTCTCGAGGAAGTCCGTCACGCGCTCGGTCCGCTCCTCGTCGCTGACCTCCGGGAAGCTGCCGTCGTTCAGGCAGAAGAAGTCCACGTTCCGCTTCTTGAGCAGGTCGTCGAGGGTCTTGAGCCCGGACTGCATCGTCGTGTCGACGTACCGCACCGAGGAGTTCTCCTGGATGATCGCCCGACCCGTGAGCAGCGCGTAGTAGTGGTACAGCGAGTTCGTCACGGAGATGTTGTCCGCGGCACGGAACCGCGATGCGGCCGTGGCGCGGAACTCGTCCGCGAACTCGTGCTCCATCTCGGTCATGATCGACGCCCGGAGCGGGGTCGGCGCGTGCTCGAGGTGCCGGGTCGTCACCGCGCCGAACCGCTGCTGCAGCAGGCGTCGGTTGACCCGGGCGGAGTTCTCGAACCCACTGCGGGCGGGGTTGTTCGAGCCGAGCCCGATGCGGGTGTCGGCGACGATGAACTTCGTGACCGAGCCCGGGCTGAAGAACACCGACGAGTCCGCCAGGCGACCGAAGAACATGTCGTCGTTCGAGTAGATGAAGTGCTCGCTGATGCCCGGGATGTGGTGCAGCTGCGACTCGACGGCCTGCGAGTTGTGCGTCGGCAGCACGGACGGGTCGGCGAAGAACTCCTCGCTGCGGACGATGCGCACCTTCGGGTGGTCGGCGAGCCACTTCGGCGCCGGCGAGTCCGTCGCGATGTAGATCTGCCGGATCCACGGCGCGAAGGTGTGCACCGACCGGAGCGCGTACTTCAGCTCGTCGATCTGCCGGAACCGGGCCGGGGCGTCGTCGCCCTCTCCCAGGACCGCGTTCGCCTGCGCGGCCTGACGGGCCCGCTGGTACTCGATCGCGTTGCCGTCGACCCACGAGAACACGATGTCGATCGGGAAGCGGATGTCCGAGACGTGGTCGTCGAACATGTGCTCGACGGTGCGCCAGGTGCGGCCGTACCGGTCGATGTCGACGAGCACGAACTCTTCGATCGGCAGGCTCCGGCGCATCAGGGCGTTCTCGACGGGTGCCAGGACCTCGATGTCGGTGACCCGCCAGAACTCGAGCTGCACGCTCGTCTCAGCGCCGTAACGCAGCCGCCCGATCGGTTCGACGCGCGGCCGGAAGAGACGAAGGACCGGCTCGTCGGGCGCCCCGAGGCCGTCGTCGAGGACGAGCACGGCGGGCCGCTTCGGCGGCTTCGCGTAGAAGGGCTCGTTCGCGGCCGCCGCCATGATCGCGCTCTCGGCACGCTGCCGGTCGCGCTCGTCGACGGCGATCACCGGTCGCTGGTCGTTGCCGCGGATGAGCAGGTGGTCGACGTCACCGGCGGTGAGGGCGTCGTCGAGGAACAACAGGTCCTCGATCATGGACTGCTGGGGCGTCAGGTGGCCGTTGACGAGCGTGAGACGACCCTTCCGCACCACGACGTCGGGCCGGTCGAGACCGCCGGACGACGGGCGAGGGGTCAGCAGTGGACTCTCGGTCACCGGCTCGGTCTCGTCGCTCATCCATGCCCTTCGGGTCGTTCGGTCGGGTCCTGCACCCGACTGACTGATCCTACCGTCCACGTGGACCGCTGGTGCGCCGGTCCCCGTGCAGGCCCGGCGGTCACGTCGGGCCGTGGGACACGACCCGTCCCAGTCTCGTGCCGCGGCCGTCCAGACCTGCCGGGAGGCACGCCCCACCTCCGCCTCGCGACGCTCGGTGTGCGCGCGGCGGCGGGGTCAGCGCCCCGCTGCGTCCGTCTCGCGCGGCACCTTCACGGCGAGCCCGACCACGATGAAGAGCGCCGCGGCGACGATCTGCAGGGCCGCCCAGACCTGACCGGAGATCGGCACGACGACGAGCGGGTTCCAGCACACCGCCACGGCGGCCATCAGCGCCGCTGCCCACCACGCGCGCCCGCGCACCGCGAACACGAGGATGATCAGGGCGAGCACGGTGACGCCCCACCGGGCGAACACGAACGCCGAGGCGTCGATGAGCGCGACGCACGCGAGCAGCACGACGGCCGCGAGCAACGAGGGCGCGAGCGCCGGACGGGTGTACGGCGGGAGTTCCCGTTCCCCACCGGCGGTCCGTTGCGTCGGTCGCGGGGTCGAGGTCGCGGGCACGCCCTGCTGGGACGACCCGATCGCGGGTCGTCCCTTCCTCGGTGCCATCAGGCGGAGGCGCCGTCGAGGTCGATCGCCCGGAACGGACGCGACATCGGCGGCAGGTCCCGCACTCGTTCGAGGGCGGGCTCGAGTTCGTCGAGGTACGCGCGGTAGCCCTCGTCGTTGAGGTGCAGGCCGTCGTCGGAGTAACGGTCCGCGAGGTGGTCCCCGTCGGCGAGGGCGGGCCACGCGTCGAGGTACTGGGCGTGGCAGGTGGCGACGAACTGCCGGAGGTGTCTGTTGGCCTCCTCGATCTTCGCGCGGAACTCGGCCTGCCTCGGCAGGACCGAGACCAGGAGCAGCCGGACACCGGGAAGCTCTCGGCGGAGGGTCACGAGGATCGTCTCGACGTTGCGGACGACGTGCTCCACGCTCGCGCGGTGGTTGCCGAAGTCGTTCGTGCCGATGAGCAGGACGATCACCTCGGGTTCGGCGGCCACCACGGCGTCGAGCCGCTCCAGGACGCCGTCGGTGGTGTCCCCGCCGACGCCCAGGTTCAGCGTGCGCTCGGCGGGCAGCCGGTTCTCCCAGTCCCCTGCCTCGGTGATGCTGTCCCCCAGGAACAGGACGGTGGGTCGGTCCTCGGTCATGCTGCCTCCTCGTGCGACGTGTCAGCACCATCATTCTGGTGGGTGCGGTTGCGGGAGGTCGAGTCGGTGTTGTGCGACTCGCGCTCGGCCGCCGCCGTGATGCGCTCGACCATGCCCGGGAAGATCACTCCGTGGAACGGGAGGATCGAGTACCAGTAGAGGCGGCCGGACAGTCCCTGCGGGAAGTAGATCGCTCGCTGGTGGTAGTCGCTGCCACCGTCCGGCGACGGCGTCACCGTCATCTCGAGCCACGCTCGGCCCGGTGACTTGAACTCCGCGCGGAGCCGCAGGTACCGCCCGCGGTCGAGCTGTTCGACCCGCCACCAGTCGAGGGCGTCGCCCTGCTCCAGGCGCTGTGGGTCCCGCCGGCCCCGGCTCAGCCCGACGCCGCCGGCGATCTTGTCCATCCACCCGCGGGCGACCCAGGCGAGCGGGAACGAGTACCAGCCGTTGTCGCCGCCGATGGACTCGACGACCCGCCAGACCTCCTGGGCCGACGCCTCGGTGTGCCGCTTGCGGTCGTCGACGTACACGGTGTGCCCGGCCCAGTCCGGGTCGCTCGGCAGCGGGTCGGCCGGGGTCGCGGCGAGGGTCGCGTTGCGCCAGCTCGTCTCGACCTCGCCCGTGCGCATGCGCTGCAGCGCCAGTCGGACGGCGCGCCGGTACGGGGTGAGCCCGCCCTCCGGTTGCGGGACGTACTCGTCGATGTCGTGCTCGCGCTGGACGCACTCGAACTGCAGCGACTCGATGATCGGCCGGGCGAGCTTCCGCGGGATGGGCGTCACGATGTTGAACCAGTGCGCGGCGAGCCCGGGGGTGAGCACCGGGAGCGAGGCGATCGCCCGCTGCGGCAGCTTCGCCTCGACCGCGTAGCCGTTGAGCATCTGGCCGTAGCGCAGGACGTCCGGGCCGCCGATGTCGAACGTGCGGTTGACGTCGGCCGGGATGTCGAGGGCCTTGACGAGGTAGTACAGGACGTCGCGGATCGCGATCGGCTGGATGTGGTTCCGGACCCACTTCGGCGCGGGCATCCACGGCAGGACGTCGGTGACGTGCCGGATCATCTCGAACGAGGTGCTGCCGGAGCCGATCACCACACCCGCCTGGTACGCGATCGTCGGCACGCCCGAGCGCAGCAGGACGTCCCCGACCTCCTTGCGGCTGCGCAGGTGCCTCGACAGCTCGCCGTCGGGGTGCAGCCCGCCCAGGTAGACGAACCGTCGGACCCCGGCCACGCGTGCCTCGTGGCCCATCGTGCCGGCCGCCTGCGTCTCGGCGCGCTCGAAGTCGCCGTCCGCCCCCATCGCGTGGGCCAGGTAGTAGACCGCGTCGATCCCCTCGACGGCGGCGCGCACGGCCCGGGCGTCCGAGAGGTCGCCCTCCGCGATCTCCACGTCGTCGTGCCAGGGGACGTCCTGCAGCTTCCGTGGCGTGCGTGCGAAGACCCGCACGGTGTGACCGGCTTCGAGGAGTCTGGGGACGAGGCGGCCGCCGATGTACCCGGTGGCGCCGGTGACGAGGACGTGCATGTGGGGCACGGTACGCGCGCCGCCTCCGGGTAGGCTTGCCGGGTGGACAACGCAGCCATCCCCACCCCAGGCCACCTCGACGCGGACGCGGTCCGGGCCCTCATCGACCACGCGATCCTGAAGCCCGAGCTCACCCGCGCGGACGTCGACGCCCAGCTCGACGAGGCCGCCGCGTACCGCGTGTTCAGCGTGTGCGTCCGCCCGAGCGACGTCGCGCACGCCGTCGAGCGTCTGACCGGCACCGGGGTCGGCGTCGGCACGGTGATCGGCTTCCCGCACGGCACCACCTCGACCGCGGCCAAGGTCGCCGAGTCGTTGCAGGCCCTCGCGGACGGCGCGTTCGAGCTCGACATGGTGCAGAACATCGGCGCCGCGAAGTCCGGCGACTGGGAGCGCGTCGAGCAGGACGTCCGTGCCGTCGTCGACGCCGCGGGCAGCACCGTCGTCAAGGTCATCCTCGAGACCGCGTTCCTCACCGACGACGAGATCGTCGCCGCCTCACGCGCTGCACAGCGCGCGGGCGCCGCGTTCGTGAAGACCTCGACCGGCTTCGCCGGCGGGGGTGCGACGGCCGAGCACATCCGCCTCATGCGCGAGACCGTCGGTGCGGACACCGGCGTGAAGGCCTCCGGGGGCGTCCGCGGGCTGGACACCCTCCTCGAGATGGTCGACGCGGGCGCGGACCGCATCGGCACGAGCGCCTCGGCGCGCATCCTCGACGAGCTCGCGCACCGCAGCGAGACCGGCGCCGCGTCGTCGCTCGGCGACGACACCTCGTCCTACTGACCCCAATCCCCGCCGGGGCCGGGCACCCGCCGGACGCCAGCGTGCGTCGCGGACGTGCACCGTGCCTCCAGGCCGTCGCACCGGAGCGATCATGACCGACAGCACCACCCTCCCCGCGGGCCAGTCCCTCGCCCTCGCCGTCGACCTCGGTGGCACGAAGGTCGAGGCCGCCCTGGTCACCGACCAGGGCGTGGTCCTGCCGACCACGCGGCACCGCAGCCCGACCGGCCCCGGCCGTACCTCGGACGAGCTGCAGGCCGCGGTCGACGAGGTCGTGACCGCCACGCTCGCGACCCTGCCCGCGGACGCGGTCCTCGTCGGCGTCGGCATCGGCTCAGCCGGGCCCGTCGACGAGGTCAACGGCCTCGTGTCGCCGCTCAACATGCCCGTCTGGCGGGGCTACCCGCTGCGGGACCGGGTCGCGCAGCACGTGCCCGCCGGCGTCCCGGTGACGCTGCGCATGGACGGCCTCGCGATCACCCTCGCCGAGCACTGGGTCGGAGCCGCGCAGGGGTCCGACCACGTGATGGGCATGATCGTCTCCACCGGTGTCGGCGGCGGGCTCATCCTGCACGGCCGCACCGTCAGCGGTCCGACGGGCAACGCCGGCCACATCGGGCACGTCGAGTGCGGTGGGTTCGACGACCCGTGCGCGTGCGGCGGCACGGGCTGCCTCGAGGCCGTCGCGAGCGGCCCGAAGACCGTCGCCTGGGCGCAGCGCCAGGGCTTCGCGGGCACGACGGGCGAGGAGCTCGCCGCCGCGTACGCCGCCGGTGACGAGATCGCCGTCGCGGCCGTCCGGCGCAGCGGACGTGCGCTCGGGCAGGCGATCGCCGCGGCGACGAGCCTGGTCGACCTCGAGGTCGTCGCGATCGGTGGCGGCTTCTCGCACGTCACACCGGACCTCTTCGAGTTCGCCCGGCAGGCCGTGGCCGAGCGGGTCGAGTTCCCGTTCGTGACGAAGGTGCGGATCGTCCCCACCGGACTGTCGCAGGACGGTCCGCTCATCGGCGCGGCCGCGCTCGTGCACCGGGCGGACGTCCTGCGCTGACGGGCCTGCTCCGAGCTGCGGCGGGGGCGCTCGCGTCGTCGCTGCGGCACCCGCTGTTCTTGCTGCCCCTGCTGGTCCGGCTGCTCCTGCTGTTCCTGTTGCTCCTGCTGCTCCGGCGCTGATCCCCGCCGCCCTGGAGCCACGCGTCGTCCCCGCCACGCGCCTCCCGTCCGCAGGTGGCTGTCCACAGGGCCGCGTGGTCGCGCAGTCCGGTCCGGCAGGATGACGGGGTGCCCCGCCCGCGCCTCCTGACGACCGACGACTGGCCGGAGGCCGAACTGCGGGCCGCGGTGCTCGCCGGTGAACTCGTGCCGGTCGGTGCGTGCTGGGCCTCCCCCGCCGAGCCACAGGACGCCGCACTCCGTGCCGAGGCCGTCGCCTGGTCGCTGCCGGACGACCGGCTCGTCGCCGCCCACCGCACAGCCGCCTGGGTCTGGGGAGCGCTCTCCCGGCCGCCCTGCCCACTCGAGTGCGTCGTGCCCTCCCGGGTCCGGCTCCGGGTCGATCCGGCCGCCGTCCACGTCCGCGAGGTCGCGCTGCTCCCCGATGACGTGCGCGTCGTCGCCGGCCTCCGCGTCACGGCGCCGCTCCGGACCGCCGTCGACCTGCTGCGAGCACCCGGCCCAGGTCCTGGTGGCGCGGGCACCGGCGGCACCGGCGGCACCGGCGGCACCGGCGGTACGGGCGTCGGCGGCGTGCGGTCTGGCGGGATGCACCCCGCTGACGAGGACGCGGTGCGGGGGCTCGTCGGGACCGGGGTCGTCGAGGTGGGCGACCTGGGACGCGCCCTCGGTGCGCTCGGGGCCGTCCCGATGGTGCGCCAGGCCGAGCGACGGGTCGCGGC
>NZ_JBPUGH010000043.1:0-21658 GCF_051548005.1 Curtobacterium flaccumfaciens | reverse complement strand
AGCTGGCACCGCGCCTCCAGGCCGTTCCGCTGGTCGCGTCAGGCGACCAGCCGCACGCCACTCAGAGCGTGACGAAGCTCTGCGACTTCGCGTTCGCGAAACGCGCCGCCACGTTCTCCCAGTCGACGATGTTCCACACGGCCTTCACGTAGTCCGCCTTGACGTTGAGGTAGTCGAGGTAGAACGCGTGCTCCCACATGTCGAGCATGAAGATCGGCACGACACCCAGCGGCACGTTGGCCTGCTGGTCGAAGAGCTGGAAGGTGGTCAGCTTCTGGCCGACCTGGTCCCACGCGAGCACCGACCAGCCGGAGCCCTGGATGCCCGTGGCGACGGCGGTGAACTGCGCCTGGAACTTCTCGAACGAGCCGAAGAACTCGTCGATCGCCGCGGCGAGCTCGCCCTCGGGGACCTTGGTGTCCGGGCCGAGGTTGGTCCAGAAGATCGAGTGGTTGACGTGGCCACCGAGGTTGAACGCGAGGTCCTTCTCGAGCTTGTTCACGTTCGCCAGGTTGCCCGACTCGCGCGCCTCGGCGAGCTGCTCGAGCGCGGTGTTGGCGCCCGTCACGTAGGTCTGGTGGTGCTTGTCGTGGTGCAGCTGCATAATCTTGCCGCTGATGTGCGGCTCGAGCGCCGCGTAGTCGTACGGCAGCTCCGGCAGGGTGTACTCAGCCATGTGAGGTCCTTTCGATCGGTGGTTGGCGGAACGGTGCTCCGCGACTCACGAGAGCCGGGAACGGTCGGTGAGGGAGTGGAATTCCCGGTTGTGGTACACGAGCGGCTCGCCGCGCTCGAGGCCGACCACGATGTCGAGGACCTCGGCCACCACGACCGTCGACGAGCCGATCGGCGTCGTCGAGAGGGGGCGGCACCGGAGCGCGGTCGCGGCTCCCGGCAGGTAGCGGTCACCGGACGGCAGCGTGCCCCAGATCGGGTCGTCGGCCGCGGGGCTCCCGGTGCTCGCGAAGCGCTTCGCGAGTGCGACACCGTGCGAGTCGACGAGGTGCACGACGAAGAGCGGCGCGCCGAGCACGACCCCGGCCGAGCCGGAGTTCGTCGAGAGCGAGAAGACGAGCACGGGTGGGTCGACCGCGACGCTCGCGACGCTCGATGCCGTGAGCCCGGTCGGGCCGTCCGGCCCCTCCGCGGTGATCACGGCGACGCCGGCGGGGTGGCCCCGGAAGGCGGACTTGTAGGCCTCGGCGAGGTTCGCGGGCGCGTCGGGCATCGTGGTCGTGGTCGTTCCTGTCATCGGGGTTCGGCCGCGTGCGTCGCGGCCAGGTCCCAACGTAGGACCTGAACCGGGGTTGAGGTCAACGATTCACAGGTTCCCGCGATCCCGGGCGCGCCGTGTGACGCCGCCCGACGCTCGATGACGTCAGGGGCGTTGGCGGGGCGCAGCCCCTCGCACGGTGCGAGGGGCCGCGGCCCGCCCACGCACGGTGCGACGCGCGGGCCGACCGTGCGAAGTTCCACACGTGGTGCGAGGACGACGAGCTCGCACCATGCAGGAAAACTCGCACGGAGCGGAACGCGCACCGCACCGAGCGGGACGCGCCGCGACCACACCGCGACGCGCACCGACCGAGATCCGGACCGCGGCCGGTCCCCTACCGCCGGCGGAGCATCACCACGGCGCCGAACGCCGCGACGACCATGAGCACGGCGGCCACCGACCCGGTGATGGTCACACCGGAGTCGAACGCCGCACGTGCCGACGCCAGGAGCGCCTGGCCCGCCGAGCCACCGAGGTCCGCGGCCGCCGAGACCGCTCCGCCGAGGGTCTCCTGCGCCGCCGTGTGCGCCGTGGACGACAGCCCGTCCGGCACCACGACGTGTGCCCGGTACGCGGTCGCCAGGATCGTCCCGAGCACCGCCGTCCCGAGCACGGCGCCGATCTCGTACGCCGTCTCCGACAGTGCGGACGCGGCACCGGCCTTGTCCGCGGGCGCCGTGGAGATGATGAGGTCGTTCGTGACCGTCTCGGACGCGCCGATCCCGATGCCGAGCAGCACGAAGGCGAACCCGAGCGCGACCACCGTGGCGTTGTGGCCGAGCATCGCGACCATCGCGTACGCAGCCGCCGAGAACAGCAGCGCCACCGCGACGACCCAGCGCGGCGCGACCCGGGCGACGATCGGCACGACGACGAGGCCGGCGACGATCGTCAGCACGGACCCGGGGACGAGCACGACGCCGGAGGTGAAGGGGTCGAGGCCGGCGACGAGCTGGAGGTGCTGGGCGATGAAGAACAGGAAGCCGGTCAGCGAGAACATCGCCGCGAGGTTCATCAGCACGCTGCCGGTGAAGGCCGTGCTCCGGAAGAGCTGCAGGTCGAGCATCGGCGTGCGGGAGCGCAGCTGACGACGGACGAACGCGACGCCGCAGACCACACCGACCGCGAGCATCGCGATCGCGAGGCCGCGCTCCTCGGGGTGCACGACCGACTTGATCGCCCAGGCCACGGGGCCGAGGGCGCCGAGCGACAGCAGCATGCTCGGGACGTCGACCGGCCCGGGAGCGGGGTCACGCGACTCCGGCACGAAGAACGGCACGCCGACGAGCATGAGCACGAGGATCGGCACGGCGACGAGGAAGACGCTGCCCCAGTGGAAGTGCGCGAGCAGCACCCCGCCGACGAGCGGTCCGAGGGCGTTGCCGGCGGCGAACATCGTCGACCAGACGGCGAGCGCCATGCGCCGCTCCCCCGCGTCCGTGAAGACGTTGCGGATGATCGAGAGCGTCGCCGGCATGAGCATCGCGCCGAAGACGCCCATCGCGATCCGGGCGGCGACGAGCATCCACGCATCGGTGGCGAAGGCCGCGGCCACGGACAGGAGTGCGAAGCCGGTCGCCCCGACGACGAGGATGCGGCGGCGCCCGATGCGGTCGCCGATGCTGCCCATCACCACGAGCAGGCCGGCGAGCACGAGCGGGTACGCGTCGACGATCCACAGCTGGGTCGTGGCGTCGGGGTCGAGCGCACGGCTGATCGACGGGAGCGCGAAGCTCAGCACGGTGTTGTCGACCGAGATGAGCAGCACGGGCAGCATCAGCACGGCGAGCGCGGCGAACCGTCGGGCACGGCTGCCGGTGGCGACGGTGGGGACCGAGCTGGTGAGCAGAGCGGACACGGGGACTCCTGGAGGACTTCGAGCCGGACCAGGTCGACGGCACTTCTGTGGGGTTGGTCCGGGACGGGGCGCGGAGATCGACACGCGCCCCGTCAGGACTCCGTTAGTGTACCGTCTGGACGGTGTTGGTTGCAAATGCAACCAACAGGCGGCCGGGAGGCACGGTGCGGGCCCGCCACGAGCCTCCAGGCCGGTGCGTGGTGCGCCGCGCTGGCGCGACGCGGGACGGCTACGCGCTCTCGCGCACCAGCAACCGGTGCCGGACCGTGCGCTGCACCGCCGCGCCGCTGCGCGGCAGCTCGCCCGCGAGCATCCCGAGCGCGAGGTCCAGCGCCTCGCGGGCCACGGCGTCGAGGTCGACCGCCAGGGTGGTGAGGGTGGGTGACACGAGCGCACCGAGGGGCAGTCCGTCCACTCCGACGACGCGGACGTCACCGGGGACGTCCTTGCCCGCGCGACGGCATGCCTGCAGCACCCCGAGAGCCATCACGTCGTTGAAGGCGAGGATCGCGTCGAGCCGGCGCCGGCGGGCCAGCACCTTCGTCGTCTCCTCCGCGCCGCACTCCGCCGTGCCGTGCGGCCCGTGCACGAGTTCGGGCAGGTACCCGCGCCGGTGGAGGGCGTCGAGCATGAGGACGCCCCGCGCGCTCGGCTGCCCCGGCTGCGAGTTGTCGAGCACGACGGGGTGCCGGACGCCGGTCGCGACGAGGTGGTCGGCGAGCTCCTCGACGGCCTCCGCAGGGTCGATCCACACGGCGGCGGTGGGCGGGTCCGCCGACGGGTCGAGCTCCACCATGGGGACGGATCCGAGGAGCGCGGTCCACCGCTCACGCCGGTTGCCGAGGTAGCCGATGACGACGTCCGTCTGGCTGCCGAGCGCCGCGACGATCCGGTCGGCGTCCCCGGCGAGCGTGGTGTCGGCGAGCATGACGTTCCAGCCCTGCTCCGCAGCGAGCCGGTACACGGCGGACGCGAGCTGCGGGGAGTAGGGGTTCCGGAGGTCGTTGACGACCAGGCCGAGCTGGTGGTCGCCGCCCGTGACGAGTCCGCGGCCGAACCGCGACGGGCGGTAGGCGAGCTGCTCGGCGACGGCGAGCACCCGCTCCTTCGTGGCCGCGCTGATCCCGGACATGCCGTTCATCGCGCGGGTGACCGTCTGACGGGAGACCCCGGCGGCAGCAGCCACGTCGATGATCGTGGCCCGGGGTCCCGCGGTGGTCGCCGTCGTCTGCGCCGCCGGTACCTGCGCCGCGGGCACGCCGGAGCGGTCCGGCGCGCCCGCGGCGCTCAGCGGATCGGTCAGTCGCGGAGGTCCAGCCATGCCACCTGTTCGGGAGTGAGGTCGACGGAGAGGCCCTGCATCGAGGACCGGGCTTCCGCGATCGTACGCGGTCCGAAGAGCGGGAACGTCGGGAACGGCTGGTTCAGGACGTAGGCGAGGGCGATGGCCGTGGCGGGCACCCCGAACTGCTCACCGAGCTCCCTGGCCCGACGGAGCCGCTCGAAGTTCTCGTCCGAGTAGTAGCAGCGGACGAGTTCGGCGTCGCTGGTGTCCTCCGGGGTCGCACGGCCGGTGAAGAACCCGCGCGCCTGCGACGACCACGGGAGCAGCGGGACCTGGCGCTCCTCGAGCCAGCGCTTCGACTCCGGGTCGGTCGCGTGGCGGCAGCCCGCCCACGGCACGTCGTACGCCTCGGCGAGGCCGAAGTGGTTGCTCAGCACCTCGAAGCCGTGCTTGCCGTTCGCCGCAGCGTACGCGTTCGCCTCGTCGAAGCGCGCGAGGCTCCAGTTCGAACCGCCGAACACCCGGATGCGGCCGGCGCGGCGGTGCTCGTCGAGGACGTCGACGAACTCCCCCACCGGGATGTCCTCGTTGTCGCGGTGCATCATGTAGATGTCCGCGTAGTCGGTCCCCTGGCGCTCGAGGCTCTCGAGCAGCTGCTTGGTCAGCGACTCCGGGTCGCAGAACGGGGTGTGCGCGCCCTTCGTGATGACGACCACGTCCTCGCGGACGCCGCGGTTCTGGATCCACTTCCCGAGGCGGCCCTCCATCGTGCCGCCGCCGTAGATGTACCCGGTGTCGAAGACGTTGCCGCCGCGGCTGACGAAGTGGTCGAAGATCGCGCTCGCGTGGGCGAGGTTCAGCTGGTTGTCGACGCCCATGACAAGCCGGGAGAGCCGCTTGCCGACACCGGGGATCTCCCCGTACCGCATCGGGTTGTCGGCCCGGTCGGGCTCGTGGGCCGCGACCGTCAACGGCCGGCCGCTCACCGTCGGGATGTCGGCGTCCTCGGCCTCGAACGGGTAGCGGAGACCGATCGCCTCGCGCCAGCGGTCCAGGGTCCTCGCGGTCGCGAGGGACTCATCGATCGTCATCTCGGGCGCGTCCGTGCGGCCCTCGCGCAGGGCAGCGGTCGTCGCGTCCGCCTCGAGCGCGTAGGGCGCCGCGCCCGCGAACGACAGCGTCCGGGGCTCCTCGTCGACCGTGCGCACCTCGATCGTCGGGTCGTCGCCGAGCGTCCACGGGTCGGTGAGCACGATCCGGCCGCGGGTGCCGTACACCGTCACGGCGTTCTCGTCCTGCACCCGCACACCGGTCCGGACCACCGCGGTGATCCCGGACGGGTAGGTGAGGTGCGCTGTGGTCCACTCGTCGACACCCGTCGGCCCGAGGGTGCCCGTCGCGGTCAGCTCGGTCGGCTCGGCGACCGCGACGCCCGTGGCCGCCTGCACGATCGCCGCGGTCATCGTGACGGGGTACCCGCCGACGTCGAGGATGCCGCCCCCCGCGGTGTCGACGTCGAAGAGCCGTCCGGTGCGCGACCCGGCGCGGAACGCGAACGACGCGTCGATGTGCGTGACCGCGCCGATCGCTCCGTCGCGCACCAACTCGCGGAGCGCTGCGGTCTGCGGGTGGAAGCGGTACATGTAGGCCTCGACGAGCGGGAGCCCGGCCTGCCGCGCGGCGTCGGCGAGCGCCATCGCGGTGCCGTGGTTCGGGGCGAGCGGCTTCTCGCAGAGGACCGCCTTCCCGGCCTCGAGCGCTCGCAGGACGAGGTGTGCGTGCCCGGTGTGGACGGTCGAGACGTACACGGCGTCGACGCGCGGGTCGGCGAGGACCTCGTCGTAGCCGGCCGCGGTGACGTCGGCGAACCCGTGCTCGGCGGCCTCGTCGGCGAAGGTCTGCGCGCGGGTGGGATCGCTGCTGCCGGCGGCGACGAGCACGCCGCCGACGGAAGGGTCGACATCCCCCGTCACACCGTTGCCGCTCGCCGGCAACTGCGAGAGGAAGCGGCGTGCGATGCCGCCCGGTCCGAGGACGGCCCACCCGTCCTGCGTGCGGGTGGTGGCGGGGGTCGCGGTCTGCGCTGACATGCGGATCCTGTTCGTCGTGAACCTTCACGGTCGCAGCGACGCTAGCCCGATCTCCGCCTCGGCACAATGCCCGGGATGCTTGACACGGCGTGTCGCGGAGAGCATGCTCTGACCACTTCGTGAGCGTTCACGGTCGAACGCTCGGCACGGGTCTCGACGATGAGCACCCGTGCGCCGGCCGCTGCCCGACGAGCGCGCCGCCGAGGTGTCCGGCAATCTCAACGACGAGAGCAGGTCGTCCGTGACAGCAGCACCATCCGTCCGTCTCAGCAGGCGGGGGTTCCTCGCCGGCGCAGGAGCCCTCGGGGCACTCGCCACCACCACCCTCCTCGCGGGGTGTTCCACCGGGACCGCGATCTCGGCGGACCCCGACGAACTGGTCCTCTGGTACTGGAACCGGTCGCTCGACCCGGAGTTCCTCCGCCGGGCGGCCGGTGGCATCCCCGGGCAGGGAGCGAAGCGGCTCCGACCCGACCTCATCGGTGGGGCCTCGTACGACACCAAGTTCCGCACCGCACTCGCCGGGAACGCGTTCATCCCGGACGTGCTGATGATCAACTCGAACTGCTGGCTGTACTTCCCCGACGAGGAGCTCTTCACCGACTTCCGACCGACGGCAGCCGAGAAGGCCGAGTACTACGACTGGAAGCTGTCGCTCGGGCGGACCCCGTCCGGGCGCCAGTGCTTCTGGCCCGTCGACACCGGGCCGACGGGGTTCTTCTACAACCAGGAGGTCCTGCGCAAGGCCGACCTGCCGACCGAACCCGACGAGGTCGGTGCCGCGATCAGCACCTGGGCCGACTTCCGGGACTTCGGCAAGCAGATCAAGCAGAAGACCGGCGCCGCGACGATCATCACGGCGACCCAGCTCTTCAACCAGTTCATCGCCGCGAGCCCGACACGGTACTTCGACCGCGACGACGAGCCGCTCTACCAGCGCGACGACAGCGCGGTGCGGAAGGCCTGGGACAACGCGGTCGAGTCGATCCGCGCCGGGATCACCGGCAACCTGCAGTCCGGCACCGACCAGAACGCCGGCTGGGTGGCCGGCCGTGTCGCCGGGCAGATCGAGGGCGCCTGGTGGACGCAGATCATCCACGACACCGCGCCCGACCTGTCCGGGAAGTGGCGCATCGCGAAGCAGCCGGAGCGGCCCGGCAACAGCGGCGGCTCGTTCCTGGCGGTGCCGAAGTCGTCGAAGGACCCGGAAGCCGCCGTGGCGTTCGCGAAGTGGATCACCGGGCCCGAGGTGCAGTCGCACACCTACAACGACATCCAGCTCTTCCCCTCCACCCCGGCGTCGTTCACCAACGGCCTGATGCGGAACCCGGGCGACTACTTCGGCGACCAGGACCCCCTCGACTTCTTCCGCGACGCCGCACCGGAGGTGCCCGTGACGTACATCTCGAACCGTGAGCGTTTCATCGGCGCGTTCGCCACGGAGATCACGAACGTCGAGTCGACGGGCAAGGACCCGGAGCGCGCGTGGAAGGACGCGGTCGACCAGACCGACCGGGTCCTCGCGAAGCGGGGGGTGGCGGCATGACCTCGACCCGCGAAGCGCCCGCCACCACGGCGAACCCGACCGTCGGCGGCACGCCCACCTCGTCGATCTCGACCGCCGCGGCCGGTCGGTCGTCGGGCCTCCGCCGCTTCTGGCCGCAGTACGTCGCGATCGCACCGTTCTACGTGCTGTTCCTCGTGTTCGGGCTGTTCCCGATCGTGTTCTCGATCGTGCTGTCCTTCACCGACTGGGACGGCGTCGGCTCCCCCGCGTGGGTCGGGTTCGCGCAGTACCAGTACCTGCTCGGCGACCCGCGGTTCTGGAACGCGGTCTCGAACACCTTCATCATCTGGATCATCTCGACCGTCCCGATGCTCTTCCTCGCCCTCGTGCTCGCGTTCCTGCTGCACGGCAACATCCGGGCGAAGGGCTTCTACCGCGTCGCGTTCTTCATCCCGAACGTCACGAGCATGGTCGCGATGGCGATCGTGTTCGGGTCGGTGTTCTCGGACGGCTTCGGCCTCGTCAACGCCGCGCTCCGAGCCGTCGGGGCGGACCCGGTCGGGTGGCTGTCGACGTACTGGGGCGTCAAGGTGACGATCGCGGTCATGGTGATCTGGCGGTGGACCGGGTACAACGCGATCATCTACCTCGCCGGGCTGCAGTCGATCCCGACGGAGCTCTACGACGCGGCGAAGGTCGACGGCGCGAACACGTGGCAGATCTTCACCCGCATCACCATCCCGATGCTCCGGCCGGTGATCCTCTTCACCGTGATCACGTCCACGATCGGCGGCCTCGGGCTCTTCACCGAGCCGCAGATCCTGTTCAACGGGCAGGCGGTCGGCGGCCCGGACGAGGCCGGCATGACGATCGTGCTGTACCAGTACGACCAGGCGTTCAACCAGTTCGACTTCGGCTACGGTTCGGCGATCGCCTGGGTGCTGTTCTTCTTCTCGGTGGTCTTCGCGATCATCAACTGGCGCCTGCTCAGTGAGCGCGACGGGCTGAAGACACCACGACGCCTCCGCACCGCACGCACCCTCGCTCCGGCCACGTCCGGCCGAGCCGACGCCGACCGCACGAGTGCCGAGACCACCGCTTCGAAGGGGGACCGCGCATGAGCGCCGACACCGCACCGAGCACGACGAACACCGCGGCGGCCCTCGGACGGCCGAACGCCGCCGCGGACCGCCCGGACGACCACCGGCGGGGGTTCGGGCACGGCTGGGTCGGGCGACTCGTCACGCACCTCTGCCTGATCGTCGGCGTCGTGCTGTCGATCTTCCCGTTCTACTGGCTGCTCGTGATGTCGACGTCGTCGAACGCGCAGATCTTCGGCTACCCACCCTCCCTCTGGTTCAGCGACCACACCATGCAGAACCTGGCGACGGTGTTCAGCAGCGTCGACATGGTCCGCGCGCTCGGCAACACCGTGCTCGTGTCCGGGGCGACGGCCGTGCTCGTCATGCTGTTCGACTCGCTCGCGGCGTTCGCCTTCGCCAAGTACGAGTTCCCGTTCAAGCGGTCGCTCTTCACGATCATGCTCGCGACGTTCCTCGTGCCGGGGAGCCTGTCGCTGGTGCCGAGCTTCGTGCTCATGGCGCACCTCGGCTGGATCGGTGGTCTCCAGGCGCTCATCGTCCCCGGGGCGGCGAACGCGTTCGGGATCTTCCTGCTCCGCCAGTTCGCGACCGGGTCGATCCCGAACGAGATCATCGACTCCGCGCGGGTGGACGGCGCCGGGTTCTTCCGGACCTGGTGGTCCATCGCTGTGCCGATGCTCCGCGGAGGCCTGGCGTTCCTCGGGATCTTCACGTTCATCAGCTCGTGGAACGACTACGTCTGGCCCCTCATCGTGCTCATCGACCCGAAGGGTCAGACGCTCCAGGTGGCGCTGGCCTCCCTCAGCTCGGTGAACGCGACGGACCTCGGCTCGGTGATGGCGGGCGCGGTGATCAGCGTCTTCCCGCTCATCGGGGTGTTCATCATCGGCTCGCGGCACTTCATCGCGAACATCGCCGCCGGAGCACTCAAGGGCTGACCCGACCCGCAGGCGCCGTGGAGGATGGCCCACGGCGCCTGCGCGCTGCCCGGCGCCGGTGCACGTCCGGCCGCTGCGCACCCGGTGCGCGCCGCCCGGTCCCGCGCATGGCAGACTTCCGGCATGGCAAGCGCCCGCGATCGTGTCCTGGACAGCTTCGTCGCCATCGTGTGCGAGGAAGGCGAGCGTCCGGCGACCCTCGACGCCGTGGCCGCACGCGCCGGCGTCTCGAAGGGCGGGCTCCTCTACCACTTCGGCTCGAAGGCCGCCCTCGTCGAGGGGCTCTGCGAACGGCTCTCCGACCTGTCGCACATCGACGTCGAACGGATGCGCGAGGCCGAGGACGGCGTCGCCCGGTACTTCGTCCGGAACTGCCAGTGGGTCGGGAGCGAGCTCGACCTCGCCCTCCTCGCGGCCAGCCGTCTGCAGCAGGCCGGGTACGAGGAAGCCGGCCGCACCCTCGACGAGACCGAGAACGCGTGGCTCGGGACGCTCGTCGACGAACTCGGCGACGAGCCGACGGCGCAGGCCGTCAAGCTGCTCGGCGACGGGCTCTACCACCAGGCCTCCCTCGGTGCCACGACGGACGTCCGGCCGACCCGCGGGGTCGTCGACATGGAGGCCCTGCTCGCCGTCGTCGACCGCCTGATCGCGACGAAGCCCGCGCCGTGAACCAGCACCCGCGCTCCTGGGGATAGACTGGCACCCGCATCACCCGCTGATTCCGGAGGTACCACCGTGGGCCGCGTCATCGCCGCTGTTTTCTCGATCCTGCTGCTGCTGGTGTCGATGTACCTGTTCGGTTTCGCGTTCCAGGTCGCGTCGGGCCAGGCCTTCGTCTTCATGGGCGGCCTGATCCTCATGTGCATCTCGTTCTTCCTGCCGATCCACGTGTTCGGCAAGCGGTAGTCACCACCGCGCACGACGCTCGGCCCCGCACCCATCGGTGCGGGGCCGTCGTCGTTCCGCTGCGCGGATCGGCCTGGAGGCACGACGAACGCCCGCCACGCGGCGGACGGCCGTCACGCGCGGACGTCCGGGGCCGCTGGTACTCCTGCAGGATCGGCAGGCTCTGCGGGAGCGGCGGCGCGGGCACGGCGCTGCTGGCCGTGTCGAGCGAGGGCCCCGGCGGCACCGGCTGCGAGACAGATCGGCGCGGTGACGACGAGACCGTCGATCCCGGCGATCCCTGCGGGGACAGCCGCCATCGTGCCCGCGAGCACCGCGGTCGCGGCCACCTGCAGCCACGGCCGCCGGACACGCTCGAGCAACCGTCCGGCACCCCAGCTCACGGGCACCGTGACGAGCGCTGAACCGAGCACGAACACGGCCGACACGGCGTCGACGAGCACCGCCCACGTGATGCACCCGCCGATCGCCGCCCACCACGATCCGCCACCGGAGGAGACCCAGGAGGTCGAGAACAGCGGCGCGAGCAGCATCCCCAGCACCGACGCGACAGGCAGCGTCGCACCGAGCATCCACCCTGCGGCACGACCGTTCAGCGCCCACGCATCCGCCGCGGTCCACCGCTCCCGTGCGGTCACGGCCACACCGCCTCCGCGCGCCGCACCGAGGACGCGGTCCGGGCCGCTGACCGGAGTTGTCCCCAGCGGGCCAGGGCACCGGCACCGGCGGCGGTCGCCCCGACGAACACGGCGAAGAACGGGCCGGAGTGCGGCGCCCAGGCCTCGCCCGCCGCCCACGCCGTCCCGGAACCGAGTCCGCCGGCGAGGACGGTCGTGGCGACCACCTGGAGCCCGTGGGACCGGACGCCCGCCATCAGCACGCCGAGCGCGTGGGTGAACGGCAGCGACACGACCGCGCCGCCGAGGGCGACCACCGCGGTCACCGCGTCGAACAGGAACAGCCAGTACACCGCGGACAGCTCGTCGCCGAGGCCCCCGGACCAGTCGTACGCGACGACCGATGCCGTGACCCACCAGCACACGAACGAGAGCGACACCAGGGGGACGGTGACCCCGGCGAGCCAGAGCCATGCGCGCGCGACGAGGCCGACGGTGTCGCCGAACCGCCAGACGATCATGCGTCGCGCCCGGCGACGATGCCGACGATCTCGGTGACCGAGCGGCGGAACGGTCGGACCCGGAGCATCGGCAGGGCGAACCGCAGCACACCGAGCGCGGCGTCGACGAGCCGGTCCGTCCGCCGCTGCCCGGGTGAGCGGTCGTACACCCAGAACAACGTCAGCAGCAGGTAGGCGCTCCAGAGCGCGTGTGGCAGGTCGGTCCCGAGGGTGCCGGGCAGCTGCGTTCGGGACCCTTCGACCGCGTCCCGGAAGAGGCCGAGCACGACGTCGCGCGCGGGTGCGGACTCGGCGGACATCGGGTTGTTCGGCGAACCGGGTGCGATCGCCGTCGTGAGGAACTGCGGCGCGAGGTCGTGCCACGAGCGCAGGTTGCCGAGACCCGTCCGGACGACGATCCCGATCCGTGTCGCGAGGTCGTCGTCCCCCTCGAGCAGCGGTTCGGCCAGGGCGCGGTGCTCGCGCTGCACCTCGACGTAGAGCTCCTGCACGAGGTGGTCCTTCGTGGGGAAGTGGTAGTAGGCGTTGCCGACCGACAGGCCCGCTTCGTCCGCGATGGACCGCATGGTGGTCGCGTCGTACCCCTTCTCCCGCAGGGACCGGAGCGCCACGTCACGGATCAGGGCTCGCGTGCGGTCGCGTTTCGACTGGGGCGCTTCATTTTCGAACACGTTCAAAAAGTACACCCGCAGCGCACGAGAGCGCACCCCCTCGGTGAGGGAGTGCGCTCTCGGGGGAACGGACGGGCGTCAGGCGGGGACGCGCAGCGACCGGAGGGTGACCGCGGTCGCGATCGCCGCGTGTGCGGCCTCGGCGCCCTTGTCCTCCTTCGACCCAGGCAGTCCGGCGCGGTCGATGCCCTGCTGCTCGTCGTCGAGGGTGAGGACACCGAAGCCCACCGGCTTCCCGGTCTCGATCGCGACCCGGGTGAGCCCGCTCGTCGCCGCGTCGGACACGTACTCGAAGTGCGGGGTGCCGCCGCGGATGATGACCCCGAGGGCCACCGCCGCGTCGAACCCGGACTCGAGCGCCGACTTCGCCACCACCGGCAGCTCGAAGCTCCCGGGCACGGGGATGACGGTCGCGGACGCCCCGAGCCGTTCGACCTCGCGCTGCGCCCCCGTGAGGAGGCCCGCCGCGATCACGTCGTGCCACTGCCCGGCGACGATCGCGACCCGCACCCCGGTGCCGTCGACGTGGCCGCGCTCCGCAGCTCCCGCTCCGCTCATCGTGTCGTTCCTTCCGTGGGCGACTTCCCCGCCCGGTCGGCCGCGTCCAGCCACTCGACGAGCGCGGCGATGGTGATGACGGGCACGCCCTCGCGCGCCCCGAGTTCGACGAGCCGTGGCAGCCGCATCATGCTGCCGTCCTCGTCGACGATCTCGCAGATCGCCGCTGCCGGGCGCAGGCCCGCAGCGGTCACGAGTTCGATGGCTGCCTCGGTGTGCCCCGCCCGCTCACGGACGCCGCCGGGGCGAGCACGGAGCGGTACGACGTGGCCGGGACGGTGCAGGTCGGAGCGGACGGACGTCGGGTCGGCGAGCACCCGCAGGGTCCGGGCGCGGTCGTGCGCGCTGATCCCGGTCGTGATGCCGGACGCCGCGTCCACCGTCACCGTGTAGGCGGTGCCGCGCGGGTCTTCGTTGTGCGCCACCATCGGCGGCAGGTCGAGCGCGTCGGCGATCTCGGCGGACACCGGCGCGCAGACGAACCCGGACGAGTGCGCGACGGTCCACGCGATCCACTCCGGGCTCGCGAGCTCGGCGGCGAGGATGACGTCGCCCTCGTTCTCCCGGTGCTCGTCGTCCGCGACGATGACCGGACGACCGGCGGCGATCGCGGCGACGGCGTCGTCGATGCTCGACAGTCCGGGGACGCGGTGCTCGCCGGGACCGGACGCGACCGTGTCCGCGACGTGCGTGACGTGGCCGACCATCACCGAGCCTCCAGGACGGAGCCGGCCGAGGCGGCCGAGGCGGCGGCGTCGAGCCGCAGCATCCGCCGGACGTGCCGCGCCAGCACGTCGGTCTCCACGTTGACCCGGTCGCCCGGCACGCGGAGCCCGAGGGTCGTGGCCTCGAGCGTCTCCGGGATGAGGCTGACCTCGAACCACGCGGCGTCAGCCGGGGTGTCCTCCGCCGAGACCGCGCTCACGGTGAGGGAGACGCCGTCGAGCGCGACCGAGCCCTTGTCGACGACGAGCGGGCTGAGCTCGGGCGCGAGCGAGAACCGCACCCGCCGCCAGCCGTCCCCGTCGGACGTCTCGAGCACCGTCGCGGTCCCGTCGACGTGCCCCTGCACGATGTGTCCGCCGAGACGGTCCCCCACCGAGGCGGCGCGCTCGAGGTTGAGCCGGTCACCGACGACGAGCGCTCCGTGCGCACTCATGTCGAGCGTCTGCTTCATGACGAAGGCGGTGAAGGTCTCGGGGGTCTGCTCGACGACGGTCAGGCAGACGCCGGAGGTCGCGATGGAGTCGCCGTGCGACGCGTCCGCGACGACGAGCGGCCCACGGACGGTGAGCGCGACGGAGTCGCCGTGCTGCTCGACGGCGGTGACGGTGCCGAGTTCCTCGATGATGCCGGTGAACACTGGTGTCCTCTCAACGGGACTCCGGGGGTGCTCGACGGTCGTCGACACGGGCGGACGGTTCGACGCGGTCGACCGGTCCGCCAGCGCTTCCTCCCATCCGGACTTTCACCGTCGGTCCTGGAATCCCACCAGGTCAACCTCTGCCGGGTTCGCACCCGTCATCAGTTCGTGGACTGTCACCACCGGTTCGGACTTGCACCGACCCCGGAGCGCTTGCGTACCGGGAACGATACCCCACCCGCATGACGATCACGTTGCGCCGGTTGCGCCGCGTGACGAGCAACGGCCTGGAGGCTCGCGGCGGGGCCGCCACGAGCCTCCAGGCCCTCGTCTGGTGCGTCGTCAACCACGCCCGCGCGCGAAGGCGACCGCTTGCCGGAGCGACAGGTCGGGCAGGTACGCACGGACGACCGCGATGCCGATCGCCGGCAGCGCCACGGGGTCGGGGTAGGCGAGGACGAGCGGGTGCAGCTCCGGACCGAACTTCTGCTTGAAGCGCAGCAGCGACCGGAACCCGTACACCGGCTCGAGCACCCCGCCGACGAGCTCGAGGAGGTTCTGCACGCCGTCCGTCGGGGCGTCCGGGTCCGAGACCTGGGCGAGCGGCGCGGCGGACAGGCTCAGCCGCTCCGCTCCCTCGTCCCGCATCTGCTCCGCGGCGCTCGCGACGAGGAACTCCATGACGCCGTTCGGGGCGTGGTCCGTGCGCCGCATCACGTCGAGCGTCCACCCGACGACCCGCCCGTCGCGGTGGCTCGGCAGCCAGCTCGTGACGGCGAGCACCGTGCCCTCGGCGTCCTGCGCGACGAGCGTCCGGACGGCAGGGTCCCGCATCTCGTCGACACCCCCGAGCGTGAACCCCATCTCGGGGAGCTCCCGTTCGGCGACCCACTCCTCCGAGATCGCCTCGATCTGGCGGACGGTCGACACCGGGAGGTCCTGCCAGGACGACCACGTGGCGGTGATGCCCTCGCGTCGCGCCTTGTTCACCGCCGTGCGGACGTCCTGCTTCTTCTTGCCGCTCGTCGTCCAGGTGCGGGGGTCGAAGTCGGCGTCCTCGGCGACCGGCAACGTTCCCCACCCCTGCTCCGTGAGGTGGTCCGCGACGTCGGCCTCGATGCCGTAGAACGCGGCGGTCCAGCCGTTGTCGTCGCAGTACCGGGCGAAGTCCGTCAGGGCACGTTCCCGCGCGTCGGGCCACCCGAACGGGCCTCCGACCGTCACCGCCACCGCCCCGTTGCGCCGGAAGGCGACGCCCGAACGCCCGTCGGCGGCGAACCAGTACTGGTTGCCGAGCCACGTCGTCATCCAGCCGAACGTGTCGCCGCCCCCGGCGAGCAGCAGCGCGCGTGCCCGTTCCCGGTCGGCCCGCGAGCCGTCCGCGTCGGTGTCCGGTTCGACCGCCCCGGTCGGGCGGACCGCGGCGAGCGCCACGACGACCCAGAGCACCGGTCCGCTCAGGCCCACGACGAGCCGGAGTGCCGGGTCGAGCGACGGCAGACGGTCCCAGAACGACACCGGCGCGAGCGGGCCGAGGGCTGCGAGCGCCAGTCGGACCGGGTCCTCCACGCGGGCCGGTGACGTAGCCGCGACCACCAGCACGATCGTCACGAGCACGAGGGCCGACGCCCCGACGGTGACCGAGAAGCCGACGACCCGACGGCGGGACGGCAGCACGGTGAACGAACGGCGGAGCAGGACGAGCACGACCGCGGTCGCGAGGGGCACGACGATCGAGGCCGCGATGGACACGTCGACGACGAACTGGTCCTCGAAGCCGTGCAGTGCGGTGACACGACCGGGGACGAGCCCGTAGGTGACGGCGGCCGCGACCGCCGTGACGGTGTCGACGACGACGACGAGCCACACTGCGAAGCGACTGCCCCGGAAGAGCCCGAGACCGCCGACGAGCAGGACGAGCAGCGGCGCCAGGGCGAGGACGAGCGTCCACGGGTCCGTCGCCCGGAACGAGAGCAGCCCGCGGAGGCACTCCCCCGCGACGCCGTCGGCCCGGCATCCCCGCACCGGGCTCACCGGACCGGCTCCGACGACCGCAGCGAGCGGCGCGAGCAGGCCGACGCGTGCCCGTGACACGAGCGCGATGACCGGGCCGACCGCCGACACGAGGACAGCCGTCCCGAGCAGCACCCGGATCTCCCGGTGGGAGCTGCGGAGCCACCCGGTGCGCTTCGGCGTCCGTCGGAGCAGTTCACCGAGGACCCAGCCGGCCGCCGCGGCGAGCACGGCGTACAGGTCGGACACGTGCCCCGCGTACAGGAGGAGTGCGGCGACCACGGCGAGGGCGTTCACGCGGATGCGGCGGCGCCAGAGGGTGCCCGCGAACGCGCTCGCGGTGACGATGGTGCCGACGATCGCGGTCCACGGGTCGAACGCCGTGGCGCGGCCGAGCAGGAGGTGCCCGACGTCGCGACCGTCGGTGTCGACGAACGCGGTGAGGGCACCGACGCCGGTGCCGACGACGGTCGTGACGACGAAGGCGGCGATCGTCCGCCACGGTCCCATCAGGCGTTCGGACGCGCCGACGAGGACGACGACGCCGGCGATCGTCACGAGGATCGCGAGCAGGCCCGTCGACGCGGCGAACACCCGGAGCGGACCGAACGACGCGGGTGGGGTGCCGTGCTGCACGCGGAGTGCGACGGCGGTGACGGATGTGGCGAGGACGAGCAGGGCGAGCACTGCGGTGACCGGGTACCGCCGCACGGTCTGGCGGACACGTCGCGGGAATGCTCGGGCTCGGGGGCTCACAGGGCACCGCTCGCGGGGAGGCCCATGTGGGCGATCACCGACGGGAGTCCGTGGGCGAGGACGTACCGCACCGTGTTCCAGTCGTGCGCGGAACCGGGCGAGACGATGACCTGGGTCGAGATGCCGACCTTCCGAGCCGCCGCGTCGAGCATCGCCGTCGACTTCCGGTACGGGGCGTCGTCCTGTCCGACACCGAACACGGTGAGGTGGTCGACGTAGTGGCCGTGCGCGGCCATGAGTGCGGCCGGCGCGGCGGCGCGGTACTCCGCGGCGGAGCCGTCGAACGCGACCTTGATGCTGTTCGCCGCGCTCCCGGTGAGCGGCGCGGGCTCGCTCGAGATGGCCAGTGCCGAGCCGAACACGTCCGGGAACTCCGAGGAGAACTGCATCGCGCAGGTCGCCCCCTCCGAGAACCCGGCGACGGACCACCCCGACGGCGCCGCGGCCACCGGCAGGTGCTTACGGATCCAGTCGACGGTGTCGGTCATGACGTAGGTCTCGCTCCGTCCGAGGCGCCGCGAGTCGACGCACATGGGGTTGCGGTTCGGCGCGCCGAGCTGGTCGGGCGACACCACGATCGGGGCCAGCCCGTCGTGGGCAGCAGCGTAGCGGTCGAGGTACTTCCCCATGTTCCCGGTCTGGAAGAGGTCGGAGGGCTCCCCCGGCTGTCCCGAGAGGGCGATCATGACGGGCAGCGTCGGCGGGTGGGCGGTCCGTGCGGCCGGCGGGAGCCAGACGACGGCCTTCCGGGCGTGGAAGTGGGACACCGTCGCCGGGATCTTGACGCTGATGGTCTCTCCCTCCGCGGGCATGCCGGCGGGGGCGCGCCAGCCGGACGGGTCGAGGGCCGTGCGGGTCGACGGTCCACTGGCCAGCACCGGCAGGTCCTTGTACGGGTACGGGTTCGTGACGAGCGCCTGCTGCACGTCCTTGTAGAACCCGAAGTCGACGTTGACGCCGAGTCCGGCGGCGAGCACGACGGCGCACGCGGCACTGAGCGCGACCACCCGTCGGCCCCACCCGCCCTGCACGGCGACGGTCAGGAAGAGGGCGATGCCCGCGACGGCCAGTGCCACCCACATCCGGGTGATCGGCGTGAAGGCGACACCGAAGGCGTCCTGCACGTCGCCGAACCACCACACCAGGCCGAGCCCGACGACCGCGCCGGCGACCATCGCGCCGATCCGGACGAGGAACTTCGTGAGCGACCAGGGTCGGACGACGAGCGCCCAGACCACGAGGAGGCCGGCGACGACGTCCACCGGGACGAGGACGTCGCTGTCCGTGATCTTGAGGCGCAGGAGTTCGTGGAGCACGTGCCAATCGTGGCCCTGGTGGGCTGCCGACCAGCCGCCGGACCGCTTCCACTGCTCACAGGATGGGCATCACCGCTCTCCAGGTGACGTTCGGCCGGTTCACAGCACGACGGTGCGCCGGGACCACCTCGAGCGAGATGGTCCCGGCGCGACCTCGGTGGGTCGCCCTCGCCGTCAGGACCGACGACGGAGCGTGAGCACCCCGGCTCCGACGAGGAGCAGGAGCAGCGCCGCGGTCAGCGGCAGGGCCGGTGACGATGCGCCGGTGTACGCCAGACCGGTCGCGGTGCTCCCGGTCGTGGTGCTCGTGGCCGCGGTCTCCGCGGTGGTGAGCGCCGTGGCGACGGCGGTCGGCCGGGAGGCACGGCTCGCGTCGGTCACGACGGCTGCGGTCACGGGGACCGTCGCCGTCACGGGCGTCACGCCGGAGCCCGTTCCGGTGCCGGCTCCCGGGGTGGTGCCGGTGCCCGGCGTCGTCCCGGTCCCCGGGTCGGTGCCGTCACCTGGGTCCGTGCCCGTCCCGGGGTCCGTACCGTCACCCGGGTCCGTACCGGTCCCCGGGTCCGTGCCCGTGCCCGGGTCCGTGCCCGTGCCGGTGCCCGGCGTCGTGCTGGTGCCGTCGCCGACGATACCGATCCCGTTGCCGCCGACGGTGATCGGCAGGCTGATCACCGGGGTGACCTGCGTGCCCGAACCGATCCCGTCGGAACCGTCCGTCGTGCCACCGGCCGACGGGGTCGAACCGGTCGAACCGGTCGCCGTACCGGACGTCGAGCCTGAGCTCGTGCCGTCACCGACGACACCGATCCCGTTCCCGCCGACCGTCACCGGGACACTGACCACCGGGGTGACCTGCGTCCCTGAACCGATGCCGTCGGAACCGTCCGTCGCGCCACCGGCTGACGGCGTCGAACCGGTCGCCGTGCCGGACGTCGAGCCCGAGCTCGTGCCGTCACCGACGACACCGATCCCGTTGCCCGACACCGTCACCGGCGCCGAGACGAGGCCGCCGACCTGGGTGCCGGAGAGCAGTCCGTCGGAACCGGACGTGGTCGCCGGGGTTCCCCCCGAGGACGATCCGGTCGGAGCCGCGGAGGACGTCGAGCCCGAGCTCGTGCCGTCACCGAGGACGCCGATCCCGTTGCCCGAGACCGTCACCGGGACGGACACGACGGGGGCGACCTGCGTGCCGGACGCGGTGCCGTCCGCCCCCGAGGTGGTCGGTGCCGACGCGGCGGACCCCGACGGAGCCGGCACCGTGGTCGGCTCGGCGGACGGTGCGGACTCGCTCACAGCGTCGCCCCCGACGGCGATGGCGTTGCCCGTCACCGACACCGGCACGGACACGTCGCCGGCGACCTGGGTGCCGGAGGCGGTGCCGTCGGCGCCCGAGGTGCTCGGCGCCGTGGCGGCCGGAGCCGCAGTGGCCGGAGCCGCAGTGGCCGGGGCCGTCGAGGGCGCCGGTGCAGACGGAGCGGTGGTCGACGCCGCGTCACCCGCGACGCCGACCGCGTTCCCGGAGACCGTCACCGGGACGCTGACGTCCGGTGCGACCTGCGTGCCCGAAGCGGTGCCGTCCGCCCCCGACGTGACGGGCGCCGGGGCGGGAGCCGGTGCCGGTGCCGGTGCCGAGGTGGCGCCGGACCCGGTCGCCGTGGACACCGCGTCGCCGAGGACGCCGAGCGCGTTGCCGGTGACGGACACCGGGGCGTCGACGGACGGGGCGACCTGGGTGCCCGAGACGGCTCCGTCCGCTCCGGAGGTGGTCGCAGCGTTCGCTGCCGCCGCTCCCCCGAGGGTCAGGCCGCCGACGAAGAGGGCGAACCAGAGCCCTCTCGAGACGTACTTGTTCATGGTCGTTCACTCCTGATCGAGATCGGTTCCCGACCGCGGACACGGTCGGGGATGTGTGCGTGCCTGCCGTGGCGGACAGGCGCACCGATCTCAGTCAGGGGCGACGTCGTGGTCGCCGACGAGCGACGTGGGGACCACGTCGTCGGCGAGGGGACCGCGTGACCCCGCGGCGAGGGAGAACTGGGTGCCGGAGCCGGCGGTGGTGCCGACCGGCGCGTAGGTCGAGGAGCCGCCCGCGGCGCCGCCGGCGGTGCCGGTGGCGGCAGGACCGTCGGTGGGCAGGTGCACGGGGGCCCCGCCCTTCGGCACGAGGAGCGCGCGCCCCTCCACGACCACGGAGGCCGTCGCGGGGACGCCCAGGGACGCGCCACCGGACGCGGGGACCCGAACCGCCGCGGCCGGTGACGTGGTCGCTCCCGCGGCATCGGCCGACGCGGCCGTCTCCGCGGGGGAAGGAGCCGTCGCGGACGCGTCCGTGGGGCCCTCGGAGCCGCTGCCCACCGGAGGCAGGACGGTCCCGGTGACGGGGGTCGTGCCTCCAGGCAGGGTCGGGCCGGACGGGAGCACACCGTCGACGGGCGGCAGCACACCACCCGGGACGAGCGGGACCGATCCGTCGACGACACCGGGGAGCGTCCGGACCGTGCCGCCGATGCCGCCGAGCGTGTCGTCGACGAGGCCTGTCACGGGCGCGGTGACGGTCCCGAGGGCGTCGTCACCGGCGATCGGTCCGACGACCGGCAGACCGCCGACGACGCGGTCGAGGGCATCGACGAGCCCCGTCACCGGGCGCGCGTCGGTGGCGTCCTGCACGACCCGGGCGACGGGGCGCAGTGCGGTCGCGAGCGTGCCGGTCAGCGGCCGGGAGGCAGTGGTCACCTCCGTCGTCGAGTCAGACGTCGCCGTCGGCGCGGGAGCCGTGGCGGAGGTCGCGGGCGCCGGTCGGGCCGGCTGCGCAGCGGGTCGCGCGGGAGCGGGCTGGGCCGCGGGAGCCGGAGCGGGCCGGGCCGCGGGAGCCGGAGC
>NZ_JBPUGH010000042.1:0-22058 GCF_051548005.1 Curtobacterium flaccumfaciens | reverse complement strand
GTCGCACGACGTGCCGTCGCGCCGCGCGTGAGCCGACGTGTTCTGCGACCAACGCAGCGGTGCGCCAGCCGCGCCCCGTGCCCTGCGCTACTGCGGCGGCTGCGGGGGCCGGAAGCCTTCGCCGCCCGCGGTCCCGCCGTCCTTGCCGTCCTTGCGCTCCCGACGCCGCAGGTACTGCTCGAACTCCTGCGCGATCGCGTCCCCCGACGCCTCCGGCGAGTCCACCGTGTCCCGCGCCTGCTCGAGCTGCCCGATGTACGACGCCATGTCCTCGTCGTCGGCGGCGAGGGCGTCGATGCCCTCCTCCCACTCGGTCGCGTCGTCGAGCAGCGACCCGCGGGGCACCGTGACGTCCGTGAGCTCCTCGATCTTGTCGAGCAGCGAGAGCGTCGCCTTGGGCGAGGGGGAGTTGTGCACGTAGTGCGGGACCGAGGCCCAGAGGGACAGCGTCGTGAGGCCGGCCTTGTCCACGGCGTCGGCGAGGACCCCGAGGATGCCGGTCGGCCCCTCGTAGGAGGACTTGTCGACGTCGAACGCCGCGCGGACACCGGCGTTCTCGCTCGACACGAAGACCGAGATCGGCCGGGTGTGCGGCACGTCGGCGAGCATCGCGCCGACGAACACCACCGCGTCGATCGAGTACACGTCGATGAGGTCGATCACCTCGGCGCAGAAGCCGCGCCACGTCCGCGAGGGCTCGGGGCCGACGAGCACGAAGACCTCGCGGTCGGACTCGGAGCCGGTCGCGCCGACCACGGGTCGACCGTCGGCACCCGGGCCGTGCAGCACGATGCGGGGCCACTGGATGCCGCGCTCGCCCTCGTCGTCGGTGCCGACGGTGGGGCGGTTGAACTGGTAGTCGACGTACCGTTCGCCGTCGATCTCGCGGAGCTCGTCGAGCTCGAGCGCGTCGACGATCCGCCGGGCGAGCCCGCTGGCCGCCTCACCGGCGTCGTTCCAGCCCTCGAAGGCGACGACGAGCAGTCGGCCCTCGCTGAAGGGGGAGTGCTGTGGCACGGAGCGGACCTCCTGGAAGGGGCGCGGCCCGGTCGTGCGGACCGCGCGCGTGGGACGTTGACCAGGCACCCACTGTAGGCCCGTGGCGGTCTCCGGCGGGCAGCAGTCCGCCCCCAGCGGAACGCGCGCGCGACGCCCGCGACGGGGTCGGGGCGGTCACACCCGAGCGCCGGGCGGCACCCCACCGACCGGTAGACTCGTCGCCCGTGACCGCCCAGCGCCCCGACCGAGTCCTGCCCGCAGCCGTGCTGTGGGACATGGACGGCACGATCATCGACACCGAACCGATCTGGCAGCAGTCCCAGGTCGAGCTCACCGAGCGCTTCGGTGCGACCTGGACCCACGAGGACGGTCTGTCGCTCGTCGGCTCCGGACTCGAGCGCTCCGGCGAGATCCTCCGCGACCGCGGGGTCGACATGGAGGTCGAGGAGATCGTCCTCTGGATGACCGAGTACGTCTCCGACCGGCTGCGGCACGACGACCTGCCCTGGCGTCCGGGCGCGCGTGAGCTCGTCGAGGAGCTGCACGACCGCGGCGTCCCGACGGCCCTCGTCACGATGTCCCGCCGGTCGATGGCGCTCGTCGCGGCCGAGGCGCTCGGCGACCGGGGCTTCCGCGTCGTCGTCGCCGGTGACGACGTCGAGCGGCCGAAGCCGTTCCCGGACGCCTACCTCTCCGCCGCCGCGCAGCTCGGCGTCGAGCCGACCGCGTGCGTCGCGATCGAGGACTCCGCCACGGGCGTCGCCTCCGCCGTCGCCTCCGGCGCGGTGACCATCGCCGTCGAGCACATCGTCCCGCTGGCGGACATCGCCGGTGGCGACGTCCACCTGACCACGCTGGCCGGCGTCGACGTCGACCGACTGGTCGAGTTGACGAGCCCTGCCCTCGCCGCGCGCGCGGCCGGGTCCGACGAGCAGCCGGGAGGCACGGTGCACGTGCCCGCCGGAGCTGCGGCCACCGAGGGCGGTGCCCGATGAGCGACCTCGAGCGCGCTGGCGACGAGGCGGCGGCGATCCGCGCCTCCCGTCCGGACGACGCCACGGCGTCGCTGCCGCACACTGCGGGCGGTGCGCCGCACACGCCGCCCCGCGGTCCGTTCCGGTCCGGCGACCGCGTGCAGCTGACCGGTCCGAAGGGCAAGCTCACGACGCTCTCCCTCGAGACCGGTGGCGAGTACCACACGCACCGCGGCGTCCTCCGCCACGACGACGTGATCGGGCAGCCGGACGGCTCCGTGATCCGCGCGACCACGGGCGACGAGTACCTGGCACTGCGTCCGCTGCTCAACGACTACGTGATGTCGATGCCGCGCGGCGCCGCGATCGTCTACCCGAAGGACGCGGCGCAGATCGTCGCGTTCGCCGACGTCTTCCCCGGCGCCCGCGTCGTCGAGGCCGGGGTCGGATCCGGGGCGCTCTCGCTCTTCCTGCTCCGCGCGATCGGGCCGACCGGGCAGCTGCAGTCGTTCGAACGCCGCGAGGAGTTCGCGGCCATCGCCCGCGGCAACGTCGGCACGTTCCTCGGCGCCGTGCCGGACAACTGGTCGGTGACCGTGGGTGACCTCGTCGAGGAGCTGCCCGGGGCCACCGAGCCGCAGAGCGTGGACCGCGTCGTCCTCGACATGCTCGCGCCGTGGGAGTGCGTCGACGCTGCGGCCGACGCGCTCGTGCCCGGCGGTCTGATCGTCTGCTACGTGGCCACGGTCACCCAGCTCTCGCGCACGGCCGAGGCCCTCCGCGACACCGGCCGCTTCACCGACCCGATGCCGAGCGAGACCCTCGTCCGGACCTGGCACGTCGAGGGGCTCGCGGTCCGACCGGACCACCGCATGGTCGGGCACACCGGGTTCCTCGTGACCGCCCGGCGGCTCGCCGACGGTGTGGTGCTGCCGAACCTCAAGCGTCGTGCCGGCAAGGCGGAGTTCTCCGACGAGGACGTCGAGGCCTGGACGCCCGGTGCCGTCGGGGAGCGGAGCGCGAGCGACAAGAAGCTGCGGAAGGTCGCTCGGCAGGCGGCCGCGCAGGCGCGTCGGGTCGCGGCGGCCGAGGCGGGGTCCGTGCACGAAGCGGAGTCCGTGTCCGAGGCGCGGGCTGCGTCCGAGGCGGAGTCGGAGCCCGCGTCCGGGGCGCACGAGGACGACCGGTAGAGTACCGACCGTGCCCGTCCTGCATCGAACCATCCCCGCGCTCCTGGTCACCCTCGGACTCGCCGCCACGCTGACGGCCTGCTCCGCGAGCGGAGCCGGGACGACCCCGTCGAGCTGCGCCCGCCCGGGTGCCGCGTCCGAGGCCGTCACCGCCACGGGCTCGTTCGGCAAGGAGCCGGAGGTCTCCGTGCCCACCGGCCTGACCACGAAGGGCACGCAGGTATCGGTGCTCAAGCAGGGCACCGGCCGCGAGGTCGAGGACGGCACACCCGTGCTCATCGAGTACACCGTCGTCGACGGCGCGACCGGGCAGGTCGCGCAGACGAGCGGCTACTCCGGGCAGACCGCGCCGATCACCGCCGGAGCGTCGAACTTCGGTGCCCTCGGCGAGGCCGTCGAGTGCGCGCACGTCGGTGACCGCCTCGCCGTCGCCCTGCCGAAGAGCGCGCTCAGTTCCTCGTCCGGCGCCGCCGGGTCGTCGTCGAGCAGCAAGACGGAGGACGCCGTCATCGCCGTGATCGACGTCAAGCGTGCCTTCGACGCTCGGGCCACCGGCACCCCGCAGCTCGCCGGCGACCGGATGCCCGCCGTGGTGCTCGCCCCGTCCGGCGCCCCCGGCATCACGATCCCGTCGTGGGACGCGCCGAAGTCCGACGAGACCCACCTGCTCCGCAAGGGCGACGGGACGAAGCTCACCGCGAAGGACACCGCGGTCATCAAGTACACGGCCGTGACCTGGAGCACCGACCCGTCCGTCACCGGTTCCAACTGGACCGACGGCTCCGGTGCCGCGACCGTACCGCTCGCGAAGGGCCAGATCGTCGACGGGGTCCGTGAGGCCATCCTCGGGCACCGCGTCGGCGACCAGGTGCTCGCGATCGTGCACGGCCAGGGCGGGACCGACGCCTACGTGATCGACGTCCTCGGAGTGATGCCGCGCTGACGCCTCGGCACCGTCCACCGACCGCAGCGCGGGTGCACTCCGGTGCACCCGCGCTGCCGTAGGATCGGCCTGTGCCAGCCTCTCGTACCCCCCGTGTGCCTGCCGAGGAGCGGCTCTTCAGCCTCGTGCTCGCACTGCTCTCGACGGAGTCCGGGTTGACGAAGGCCGAGATCCTGGCCAACGTGCAGGGGTACCGGCAGCGCTGGACCCAGGGCGGGGACAACGCCTCGCTCGAGCGCCAGTTCGAGCGCGACAAGGACGACGTGCGCGACCTCGGCATCCCGCTCGAGACCATCGAGACCCCGGGCGCGGCCGGCAACAACCAGACGCTGCGCTACCGGATCCCGAAGGGCGAGTACGACCTGCCCCTCGACGTCCGCTTCACCCCGGACGAGTCCGCGCTGCTGTCGCTCGCCGCGATGGCGTGGCGCGAGGGAGCCCTCTCCGCCGACTCGCGCCGGGCACTGCTCAAGGTCCGCTCGGCCGGGGCAGAGGACGACGTGGCGTCCGGCGTGCTCGGGGTCGACGCGTACGCACCGCGGCTCCGTGCCCGCGACGCCGCGTTCGAGCCGCTGCGCTCGGCGCTCGATCGCGCTGCCGCGGTGCGCTTCGACTACATCACGCCCGGCCAGCACGAGGCCCGTCGTCGTGAGCTCGCCCCGCTCGCGCTCGTCCAGCACGGGGGGCGGTGGATGCTCGCCGCGCACGAGTTCTCGACCGGTGGCACGAAGAACTACCTGCTGTCCCGGATCGTCGGCCCCGTGTCGCAGTACGAGGTCGGTCGCCACCCGGCCCCTGCGGGAGCGGGGGAGCGTGCCCTCGCCGAGCTCGACCGCATCTGGGCGACCCGGACCGCGCGCATCCACGTGGTCCCCGGCTCGGACGCCGAGCGACGCCTCTCCCGCCGTCGCGACACCGCTGCCGAGCCCGACGGCACCCTCGTGCTCCACCACGTCGACCCGCAGATCCTCGCCGAGGAGCTGGCGGCGTTCGGCCCCGAGGTGCGCGTGCTCGAACCCGACGACCTCCGAGACCGTGTCACCGCCAGACTCCGCGCCCTCGTCGCCGACCACGAAGGAGACGCCCGTGGTTGAACCGCAGCCGCTCCAGGCGCAGGACAAGCTCGCGTTCCTGCTCGCCCTCGTGCCGTACCTCATCGACCGCGAACGCGTCTCGGTGGCCGAGGCTGCGCGGCACTTCGGCGTACCCGAGTCCCGCATCCGCCGAGCCGTCGAGCTCATCGCGGTGTCCGGTGTCCCGGGCGAGACCATGCAGTACCAGCACGGCGACCTCTTCGACATCGCCTGGGACGACTTCGAGCAGAACGACATGATCGTGCTGACGAACCTCGTCGCGATCGACGACGCGCCCCGGCTCTCCGCACGCGAGGCCTCGGCGCTCATCGCCGGGCTGCAGTACCTGTCGGCGCTGCCCGAGGCCGCAGACCGTGACGCGATCCGCGCGCTCATGGCGAAGCTCTCGCGCGGTGCCGGCGGTGCAGCGTCCAACGTCGCCGTCGGACAGGACCTCCACGACGCCACGCTCGCCACGATCCGGCGAGCGATGGCCGACGGGCGTGGACTCGCCTTCGACTACGCCGGTCCGCGGAGCCGCGGCGGGACCCGGAGCGTCGACCCCCTGCGCGTCGAGTCGATCGACACCGACTGGTACCTCCGCGCCTGGGACCTCGACCGGCAGGCGCTGCGGACCTTCCGACTCGACCGGATGTCCGCCGTGCGCGTCGAGGAGCGTCCGGCGACCACGAGCGCGGCCGACGTGGTGATCCCGGACACGCTGTTCCAGCAGGCCCGCGAGGACGTCATCGTCACCGTGGAGCTCGACTCGTCGTCGCTCCCGCTCGTCGCAGACTTCCTCGCCGACACGGCGGACGCGCCCGACGACGACGGCCGGGTCCGCATCCGGCTCGCGGCGTCGAACGGGTTCGACGGTGTCGTCCGGCTCGTCGCCGGCCTGCCGGGGCGCGCCGTGGTGCTCGACCCGCCCGCCGCCCGTGCGGCGATCCGGGACTTCGCGGCCGCGGCCCTCGCCGAGGCCTGACCCCGACGAATTCGGTGCGTTCCGACGACGCGACCACCAGCCGGCACGGAGGCACGTGGCGGGCCACCGCACCGCGCCTCCAGGCCGCCTGTGCGAACGCACGCAGGCGCAGCGCCGTGTCGGACCGGTCCCGTAGGATCGGGGCATGGCTTCGACGACCGCAAGCGGGCGAGCGAAGCGGCCGGGGCGTCCGAAGAAGGACACCGAAGGCCGCATGTCGCTCGGGCAGCACCTCATCGAGCTGCGCAACCGTCTCTTCCGTGCGGTCATCGCGGTGGTGGTGTGCGCGATCGGCGGGTGGTTCCTCACCCCGTTCGTGCTCGACGCGCTGCGTCAGCCCGTCACGAAGCTCGCGGAGATCGGCGGGCACACGGCCGAGCTGAACTTCCCGATGATCACCGGGGCCTTCGACCTGAAGCTCCAGATCGCGATCACGATCGGCATCGTCATCTCGAGCCCCGTCTGGCTCTACCAGATCTGGGCGTTCATCGTCCCGGCGCTCGTCCGGCGCGAGAAGCAGTACGTGTTCGGCTTCCTCGGCACCGCCATCCCGCTGTTCTTCGCGGGCTGCTGGTTCGGCTGGTACATCCTGCCGCACGTGGTGCAGATCCTCGGCAGCTTCGTGTCGACGCAGGACACCTCGATCGTCGATGCCAAGGCCTACTACAACTTCGTCATCAAGCTCATCGTGGCGGTCGGCATCGCCTTCGTGCTGCCGGTGTTCCTGGTGCTGCTGAACTTCGTCGGGGTGCTCTCGGCCTCCGCGATCATCAAGTCCTGGCGCATCGCGATCCTCTGCATCCTGGTGTTCTGCGCGATGGTGACGCCCTCGGCCGACGTCATCTCGATGTTCCTGCTCGCCATCCCGATGACCGTGCTCTACATCGCCGCGTGCGCCGTGACGTGGCTGCACGACCGGCGCGCCGCGAAGCGCCAGGCCAAGCTCGACGAAGAGTACGGCCTGTGACCAACACGGACCTCAGCCCGGCCGAGCGCTACGCGGCGGCGAGGGTCCGGAACCGCTCCCGAAACCTCGAGCTGTTCCGGACCGACCTGCGCTTCGACCTCGACCCGTTCCAGTTCGCGGCCTGCGACGCCATCGACCAGGGCCGCAGCGTGCTGGTCGCGGCGCCGACCGGCGCGGGCAAGACGATCGTTGCCGAGTTCGCGATCTGGCTGGCGATGCGCCAGCCCACGGCCAAGGTGTTCTACACGACGCCCATGAAGGCCCTGAGCAACCAGAAGTACGCCGAACTGGTCCAGGCCTACGGCGAGACCGAGGTCGGGTTGCTCACGGGCGACACGAACGTAAACCCGCGGGCGCGGGTGGTCGTGATGACGACCGAGGTCCTCCGCAACATGATCTACGCGGACTCCGACCTCCTCGACGACCTCGCGTGGGTCGTCCTCGACGAGGTCCACTACCTCGCCGACCGGTTCCGCGGCGCCGTGTGGGAAGAGGTGATCCTGCACCTCCCGACCGAGGTCCGGCTCGTCTCGCTGAGCGCCACGGTGTCGAACGCCGAGGAGTTCGGTGACTGGCTCCAGACCGTCCGGGGCGACACCGACGTCATCGTCTCCGAGGACCGCCCGGTCCCGCTCGAACAGCACGTGCTCGTCGGCTCGAAGATGGTCGACCTGTTCGACTCGAGTGGCGCCGCGGCGACGAACCGTGTCAACCCCGAGCTGCTGCGCCTGGTCGGGGGAGCCTCGCGGAGCGAACGCCACGGCGGCGGACACCGCGGCGGACGCGGACGGGGCGGCTACCACGACCGTCGCGGGCCACGCACCGAGAAGCTGTACCGCGAGCAGATCGCGCGCATGCTCGACGACCGGATGCTGCTGCCGGCGATCTTCTTCGTCTTCAGCCGTGCCGGATGCGACCAGGGTGTCCGCAACGTCCTGCGCTCCGGACTGTCGCTCACCACGGCGGACGAGCGCCGTGAGATCCGCGAGTCCGCGGAGTACCACTGCCGCACACTGCTCGACGAAGACCTCGCCGTCCTCGGGTACTGGGAGTGGCTGGAGGGCCTCGAACGCGGGGTCGCCGCGCACCACGCGGGCCTGCTGCCCGCGTTCAAGGAGGTCGTCGAGGACCTCTTCCAGCGCAAGCTCCTCAAGGTCGTCTTCGCGACCGAGACGCTCGCGCTCGGGGTGAACATGCCGGCCCGCACCGTCGTGCTCGAGAAGCTCGAGAAGTTCAACGGTGAGGCCCGGGTGCCGATCACGCCGGGGGAGTACACGCAGCTCACCGGTCGGGCAGGTCGGCGCGGCATCGACGTCGAGGGGCACTCGGTCATCCAGTGGACCGACGGCCTCGACCCCCAGGCCGTCGCGTCGCTCGCCAGCCGCCGGACCTACCCGCTCAACTCGTCGTTCAAGCCGACCTACAACATGGCGGTCAACCTCATCGAGCAGTTCGGGCGTCGCCGCACGCGTGAGGTCCTCGAGACCTCGTTCGCACAGTTCCAGGCGGACCGCTCCGTGGTCGACCTCGCGCGCAAGGTCCGCTCGCAGCAGGAGTCGCTCGAGGGCTACCAGCAGGCGATGACCTGTCACCTCGGCGACTTCACCGAGTACGCGGCGCTCCGGCGCGAACTCTCCGACCTCGAACGGACGAACGTCCCCGGCGGCCGCGAGGCCTCGCACGGTGCCCGCAAGGAGCGTCAGGCCGCGATCACCGACGTTCGACGGCGCATGCAGCGGCACCCGTGCCACGCCTGTCCCGACCGCGAGGCCCATGCACGGTGGGCGGAGCGCTGGTACAAGCTCAAGCGCGCGAACGACAAGCTCGTGCAGCAGATCCGCTCACGCACGGGTGCCGTCGCGACGACCTTCGACCGGGTCACCGACGTGCTCCTGCAGCTCGGCTACCTCGTCGAGACGGGTGACGGCTCCGGCGAGGCGACGGTCGCGGCCGGCGGGCGTCGTCTGCAGCGCATCTACGGTGATCGCGACCTGCTCGTCGCCGAGTGCCTCGAGGCAGGGGTGTGGAAGGAACTCACACCCGCGCAGCTCGCGGCGATGGCAGCGACCATCGTGTACCAGCCCCGCCGCGAGGACGCGCCCGGCACCGAACACGCCCTTCCTCGGGGTGCGTTCCGTCCGGCGCTCGACGAGACCCTGACGATCTGGGCACGCCTCGACGACATCGAGCGTGACGCCCGGCTCGCCGGATCCCAGCCGCCCACCCCGGCGATGGCGGTCGGCATGTTCCGGTGGGCGTCGGGGTCCGCGCTCGACGACGTCCTCCGGACGCTCGACATGCCCGCCGGCGACTTCGTCCGGTGGTGCAAGCAGGTGATCGACCTCCTCGACCAGATCCGGAACGCGGGCGACGACGACCTCGCACAGACCGCACGGCGTGCGACGGACGCGGTGCGCCGCGGCATCGTCGCCTACGCAACGGTCTGACGGGAGGCCCGGTGCACGTTCCCGAGTCCGACCTGCGTCCGAGCGACGGCGGGTCCACCCCGCCGGCCGCGTCCGGTGCGGGCGTGCGCGGTCCGGCCGCGCGCGCAGGCGGCGGAGGTGGCGCTGCTGGACGTGGTGCGTCCGAGCGCGGTGTCGGTGGCCGCGGTGGCCGGTTGCGCGGGTCGTCCGGGGCTGGCTTGGACCGGTCGGGTGGGGCCGTCGTGGGTCGGTTGCGTGGGGCCGCCGTGGATCGGCGCGCAGGGTCCGGCCGGCCCGACCCGGCGAACCCGTTCCGGGCGCTGCCGCTCGGATCCGCCGTGCCGCTGGCGGTCATCGGCGGTGTCCTGCTCGCGCTGTCCTTCCCGTCCCCGGGCTGGTGGTTCCTCGCCTACCCGGCGGTGGCGTGCCTCCTCGTCGCGGTCATGGGCCAGCGGGCACGACGCGCGGCGTGGCTCGGCTACCTCGCCGGGGCCGCGTTCTGGATCCCCGCGATCTCGTGGGCGGGCCGCTACCTCGGCCCGGTCCCGTGGTTCGCGCTCGCGCTCCTCGAGGCCGCGTACCTCGCACTCGGCAGCGTCGCGATCGCGCTCGCGTACCGGTGGGTGACCCGCGTGTTGCCGTCGACCGCCGGGCGAGTGTGGGGCCTCCCGGCCGTCGTCGCCGCACTCTGGACCGGACGCGAGTGGTTCTCGGGCAGCTGGCCCTACGGCGGCTTCGCGTGGGGTCGGATCGGGCTCTCGCAGTCCCAGGGGCCGTTCGCGCACCTGGCGGCCTACGTCGGGGTCCTCGGACTCACCTTCGTCGTCGTGTACTGCGTGGCCGTCGTGGTGTCCCTCGCGCTCGTCCGACCGACCCGGCCCGGAGCGGTCGTCCGGCTGCCCGTGCGCGTCACGACCGCGGGTCTGCTCGTGGCCGCGGTGCTCGCCGTACCCGCCTGGCCGACCGCCGTGGACGGGACGATCCGCGTCGAGTCCGTCCAGGGCAACGGTCCTGCGGGGTACTTCGACGGGGCGAGCCCGGGTGAGGTCCTCGCCGCGCAGGTCGCCGCCACGGACACGGAGGCGAAGGGCGTCGACCTCGTGGTGTGGCCCGAGGCCTCCGCCGAGTACGACCCCCGTCAGCAACCCGTCGTCGCGTCGGCCCTCGACTCGGTCGTCGACTCCGTCGGTGCCCCGATCGTCGCGGGCGCGATCACGCAGACGTCGTCCGGGGTGCTCCACAACACGTCCTTCGTGTGGACCGCCGAGGGGTGGCAGTCGTCCTACGACAAGAAGCGTCCCGTGCCGTTCGGCGAGTACGTGCCCGACCGCTGGTTCTTCTCGAAGCTGGCACCGTCGCTCATCGGTCTGTTGCAGCGCGACTACACCCCGGGGACGAAGCCGAACGTGCTCTCGGTCGCGGGGATCAAGGCGGGCATCTCCATCTGCTTCGACATCGTCGACGACGGCCTCACGACCGACATGGCACGCGGGGGAGCGCAGGTGATCCTCGCGCAGACGAACAACGCCGACTTCGACGGGACCGACGAGAACCTCCAGCAGCTCGAGATCGCACGGATGCGGGCGATCGAGACGGGACGCTCACTCGTGAACATCTCCACGGTCGGGGCCTCGCAGGTCATCGACCCGAGCGGACGCACGATCGACCGCGTACCCGCGTACACCGCGACGTCGATGGTCACGGACGTGCCGCTCGGGACCTCGACCACGCCGGCGACGCTGATCTCGGGCTCCCTGACGCTCCTGCTCTCGTTGGGTGGCCTGCTCGTCCTGCTCGCCTGCGCCCCGTGGTCGCGCCGGCGCCGGGTCGCCTGACGGAGCCGCGCGGGGCTGGGCGCCGGGCGCTCGGCTCACGAAACGCGCGCGTTTCGACGAAGCACCTCGTGATCGTCAGGTGTTTCGTCGCGTACGGCGCGCGATGTTCCGCGCTCCGGAGTGCCGCTCCCTCCCGCGCCCGCCGTGTCCGCCGCGGAACGCCAGATCACGCGGTGCCGCCCGCCGTGTCCGCCGCGGGACGCCAGATCCCGCGGTGCCGCCCGCCGTGTCCGCCGCGAGACGCCAGATCACGCGGTGCCGCCCGCCCGGGCTCGCCCACTGGGAACGCACTGTGAAAGCGCCGGTCGGGGAACGAACCCCCGTGGGACAGTGTTGTGGAGGGCAGGACGAGCGGAAGGAGCACACCGATGGCTGATCGAAGTCTTCGCGGCATGCGGCTCGGGAGTCAGAGTCTCCATAGCGAAGAGGGCGTCGAGCTCTCGGACCGCAAGCGCGCGGTCTACCAGTCCGACTCCGGCGAGACGTTCGACGTGATCTTCTCGGCCGACGCCGAGGTCCCGTCGACCTGGTCGGACCCCCGATCCGGGCGCGAGGGAACACTGCTCGGTGATGACGGGGTTCCCGTCGAGGTCGCGGAGGAGGACGTCAAGGCACCGCGAACCCACTGGGACATGTTGCTCGAGCGTCGCTCGCGTGAGGAGCTCGAGGAACTCCTGCAGGAACGGCTGCAGTTCCTCCGCGCACGACGCGGCGCCTGAGACACCCGCAGACACGAAGAAGCCCACCCCGGATGTTCCGGGGTGGGCTTCTTCGCATCTGTCCTACTTGGTGTCGCCGAGCTCCTCGTTCGTCGCCTCGTCAGCCGCGGCCAGACGTGCATTGACGCTCTTGTCGGACTCGGCAAGACGCTGGTCGAGGTCGGACTCCGGCACGATGTCCGCCGCAGTGGCGTCCGGCCGCGGGGTCGACGACGCCGCGGCGTTCGCTGCCGCTGTGTTCGCCAGGCTCTCGTTCGCGAGCTTCGAGATGCGCTCGAGGAAGTCACCACCAGCGGACCCGCCAGCGCTCGGGGCGTTCCCGCTCCGGCCCGTCGTGAAGCCCTCGGCGATGCCCGAGAGCGCCTTGGTGAACTCGCTGGGGATCATCCAGAGCTTGTTCGCCGTGCCCTCGGCGAGCTTCGGCAGCGTCTGGAGGTACTGGTAGGAGAGCAGCTTCTCGTCCGGGTCGCCGGTGTGGATCGCGTCGAAGACGGTCGCGATCGCCTGGGCCTCACCCTCCGCGCGGAGGACCTGGGCCTTGGCATCGCCTTCAGCCGCCAGGATCGCCGCCTGCCGCTGGCCCTCGGCTTCGAGGATCTGGGACTGCTTCGTTCCCTCGGCCTGGAGGATCGCAGCGCGACGGCTGCGCTCAGCCCGGAGCTGCTGCTCCATCGCGTCCTGGATCGACACCGGCGGCTCGATCGCCTTGAGCTCGACGCGCCCGACGCGGATGCCCCACTTGCCCGTCGCTTCGTCGAGTACGACACGGAGCTGGCCGTTGATGTTGTCGCGGCTGGTCAGGGCCTCTTCGAGGTTGAGCCCACCGACGACGTTGCGGAGCGTGGTGGTGGTGAGCTGCTCGACGGCTCCGAGGTAGTTCGCGATCTCGTACGTGGCGGCGCGTGCGTCGGTCACCTGGAAGTAGACGACCGTGTCGATCGACACGACCAGGTTGTCCTCGGTGATCACCGGCTGCGGCGGGAAGGACACCACCTGCTCTCGCATGTCGATGAGCGGGCGGAGCCGGTCGATGAACGGGATCAGCAGGTTCAACCCGGGGTTGAGGGTCTTGTGGTACTTCCCGAGCCGCTCCACGATGCCGGCGGTCGCCTGCGGCACGATCCGGATCGCACGAGCGAGCACGACGATCACGAAGATGACGACGACGAGGATGAGCAGGAGGAGCAGGATCGTCCCCGTTGAGAGGGTCATGAGGCGTCTTTCTGGTCGATGCGGACGACGGCGGTGGAGCCCTCGATGGACTCGACGACGACGGGGGTGCCCAGGGCGGGCAGGCGTTCGGTGGGCGTGCCCGCGAGCCGGGCGCTCCAGGTCTCGCCGTTGGCGAGCCGGACCTGCCCGGGGGAGGACGAGGTGAAGGCGACCGCGACGGTGCCGGACAGGCCGACGAGTCCGTCGATGCCGGTGCGGTGCGGGTCGGCGCCCCGGTTGAGCGCGTGCAGGAGGCGCGGGCGCACCAGCAGCAGCAGGAGGAGGGCCAGGGCGGCCGCGACGAGCGCGGACAACCACCACGGCGCACCGAGCAGGGCTGCGATCAACCCCCCGGCGGCTCCCGCCGCGAGCATGATGAAGATGAAGTCGAGCGTGAAGATCTCGACCACCCCCAGGATCAGCACGAGGCCGATCCACACGATGGCCTGGATCCAGTCAGGTCCGGACACGCGATCTCCCTCCCTCGGTCGCGCACGGCGTTCGCTGCGTCGCGACGGCCGGTCAAACTCCGTTCAACATATCAACTGCGACCGACAGCCGCGCCCCGGACGGTAGGCTCGTTGCGGCAACGAGACCTCCGACCCCACCTGGAGCACGACTGTGAGCAACCCCCTCGCCCCCGGATCCCTCGCCGACAAGCGCGCCCTCGTGACGGGTTCGTCGCGCGGCATCGGCGCCGACACCGTCGGGTACCTGGCGGAGGCCGGCGCGAAGGTCGTCGTGAACTACCGGAACAAGGCGAAGCGTGCCGAGCAGATCGCGGAGAAGATCGTCGCCGACGGCGGCGCAGCGCTCGCCCTCGGCGCGGACCTGACGGACCACGACTCGGTCCAGGCGATGGTCGACCAGGTCGTCGCGGCCTGGGGCGGCATCGACCTCCTCGTGCTCAACGCGTCGGGCGGCATGGAGTCCGGACTCGGCGAGGACTACGCGCTCCGCCTGAACCGCGACGCCCAGGTCGACATGCTCCGTACCGCGGTGCCGCACATGCCGGCCGGGTCCCGTGTCGTGTTCGTCACCAGCCACCAGGCCCACTTCGTCGAGACCGCCGAGACGATGGACGAGTACGTCCCCGTCGCCAAGAGCAAGCGCGCCGGCGAACTCGCACTGCGCGAGCTGATCCCGCAGCTCGAGGCCGCCGGGATCGAGTTCGTCGTCGTCTCCGGCGACATGATCGAGGGCACCATCACCGCGACGCTGCTCAACCGGCTCAACCCCGGCGCGATCGAGGGACGCCGTCAAGAGGTCGGCAAGCTCTACAGCGTCTCCGAGTTCGCAGCCGAGATCGCACTCGCGGCGATCGAGCCGATCCCGGCCGACCACACCAAGCTCGTCGGCGACGTCAGCGGCTTCGGCGCGTAGCGTCGACCGGGTGACAGCGAAGCCCGGCCTGCGCCGCACCTCCCGCATCCTCCTGCTGGACCCGGACGGCCGGGTGTTCCTCATGGACACCCGTGCCCCGTCTTCCGACGGCTTCCACCGGTGGATCACGCCCGGCGGCGGTGTCGACCCGGGGGAGTCGCACCGTGACGCGGCCGTCCGCGAGCTCCGCGAGGAGACCGGCATCGTGATCGCCGACCCCGGCGAGAGCGTGTGGTCGCAGGACTTCGACGTGACCTGGGACGAAGCCGACCACGATCGCGGCCACGCCGAGTTCTACGTCGTCCGCACGGAGGGTTTCGAACTCGACGACAGTGGTTGGACCGACGACGAGCGGGTCGACATCACCGCGTCGCGATGGTGGACCGCCGACGAACTGGACGCGACCCACGAACCGTTCGAGCCGGCAGAACTCCCCGATCTGGTGCGCCGCGCCGCGCCGTCGCGGCGCTGACCTGCTCCGCAGCGGCCTGGAGGCACGACCCGCCTCCGCCACGCTCCTCCTGTCCACAGGGCTGTCGGCCCGGGCAGGCCGCGCGGTACGGTGATGTACATGCATACCGGTACCGGGCACGCTGCCGACCAGCACGACCGCATCCGCGTCCGCGGAGCGCGGGAGCACAACCTGCGTGACGTCGACGTCGACCTGCCGAAACGCCGACTCACGGTCTTCACCGGCGTGTCCGGTTCCGGCAAGAGCTCGCTCGTCTTCGGCACGGTCGCCGCCGAGTCGCAGCGCATGATCAACGAGACGTACAGCGCGTTCGTGCAGGGCTTCATGCCGTCGCTCGGTCGACCGGACGTCGACCTGCTCGACGGGCTGACCACCGCGATCGTCGTCGATCAGGAGCGCATCGGGGCGGACCCCCGCTCCACCGTCGGGACGGTCACGGACGCGAACGCGATGCTCCGGGTGCTCTTCAGTCGACTCGGGCAACCGCACATCGGCGGCCCGAACGCGTTCTCGTTCAACCTCGCGACGGTGTCGGCCGGGGGAGCCATCACGGTCCAGAAGGGTACGGACGTCAAGGCCGAGCGCGTCACCTTCAACCGGCTGGGCGGGATGTGCGCCGAGTGTGAGGGCCGTGGCCAGGTCAGCGACATCGACCTCACGCAGCTCTTCGACGATTCGAGGTCGCTCGCCGAGGGTGCCATCACGGTCCCCGGCTACGGCACCGACGGCTGGAACGTCCGCATGTTCGCCGAATCCGGGTACGTCGACAAGACGAAGCCCATCCGCGACTTCACCGAGCAGGAACGGCAGGACTTCCTGTACCGCGAGCCGACGAAGCGGCAGATCGCCGGCATCAACATGACCTACGAGGGGCTCGTGCCGCGAGTCCGCCGTTCCTTCCTGCAGAAGGACCGTGAGGCGATGCAGCCACACATCCGCGCCTTCGTCGACCGGGCGGTGACGTTCACGACCTGTCCCGCGTGTGACGGAACCCGTCTCAACGAGACGGCCCGTGCCTCCCGGATCGACGGGAAGAACATCGCCGACGTCTGCGCCATGCAGATCAGCGACCTCGCCCGCTGGCTCCGGACCCTCGACGAGCCGAGTGTCGGGCCGCTGCTCGACGGGCTCCGCGACGCCGTCGACTCGTTCGTGGAGATCGGGCTCGGGTACCTCTCGCTCGACCGCCCGACCGGCACGCTGTCCGGGGGAGAAGGACAGCGCGTGAAGATGGTGAAGCACCTGGGGTCGGCGCTGAGCGACGTGACGTACGTGTTCGACGAGCCGAGCACCGGGCTGCACCCGCACGACGTCGAGCGGATGAACGAGCTCCTCCTGCGCCTCCGTGACAAGGGCAACACGGTGCTGGTGGTCGAACACAAGCCGGAGGTCATCGCCATCGCCGACCACGTGGTCGATCTCGGCCCCGGCGCCGGGTCCCAGGGCGGCCGGGTCTGCTTCGAGGGCACGGTGGACGAACTGCGGAAGAGCGACACCGTGACGGGGCGACACCTCGGCGACCGGCAGGCCCTGCGTGCCGACGTCCGGACACCCACGGGCGCCCTCGAGATCCGTGGGGCCTCGGCGCACAACCTGCGCGACGTGGACGTCGATGTCCCCACCGGGGTCCTGACGGTCGTCACGGGCGTCGCGGGGTCCGGCAAGAGCTCGTTGATCCACGGCGCACTGTCGGACCGCGAGGGCGTCGTCACCATCGACCAAGGAGCGATCCGTGGCTCCCGGCGGAGCAACCCGGCCACGTACACCGGGCTGCTCGAACCGATCCGGAAGGCGTTCGCGAAGGCGAACGGTGTGAAGCCCGCGCTCTTCAGCGCCAACTCGGAAGGCGCCTGCCCGGCGTGCAACGGAGCGGGGGTCGTCTACACGGACCTCGGCATGATGGCGGGTGTCTCGACCACGTGCGCCGAGTGCGAGGGCAGACGCTTCGACCAGTCGGTGCTGGCCTACCACCTCGGCGGCAAGGACATCAGCGAGGTGCTGGCCATGTCGGTGTCCGAGGCGGAGCGGTTCTTCGCCGAGGGCGACGCACGCATCCCGGCAGCACACGCGGTGCTCGGTCGACTCGCCGACGTCGGCCTCGGGTACCTGACGATCGGGCAGCCGCTGACGACCCTGTCCGGCGGGGAACGTCAGCGGCTCAAGCTCGCCGTGCACCTCGGAGAACCCGGCAACGTGATCGTGCTCGACGAGCCGACCACGGGGCTGCACCTCGCCGACGTCGCAGGGCTGCTCGGCCTCCTCGACCGGATGGTGGACGCCGGTCGCACGGTGGTCGTCATCGAACACCACCAGGCCGTCATGGCACACGCCGACTGGATCATCGACCTCGGCCCCGGCGCGGGTCACGACGGCGGCCGGGTCGTGTTCGAAGGCACTCCGGCACAGCTCGTCTCGACTCGATCCACGCTGACCGCGCGGTACCTGGCTGACTTCGTCGGGGCATGACGTGCGTCGGGGCATGACGGGCGTCATCGAGCGACGCGCGTCGGGGGAGTGACCGAGGTGGGGCGCGCGGCCGACATCGGCGGGCGGCCGGCCGGCAACGGCGGGGCACCGGCCGACCAGCGCACTCCGGCAACGGCGCTCAGCGGAGCGCGCGTACGGTCCAGCGCATGACGTACAGCCAGCCTGACCCTGCCGAAGAGACCACCGCAGCCGGATCGCCCGAGCAGCCCGACACCGACGAGCAGTTCCTCGAGGAGTCCGGTCGTGAGGACGCCGCGCTCGAGATCGATGCCGAGGACGTCCCGACCGAGAGCGACGACGACTCGGGGGAGTGAGACTGCTGCAGGGCGGGGCGTCGTGGTCCCGCCCTGCACAGCTTCGCACAACCCCTCGCTGCTCGACCAGCCCCTCGCTGCTCGACCAGCCCCTCGCTGCTCGATCAGCCGCCGCGGAGCGCGGTGACCATCGACCGGAGCGCTCGGAACGCCGCCGTCCGTTCGGGACCGGTCATCCCCGAGATCATCCGGTCCTCGACCCCGCGGACCGCAGCCGTCGCCCGGGCGAGGTCGGCGCGACCCTTCTCGGTCAGCGTCACCGGCACCACTCGCCCGACCGTCGCGTCCGTCGCTCTGAGGACCGTCCCGTCGTGCTCGAGCGCCTGCAGCAGGACGTTCATGGTCTGCCGCGTGACGAACGCTCCGCGCGCGAGGTCGGAGTTCGAGAGTCCAGGCCGCTGTGCGAGCAGTTCGAGGCACGAGTAGTGCGTGATGTTCATGCCCAACGGGCGGAGGACGTCCTCCATCGCGGCACGCAGGGCACTCGACGCCTCCTTGAGGAGGTACCCGAGCGAGGTCTCGAGGTCGATGCCGGGGGAGTCTTGACTCATGTCAGTAGTCTGACATATCCTTTGTGTCAGGAAACTGACACCAACAAGGAGTACACCATGCCCGTCACCGGCCCCGACTTCATCTCGTTCCAGGTCCGCGACCTCGACGCCGCGCAGGCGTTCTACGAGCGGTACCTCGGACTCGTCCGATCGCCGGCGGGTCCGCCGCACGCGGTGGTCTTCACGACGACGCCGATCGCGTTCGCACTGAGGGACGTCGTCCCGGGGACCGACCTGGACGCCGTCGCGCAGCCCGGCGCCGGCATCGCCGCCTGGTTCCACGCCGACGGCGTGCAGGACATTCACGACGCACTCGTGGCGGACGGGCACCGCATCGTGACATCGCCCTTCGACGGCCCGTTCGGACGAACGTTCACGTTCGCCGACCCGGACGGCTACCAGGTCACGCTGCACGACCGCGCGTGATGCCTGCCCTGATCAGGGGTGGACCGTCACACGCCGACGGAGAGCGAGTGCCGCCGCCCGGACGCTCGGCGGCAGGGGAGACGACACGACGGTCGTGAACGGACGCTCGGCCGCACCGAGCGACAGCTTGAAGCGGCTGATCCCCTCGTCGACCTCTCCGACGAGGTCGACCGCGGTGTGCCCGGTGTCGAGCGCGTGCTGCAGTACGTCGTGGTAGAGCGCGGTGCTCGGGTTGACCGCGCGGAACGCCCGCAGCGTCCCGCCGGCCCAGCCGGTCACGACGGGATGCCCGGTGAAGACCACGATCACACCGGCGATCGTGCCGTCGACGAGTGCGGTGGCGGTGTACACGTCGTCGCGAACGGCCGCGTAGCGCTCGACCCGGGCGCCGATGTCCTCCGGGTACGGCGACGGGACCCCGCGACTCGAGTACGACTCGCTGAGGATGCGGGGGAGGAACTCGGTCACCTCACCGGGCACCGACGGCCGCACCACGACGCCCTTGCGCTCGGCTCGCCGGAGCGACTGACGAGCGCCGTTCTTCATGGCGTGCACGAGTCGCTCGGGCGACGAGCCGACGAGGTCGACCACGAACGTCCGGTCCGGCAGCCCGGTGACCCCGGCTCGGGCGACCGCGGCGGCGGGGTCGGACGCCGCGCCCGGCCCGAGGTCGTACCGCGCCACGAGGATGCCGTGTCGGAGCTGCCACCGCCGGAAGGCGCGCATGACGGCCACGAGCAGGTGGTCGGGCACCAGTGGGCCGACGAACGGGAACGGCGGCAACACGGCTCGCGCGAACACGCCGCGGTGCAGCAGGACCGGGAACACGCCGATCGGTACACCGTCGGACGTCACCACCAGCGGCTCGAAGCGCCAGCCGAAGCACTCGGACTGCAGCGTGAGCCAGGCCCAGTCGTGGAAGCCGGTCGCTCCGGCGTGCGCCGAGACGAGCGCATCCCACTCGACTGCATCACGAGCTGACCGGAACCACATCGTCGTACCCACGGCAGGAGCCTAGGCAGCCTCGGGACAACGGGATCGCCGAGTGCGAGAACTCTGCGGCAAGCCGCCGCGGCCGCGTTCTCGGCCAATGCCGTATGCGCCGATAATGCATATTATGTCAACTCGTCTGGAGGCAGCCGCCCGCTGAGGCCGCCCACGCCATCTGGAACGAACAGCAGCTGTCCCCTCACCACGTCGCCACGGTCATCCCCGCGCCCGTGGCGGGACGGTCCATCGCCAGCACGGCCTCGGGCAGCTCCTCGAACCCGATCGTGCGTCCGATCGACTCCGCGGGTCGCAGTCGTCCCGCGACGACGTCCTCGAGCATCGCCGCGTACTCCGCGACGGCGATGCCGTGGCTGCCGAGCAGTTCGAGCTCGTCGCCGATCACCCGACCCATCGGGATCGCCGGGATCGCCTCGTCACCGAGGAGCAGCCCGACCTGCACGTGCCGACCCCGAGGCCGCAGGGTCGCCACTGCCGCCACGGACGTCGCTCGGCTCCCGAACGCGTCGACGGAGACGTGCGCCCCGCCAGCGGTCAGCGTGCGGATCCGGTCGACCGCGTCGTCGTCCATCGGTACGGTGTCGGCGCCGAGCGCCGCAGCCCGTCCGAGCGCCGCGGCCGAGATGTCGGACGCCACCACGCGGGCACCCGCAGCGACCGCGACCTGCACCGTCGAGAGTCCGACGCCACCGCAGCCGAACACCGTCACCCACTCCCCTTCGGCCACGCGACCTCGGGCGTGCAGCGCGTGGTAGGCGGTGCCGAACCGGCAGCCGAGACTCGCGGCCTCCGCGAAGCCGACCGCGTCCGGCAGCCCCACGACGTTGAGGTCGGCGTGCGGCACCGCGACGAGGTCAGCGTACGAACCCGGCAGGTCGAACCCGGGCTGCTGCTGCGCGGTGCACACCTGGGTCGCCCCGGCACGGCACTGCTCGCACGCTCCGCAGGCGAAGACGAACGGCGCGGTCACCCGGTCGCCGACGGCGAACCGCCGGACCTCGGCGCCGACGGCGGCGACCTCGCCCGCGAATTCATGGCCGGGCACATGGGGCAACGTCACCGAGTCGTCGTGGCCGGTCCACGCGTGCCAGTCGCTCCGGCAGACGCCAGTCGCGCGGACCCGGACCAGGACGCCGTGCGGCGGCAGGGCCGGCTCGGGGATCTCGACGAGGGTCGGGACGGAACGGAAGTCGGAGTACTGCACTGCTCGCACGCACTCATCCTCGCAGACGAGCACGCCCGGATATCGCGAGGGGCCAGGCGCCGGCGATCGGCCGTTGCCGTCCGGGATACTGAGCACTGGATGGTCCCGCCGGGACCGGGCTCCGGCCGCGAGGCGGTTCGACCCGTCGGCGCCGACCGAGGCACGCCCGTAGGCTCCTGTGCATGCGTTCATGGTCGGTCATCGCCCTCGTGCTGCTCGTCGCGGCGTCCCTGTCCGTCGGAACGACCCCGGCGTCGGCGCACTCGGCCCTGGTGTCGAGCGACCCCGCGGCCGACGCCACCGTGACCGCTCCGCTCGACCGCGTGTCGCTCACCTTCTCCGAGGCGCCGCTCGCCGGGCTCGGTGCCGGCCTGCGCATCGAGGTCCGCGACGACTCGGGTCGTGACGTGTCCACGGGAGCCGTCGAGATCTCCGGTACCTCGATGGTGAAGGCCGTGGCGTTGGCCGACGGGCCGTACCGGGTCCTCTGGCGGTACGTGTCGCCCGACGGCCACCCGATCACGGGCGAGTACGGGTTCACCGCCTCCGGTGCGTCGCCGACGTCGAGCGCGGCATCGAGCGCCTCCCCTGCGCCCTCGACGGCCGACCCCTCGACGCCCGCCCCCTCGGAGCCGACGACGTCCGGGCCGACCGCCACGGCGACAGCCGCTCCGGCCAGCGCGACGACGCACGCCGGCCATTCGCCGGTCGCCGTCTGGGTGATCGGCGTGGTCGCGGTCCTCGCCGCAGCGACGGCGGCGGCTGCTGCCGTCGTGCGTCGTCGCTCCGCTCGCCCGACCGACCGCGACGACGACTCGCCGGTCGCGGGCTCGGCGGACTGAAGCACGCACGGCGGACCGCGGCACGCCGTGACCTGGCCCGGCCTGGAG
>NZ_JBPUGH010000041.1:0-22365 GCF_051548005.1 Curtobacterium flaccumfaciens | reverse complement strand
CGCATCGCCAGGGCCCCCCTTCGCGACGGGGCGCGGCGCGTCGTACCCTGGACGCATGAGCATGACGGAACCCGGTGGCGGCCTCGACGTGATGGACCGCGAGCTCGAGAAGCTCCTCGAGGACGAGGGGATCGAGCCCGGCGATCACGAGCGGTTCTCGCACTACGTGAAGAAGGACAAGATCCTCGAGTCGGCGCTCAGCGGCAAGCCCGTCAAGGCGCTGTGCGGCAAGAAGTGGATCCCCGGACGTGACCCGGAGAAGTTCCCGGTCTGCCCCGACTGCAAGAAGATCTACGAGCGCATGAAGGCCGAGTAGTCCTCCGCAGCTCCCGATCGCCGGTCAGATGACCAGCGTGGGGACGGCCGGGTCGCCCCGACCGATGCGCGATGCGTCGGCGGGCAGCTCGGCCTTCGCCATCTTGTGGTGCTTCCGCGCCGCCTCGACGCCCGCGCTGCCGAGGAACGCCGGGTCCACCTCGCCGTTCGTCACCACCGGGACGAGCAGCGGCCGCTCGTCGGGGCCGACCGCGCCCTGGGTGAGCACGACCTCCGCGGTGGCGATGCCGTTGCGGAGCCGCCGGCCGGCCTCCTTGCGGCCGCCGGTCGACGCCTTGTCGGCGGACTTCTTCGCGACCGGGACCCAGGCGTCGTCCGCAGCGTCCCGGTGCGCCACGAGCTTGAACACCATGCCCGCTGCCGGGTGTCCGGAGCCGGAGACGACCGACGTGCCGACGCCGTAGGAGTCCACCGGGGCAGCCCGGAGGGCCGCGATCGTGTACTCGTCGAGGTCGTTCGTCACCGTGATCTTCGTCCCGGTCGCGCCGAGCCGGTCGAGCTGTGCCCGGACCGCGGCGACGACGGAGGGCAGGTCGCCGGAGTCGATCCGCACCGCTCCGAGCTTGCCGTCGGTCAGCCGGACGGCCGTCTCGACCGCGGCCTCGATGTCGTACGTGTCGACGAGCAGGGTGGTGCCGTTGCCGAGGGCGTCGAGCTGCGACCGGAACGCGGCCTCCTCCGAGTCGTGCAACAGCGTGAAGGCGTGCGCGGCCGTGCCCATCGTCGGGATGCCCCACGTGCGCCCGGCCTCGAGGTTGCTCGTCGCACCGAACCCGGCGATGTACGCGGCGCGGGCGGCAGCGACCGCGTTCCACTCGCCCGTGCGCCGGGAGCCCATCTCGGCGAGCGGCCGGTGGTCGGCGGCGGACACCATGCGCGCGGCGGCACTCGCGATCGCGCTGTCGGCGTTGAAGATGCTCAGCGCGAGGGTCTCGAGGACGACGGCCTCGGCGAAGGTGCCCTCGATCTGCAGGACGGGCGAGTTCGGGAAGAACACCTCGCCCTCGCGGTACGCGCGGATGCTGCCGGTGAACCGGTAGTCGGCGAGCCACGTCGCCGTGCCCTCGTCGATGACACCGCGGTCGCGGAGGAAACCGATCTCCTCGTCGCCGAAGCGGAAGTCGCCCAACGCGGTGAGGAACCGACCGAGGCCGGCAGCGACGCCGTACCGGCGGCCGTCCGGCAGGCGGCGGGTGAACACCTCGAACACGCACCGACGGTCGGCGGTGCCGTCCTTCAGTGCGGCGTCCACCATCGTGAGTTCGTACTGGTCCGTGAGGAGCGCGCTGGTCACCTCCCCGACACTACGGCAGGCCTCGGCGGCTCGCCGGTCCGTGCGCGGTTCCGCACACGGTGGCAGCCCGCGGGGGTCGCACCGCGAGCACAACCTCGCACCGTGTGGGCGGGCCTCGCACGGTGCGAGGGTGGGCGGGGCTCGCACCGTGCGAGGTGGCGGCGCGGGCGGTCGGACGGGCAGGCGGTCGGGGTGCGTCGCGTGGTCGGTACGCTGGTGGGTGTGACGGATGCACCGATCGGAGTCTTCGACAGCGGGGTCGGCGGGCTCACGGTGGCGCGGGCGATCATCGACCAGCTGCCGCGCGAGAGCATCCGCTACGTGGGGGACACCCTGCACTCGCCGTACGGGCCGAAGCGCATCGCCGACGTCCGCCACTACGCGCTCGAGGTCATGGACGACCTCGTCGAGCAGGGGGTCAAGGCGCTCGTCATCGCGTGCAACACCGCGTCCTCCGCCGTGCTCCGCGACGCTCGGGAGCGCTACGAGCAGGCGTACGGCATCCCCGTGGTCGAGGTCATCCAGCCCGCGGCCCGTGCCGCCGTGAAGCAGACCCGCACCGGCCGCATCGGGGTGATCGGCACCGTCGGGACCATCGCCTCCCGGGCCTACGAGGACGCCTTCGCGGTCGCCGCCGACGTCACGCTCTCGCTCGCCGCGTGCCCCCGCTTCGTCGAGTTCGTCGAGGCCGGGGACACCTCGTCGCCGGCGCTCCGCACGGTGGCCGAGCAGTACCTCGCCCCGATCCGCGCCGCCGACGTCGACACGCTCGTGCTCGGTTGCACCCACTACCCGCTGATGTCCGCGGCGATCCAGTACGTCATGGGTCCGGACGTCACCCTCGTGTCGAGCGCCGAGGAGACGGCGAACGACGTCTACCGCCGGCTCGTCGAGCACGGGCTCGAGCGCACCAGCCCGGAGCCGCCGACGTACGCGTTCGAGGCGACCGGCGACGACAAGAACGGCTTCATCCGGCTCGCCCGGCGCTTCCTCGGACCCGAGGTCTCGAGCGTCGGCCACCTCCAGACCGGGGCCATCCTGCTGCCCCACACCGAAAGGACCCCATGAGCACCCGCATCGACGGCCGCGCCGCGACCGACCACCGTCCCGTCACGATCGAGCGGGGGTGGAGCACGCAGGCCGAGGGCAGCGCGCTCATCTCCTTCGGCAACACGAAGGTGCTGTGCACCGCGTCGTTCACCAACGGCGTGCCCCGCTGGCTCGCCGGCAAGGGCACCGGGTGGGTCACCGCCGAGTACTCCATGCTGCCGCGTTCCACGAACGAGCGGATGCAGCGCGAGTCGATCAAGGGCAAGGTCGGCGGCCGCACGCACGAGATCTCCCGCCTCATCGGTCGTTCCCTCCGCGCGGTGGTCGACACGAAGGGCCTCGGCGAGAACACCCTCGTGATCGACTGCGACGTGCTGCAGGCCGACGGTGGCACCCGCACGGCGTCCATCACGGGCGCGTACGTGGCCATGGTGGACGCGATCGAGTGGGGCCGGGAGCGCGGCTTCGTCGGGAAGAAGGCGACCCCGCTGCTCGACAGCGTGCAGGCGATCTCGGTCGGGATCGTCAAGGGGGAGCCGATGCTCGACCTCGCGTACACCGAGGACTCGGCCGCCGACACCGACATGAACATCGTGACGACGGGGTCGGGGAAGTTCATCGAGGTCCAGGGCACCGCCGAGCACGCGCCGTTCGACCGCGACGAGCTGGACACCCTGCTCGACCTCGGCCTCGCGGGCAACGCGTCGCTCGCCGCGATCCAGCGCGAGGTGCTGGGGCAGACCTCGTGACCGATCGTCGGGTCGTCCTCGCCAGCCACAACGCCGGCAAGCTCGTCGAGCTGCGCGACATCCTCGGCGATGCACTCGGGCACGGCGTGGAGCTCGTCGGGTACGACGGACCGGAGCCCGTCGAGGACGGCGACTCCTACGCCGCGAACGCGCTCATCAAGGCCCGGGCCGCCGTGGCGCACACGGGGCTCCCGGCGCTCGCCGACGACTCCGGCATCGCCGTGGACGCGCTCGACGGTGCGCCGGGCATCCACTCGGCCCGGTACGCCGGGACCCGGGTGGACGCCGACAACATCGCGCTGCTGCTGCAGAACCTCGAGGGCGTCGTCGAACGGACCGCGGCCTTCGTGTGCGCCGCGGCCTTCGTGACGCCGGACGGCACCGAGCACGTGTTCGAGGCGGTCTGGAACGGCGAGGTCACGACGGAGCCGATCGGGGACGGCGGGCACGGGTACGACCCGGTGTTCCGGCCGGACGACGCTGACCGGACCTCGGCGCAGCTGACGCGCGACGAGAAGAACGCGCTGAGCCACCGCTCGAAGGCGTTCCGCGGCATCGCACCGATCGTGCGGGAGTACTTCGGCGCAGAGTAGGCGCGGTGGCTCGCGGGGCACCGGTGCGCCGTACGTCGATGCGCCGTGCGCCGTGCGCCGGTCCGCGAGCGGGCAGGACGCGAGCTCTGCAGTACGCCGAGCGGGCGGGAGGAGCTGTCCATCGGCCGCGAGTGTGACGGTGTTCGCCCGCTCACGGTCGCAGCCCGCTCACGGTCGCAGCCCGCTCGCGGCCGCGGCCCGCTCGTGGCCGCGCGGACGACACCGTCCGGGTCAGACCTGCGGGTCGACCTCGGCCTGCTGCTCGGCGTGCTTCGCCTTGCGCGCGTTCCGGAAGTAGGTCAGCGCCATCGGGACCACGGTCACGACGACGGCGGCGAGCAGGATCACGTCGATGTACGACCGGACGATGTGCGCCACGAACGGGATGTGTCCGATGAAGTAGCCGAGGAACGTGACGCCGACGCCCCAGATCACGGCACCGATCGCGTTGTAGAGCGAGTACTTCTTGTAGTTCATCCGACCGACACCGGCGGCGATCGGCAGGAACGTGCGGACGACCGGCACGAAGCGGGCGAGGATCACGGCGAGCGGACCGAACCGGTGGAAGAACGCGTTCGTGCGGTCGACGTTCGCCTTGGAGAACAGTCCGCTCTCCTTGCGCTCGAAGATCGGCGGACCGGCCTTCTTGCCGATGTAGTAGCCGAGCTCGCCGCCGAGGAAGGCCGACGCCGCGATCATCAGGGCCGCGACCCAGATCGGGATGCCGCCGATCGCGCCGCCCCGGTCGAAGGCGAAGAGGCCGGTGATGACGAGGAGGCTGTCGCCCGGGAAGATGAAGCCGACGAGCAGGCCGGTCTCGGCGAAGATGATCGCGCAGACGACGAGCACGGCGACGGCCCCGAAGTGGTCGAGGATGTACTGCGGATCCAGCCAGGGGATCAGGGCGAGTGCGACGGAGTGCATGGTTCTTCCGGTCGAGCGGGCGGGGACACGAGGACGACCCCGCAGGGGTCAGGCTACCGTCCCCGTGTGTCAGGGCCATCCGCCGACGGAGTGAGTCTGCGGACGTGGTCAGGAAGGTGCGGAGAACCGCCGTGCGGAAGGAGGGACTCGAACCCTCACGCCGGGGCACAGGAACCTAAATCCTGCGTGTCTACCAATTCCACCACTCCCGCGACAGCGGCAGTCTACCGAGCGGGACCGGCGGGGCGGACGCGCGCCGTGCCTCCCGGCCGTCCCTGCGCGCGCAGCGCCGTCGACACCGTCAGCGCAACCGGCGGGGGAGGTACCGCGGGACGTACCGCAGGAGAACCCCGGCCCCGACGAGTCCGAGGACGCCCATCACACCGCTCGCCACCGCGATCGACGCGACGGCGGTGACCCCGGAGATCAGCAGCGGCGCGGCGGCGGACCCGAAGTCCCCGGTGAAGCGCCAGGCACCGAGGAACGGCGCCGGGTGGTCCCGCGGCGCGAGGTCGGCACCGAGCGTCATGAGGATGCCGGAGCCGACGCCGTTCGCCAGGGACATCCCGATCGCGATCGCGACGAACCAGCCGACCCGTGCATCGAGGTGGCCCGACCAGGCGAGGAGGAAGTAGCTGACGCTGAGTCCGAGCATGCAGGGCAGGGCGCTCGCGAGGCGACCCCATCGGTCCATGATCTGCCCGCTCGTGTAGAACAGCGCGAAGTCGACGGCTCCGGCGATGCCGATGACGAGCGCGGCGGTGGAGTCGTCCAGGCCGACGCTCACGGCCCACAGGGGCAGGATGACCTGCCGTCCGGCGCGGAGCGCGCCGATGAGGCCGGCGCCGCTGCCCAGGCGGAGCAGGACCTTCCGGTGCGCGCGGATGGTGCGGAAGAGGCCGTGGGCCTCGTCCTGCACGAACTGCGCGCCGGTGTCGGTGGGCGGCTCCGCGACGGCCGTGGCGGTCGCGGGGACGCCGGCGTCCGGCCGGGAGGCGCGGGCCGGCTTCCGGAAGCCGCGTGCGCCCGTCGCCGGGTCGCGGATGACGAGGAGCACGACGGCGGCGAGGAGGCAGCAGGTGACGTGGATCCAGAAGGCGCTCTGCGTCGCGCCGGTGAGGTGGATCACACCCGCCGAGACGAACGGGCCGACGAAGTAGCCGAAGCGGAACACGCCGCCGAGGCTCGACAGGGCGCGGGCCCGGACGTGGACCGGGATCGCGGTCGTCATGTACGCGTGGCGGGCGAGGGCGAACACCGCGGTCGAGACGCCGACGAGGAACACCCCCACGGCGAGGACCCAAGCGTTCGGGGACCACACGCAGACGAGGAGACCGACGACCGAGACCGCAGCGGCACCGATCATCGCGTTGCGCTCGCCGATCCGCCCGACGACGACCCCCGACGGCACGTCGCCGATGAGCTCGCCGACGAGGATGAGCGACGCCACGAACCCCGCGAACGCCAGGCCCGCTCCGAGGTTGTCGGCGGCGATCGGGATGATCGGGATGATCGCCCCCTCGCCGATCGCGAAGAGGGCGGCGGGGAGGAACCCGGACAGGACGACCGCCCGGAGGTCGAAGGCGGGGGTCTCGGAGGGCATCGTTCGCACAACGCTACGCCGGTGCTTACCCTGGAGGCATGCGAGTACTGGCAGCGATGAGCGGCGGCGTCGACTCGGCGGTCGCGGCGGCACGGGCCGTCGACGCCGGACACGACGTGGTCGGGGTGCACCTGGCCCTCAGCCGGATGCCCGGCACGCTCCGCACCGGCAGCCGGGGGTGCTGCACGATCGAGGACTCGATGGACGCACAGCGCGCGGCGTCCGTGCTCGGCATCCCGTACTACGTGTGGGACTTCTCGGCGCGGTTCAAGGAGGACGTCGTCGACGACTTCGTGGCCGAGTACCAGGCCGGCCGGACGCCGAACCCGTGCATGCGGTGCAACGAGCGGATCAAGTTCGCGGCGCTGCTCGAGAAGGCGCTCGCCCTCGGGTTCGACGCGGTCGCGACCGGGCACTACGCCTCGATCGTCACCGGCGCGGACGGCTCGCGTGAGCTCCACCGCGCGGCGGCCTGGGCGAAGGACCAGTCCTACGTGCTCGGGGTGCTGACCGCCGAGCAGCTCCAACACGCGATGTTCCCGCTCGGTGCCACGCCGTCGAAGGACGAGGTCCGGGCCGAGGCCGCCGCGCGCGGGTTGACCGTGGCGCAGAAGCCCGACTCGTACGACATCTGCTTCATCCCGGACGGCGACACCCGCGGCTGGCTGGCCGACCGGGTCGGCACCGCCCCCGGTGACGTCGTCGAGCGCGACGGCACGATCGTGGGGGAGCACCAGGGTGCGACGGGGTACACGGTCGGGCAGCGGCGCGGCCTGCACCTGGGTCGTCCGGCGCCGGACGGCAAGCCGCGGTTCGTGCTCGAGATCCGCCCGAAGGAGAACACCGTCGTGGTGGGGCCCAAGGAGGCCCTCGACGTGTCCTCGATGTCCGGGGCGCGCTTCACCTGGGCCGGCACGGCGCCGGCCGACCCGTCGGTGCCGTTCGCCTGCGACGTGCAGATCCGCGCCCACGCCGACCCGGTCGCCGCGACCGCCCGGGTGGACGAGGGCCGGCTCGTCATCGACGTCGACGAGCCGCTCTCCGGGGTCGCCCCGGGACAGACCGCGGTGGTGTACGTCGGCACGCGGGTGCTCGGACAGTGCACGATCGACGCGACGGTGTCGGCGGTCCCGGTCGGCGCCTGACCGCGGCGCCTCCGCGCCGCTCCCGGGCAGGGTGCTCGCTGCGCGTTCGGTCGGTGGTTGCCGGTAGAACTGAGGGCATGAGCGAGAGCACGCCCGACGACGACACGACGTTCGAGACGACCGCCCCGTCCGACCTCGACGCCGCGCAGTCGGCGCGTGAGGTCGACCGGCTCCGCGCCCGCATCACCGAGCTCCGGCACGAGTACTACGAGGGCAACGCCTCCACCGCGTCGGACGCCGACTACGACGCGCTGCAGCACCGACTCGCCGCGATCGAGGAGCTGCACCCCGAGCTCCTCACCGACGACAGCCCGACGCAGACCGTCGGTGGGCAGGCGCAGACGACGCAGTTCGCGCCGGTCGAGCACGCCGAGCGCATGCTCAGCCTCGACAACGTCTTCAGCCCGGACGAGCTGACGGACTGGGCCACGAAGGTCGAGCGCGACGCGGGTGCCGAGCGGGTGCGGTGGCTCACCGAGCTGAAGATCGACGGGCTCGCGATCAACCTCCGGTACGAGGACGGTCGGCTCGTCTCGGCGGCGACGCGCGGCGACGGTGTCGTCGGCGAGGACGTCACCGGCAACGTCCGGACGATGGGGACGATCCCGGACCGCCTGGCCGGCACCGGGCACCCGCCGATCGTCGAGGTCCGCGGCGAGATCTTCTTCCCGGTGGCCGAGTTCGACGAGCTCAACGCCAAGCAGCGCGAGGCGGGCGAGAAGGTGTTCGCCAACCCGCGCAACGCCGCCGCTGGGTCCCTCCGTCAGAAGGAGGAGGGCAAGTCCGAGGCGAAGCGCGCGCTCATGGTCGACCGCCTGCGTCGGCTCCGGATGCTCGTGCACGGCATCGGCGCGTGGCCCGTGCGGGAGCTCGAGCGCTCGACCGAGGCGCACTCGCAGTCCGAGGTCTACGAGCTCCTGCAGACGTGGGGCCTGCCGACGAGTTCGCACTACCGGGTCTTCGACACCGTGGACGAGGTCCTCGGCTTCGTGCGGGACTACGGTGACCGTCGCGCGTCGGTCGAGCACCAGATCGACGGCATCGTGATCAAGGTCGACGACCTCGCCCTGCACGAGGAGCTCGGGTCGACCTCGCGCGCGCCGCGCTGGGCGATCGCGTACAAGTACCCGCCGGAAGAGGTCCACACGAAGCTCCTCGACATCGTGGTCAGCGTCGGGCGCACCGGCCGTGCGACCCCGTTCGCGTCGATGGAGCCAGCCGAGGTCGCCGGGTCCGTCGTCCGTCAGGCGACGCTGCACAACCAGGACGTCGTCAAGGCGAAGGGCGTGCTCATCGGCGACACGGTGGTCCTCCGGAAGGCCGGCGACGTCATCCCCGAGGTGCTCGGTCCGGTCGTCGAGCTCCGCGACGGCTCCGAGCGCGAGTTCGTCATGCCCGCGGCGTGCCCGGAGTGCGGGACGCCCCTCGCCCCCGCGAAGGAGGGCGACAAGGACCTCCGGTGCCCGAACGCGAAGAGTTGCCCCGCGCAGGTCCGTGGCCGCGTGGAGCACATCGCCTCGCGCGGCTCGCTCGACATCGAGGGCCTCGGCGAGGTCGCCGCCGCAGCACTGACCCAGCCGCTGCACCCCGAGACCCCGCCCCTCGTGACCGAAGCAGGGCTGTTCGACCTGACGATGGAGGACATCGTCCCGATCGAGGTGATCGTCCGCGACGCCGAGACGGGCATGCAGAAGACCGACGACGCCGGTGTGCCGAAGCGCGTCACGCCGTTCAGTCGCGCGCGCAAGAAGACCGACCCGCCCTTCGACCCCGATGCCCACGGCGCCGACTACACCGGTGAGCCGAGCCGCTTCCCGTCGAAGAACGCGTTCGAGATGCTCGCGAACATCGACGCCGCGAAGACGAAGGACCTCTGGCGCCAGCTCGTGGCGCTGAACATCCGGCACGTCGGCCCCGTCGCAGCTCGGGCACTCGCCACGCACTTCGGCTCGCTCGAGGCGATCCGCGCGGCGTCACGCGACGACCTCGCCGGGGTGGACGGCGTCGGGGGCATCATCGCCGACGCGCTGCTCGCCTGGTTCGACGTGGACTGGCACCGCGACATCGTCGACCGGTGGACCGCCGCTGGGGTGCGCTTCGCGATCCCCGGGCACCCCGGGCCGGGAGCGGCCGCGGCCGAGGGCGGTGTGCTGACCGGCGTGACCGTCGTCGCGACCGGGTCGCTCGAGGGGTACACGCGAGAGGGTGCACTCGAGGCGATCATGGCCGCCGGTGGAAAGGCGGCCTCGAGCGTGAGCAAGAAGACCGACTTCGTCGCCGCCGGTCCGGGTGCCGGCTCGAAGCTGACGAAGGCGGAGCAGCTCGGCGTCCGGATCATCGACGCCGAGCAGTTCCGACTCCTCGTCACCGAAGGCCCCGAGGCGCTCGGTGACGCACCGGAGGCGCCGGCAGGGAGCTGAGCAGCACTCGGAACACGACTCGCTCGTGTCCGCTCGGAACGGCACACCCTCCCGTGCACCCAGTTTGGGGGCCAAGTTGCAACAGGCATGTTCCCAAACGGGCCGGTTTTCGTAAACTCGACGGAGCATCACCCGTCGTCTGCAGGGGGACGACGGGACGGCCTTCCCGGGGGAGACCCGATTGCTGCTCATCGCCGCGGCTCTGCTCACCGCCTCGATGCACTCCGTGGGAGTGGTCGAGGCCCCCGACGTGCCCGCTCCCAGCCCGACGGTCGTCGTGCAGACCGCTCAGCGCGCCCTCGAGCAGGTCTCGGTACCCCAGATCGGATCGGTCGGGGTGCAGATCGACGCCGACGCCGTCGCGCACGCTCCGGGCAGCGAGTTCCTCGAGGACCTCGTGTCGATGCCGACGGCGGACCTCCGGCGCGTCGCCGTCGACCCGGCCGTCGTCACCACCGTGCAGGACGACCCGCCGACCGCCCGCCAGGTCGCGTCGTGGTGGGCGGGGCTCGGCGACGACGAGCACCAGGTCCTCGAGACCCTCGCGCCCGGAGTCGTCGGGAACCTCGAGGGCGTGCCCTACGCCGTCCGCGACCGTGCGAACCGCATCACGCTCACCGCGGCGCTCGTGGACCACGCGACCCCGCCCGCCGAGACCGCGATGCTCGGCCAGGTGCGCCGCTCGCTCGAGTCCGCCCCCGGCGACCCCCGACGCATGCTCATCACGCTCGACACCCGCGGGGCCGGTCGGGCGGCGATCGCCATCGGTGACCTCGAGAGCGCCGCCGACGTCACCGTCGTCGTCCCCGGCATGTTCTTCACCGTCACCGGGCAGATGCACGACTTCACCGACACCGCGAACGACCTGGCCACGGAGCAGGCGACGCTCGCGCCGGTGGCCGCGGCCGGGCACGGGCACGGTGTGGCGGTCGTGGCGTGGATGGGCTACCGCACGCCCGACCTGTCGAACATCCTGTCGCTCTCGCTCGCGCAGACCGGGGCCGAGCGGCTCGAACGCGCGGTGGCCGGGCTCCGCGAGGTCCGCGGCGCGGAGCAGCCCCGGCTGAACATCGTCGCGCACTCCTACGGCTCGACGACGTCGCTCATCGCCCTCGCCTCGGGCCGGATGCACGCCGACAGCCTCACCGTGCTCGGGTCGCCCGGTAGCTCGGTCCGCACGGCCGCGCAGCTCGCGGTGACCCCGGGCGAGGTGTTCGTCGGCGGCGCGCACAGCGACCCGATCGCCGGGTCCGGGTACTTCGGCACCGATCCCGGCTCGGCGTCCTTCGGCTCGACCCTGCTCGACCTCGCCGGGAGCGCGGACACCAGTGCGGCCGGCGACGTGTTCCGTCGTCCGTCCGGGCACAACGACTACCTCAAGCCCGGGACGGCGTCCCTGCACGACGTGGCCCTCATCGCGGTCGGCCGCGGGGACCTGGTGCGCGAGCAACTCCGACGGGGTGAGGGCACCGGCGGCGGTGGCGTGCCGGGGACGCCGGACATGTACCTCGTCCGACCGCAGGACGTCCAGCAGCGCGAGTGACCCGCCCACGCGACCGGGTCGGGGCGCGCGGGCGCACCGCGCACGCACGGTGCGAGGCGCTCCCCGCTCGGTGCGAGGTCCTCGCCATGGTGCGAGGGGAACAAGCTCGCACCATGGCGAGCACCTCGCACCGTTTCCCGGCGACGTCCCGAGGCGCAGCGGCAGGCACCTGCGGAGCCGCGCCAGCGCGCCGTGACCGGATCGTGACCGGAGGCCGACGTCCGCGACCGGCACCGTGCCTCCCGGCCGGATGCGCGACCCCTCGCGGGACGCGAGCCGCGCGCCGGGCAGCCTGAAGAGGAACCTGAGCGACGGTGCAGTCTGCGACGGTTCCGCGCCAGAACCAACCCAGGGCGCCCACCTAGCGTGCTCGCCATGCGTGTGATCCGGTGGCCGGCGGCCCTCCTGACCTTCCTCGGCATGTCCGTCCTCGCGGGGATGCTCGTGACGGTCGCCGTCACGCCCGCCGTGGCGGTCGTCGGGGAGGGCGCATCGGGGGCGGCCTCGTTCTTCGAGGACCTGCCCGACTACCTCGACATCCAGACCCCGCAGCAGGTGTCCGCCGTGTACGCGACCAAGAACGGCCAGCAGGTCAAGATCGCGTCCTTCTACGCCGAGAACCGGACGAACGTGACGAGCGCGCAGATGGCGGACTCGCTCAAGCAGGCCGCGATCGACACCGAGGACCCGCGCTTCTACGACGAGGGCGGCATCGACGTCATCGGCACCCTTCGTGGAGCTGCAGCGACCGCGGTCGGCGGCGACGTGCAGGGCGGATCGAGCATCACGCAGCAGTACGTCAAGAACGTGCTCGTGCAGCAGTGCGAGTCGTTGACCGGGAAGAACGCGGCCGACACGCAGAAGAAGGTCGACGCCTGCTACGCCGACGCGGCCGGGGTCACCCCGCAGCGCAAGCTGCAGGAGATGCGCTACGCGATCGCCGTGAACAAGAAGTACTCGAAGGACCAGATCCTCACCGGGTACCTCAACATCGTCGGCCTCGGCGGCCGGGTCTACGGCGCCGAGGCGGGTGCCGAGTACTACTTCGGCGTGCACGCGAAGGACCTCTCGCTCGTGCAGTCCGCGACCCTCGTGGCGATCCTCAACAACCCGTCGAACCTGCGCATCGACCAGCCGAGCGACAAGGCCAACGGCAAGGCGAACGGGTACGCGCTCACGAAGGAGCGTCGCGACTACGTGCTCCGGCGCATGGAGGCGCACCACTCGATCACGAAGGCGCAGATGACCGCGGCCATCGCGACGCCGGTCCAGCCGAGGATCACCGCGACGGCGAACGGCTGCTCGACCGCGGCCTCCGGCTTCGACGCGGGCTACTTCTGCGACTACGTCCGCGACGAGGTGCTGCAGGACCCGGCGTTCGGGAAGACCGCAGCCGAGCGCATCGCGACGCTCGACACCAAGGGCCTGCAGATCCACACCTCGCTCGACCTCGACCTGCAGGCGCAGGGTCAGTCGGCACTGTCGGCGTACGTCCCGCCGACGATGGCGGGGATCGACGTGGGCGGCTCGAACGTGACGGTCGAACCGGGCACCGGCCGCATCCTGTCGATGGTGCAGAACACCGCCTACACGCAGGGCGACAGCAGCGCCCCGGGCACGACCGCGGTGAACTACAGCGCGGACACCGCGTACGGCAACTCCGGCGGGTTCGCGACCGGTTCGACCTTCAAGGTCTTCACGCTCGCGGAGTGGCTCGCCACGGGGCACACGCTGAGCGACACCGTCAGCACGACGCAGCACGACTACCCGACGTCGGAGTTCACGAACTCGTGCGCCGACATCAACGGTCCGGACTGGCCTGTCGCCAACGCCGAGGCGGTCCCCGCCTCGATGAGCGTCCAGGCCGCGACCAGCGAGTCGATCAACACCGCGTTCGCCGCGATGGGCAAGCAGCTCGACCTGTGCAACATCGCGAACCTCGCGGCGAAGATGGGCATCCACCTCGCGAACGGCGGCAAGATCAGTTCCGTCCCGTCGATGATCCTCGGCACGAACAACCTCTCGCCGATCGACCTCGCCGAGGCGTACGCGGGCTTCGCGAACGACGGCATCGTCTGCACGCCGACCGCGATCGACTCCGTCACCGAGGCCGACGGCACCAAGATCACGCCCACCAAGTCCTCCTGCACCCAGGGCGTCGACCCGGCCGTCGCGGGGACGGTCGACTACGCGCTCCAGGGTGTGCTCAGGGGCAACGGGACCGCCGCGAGCGCGAACCCGGACGACTCGACCCCGAAGTTCGCGAAGACCGGCACGACCGACAGCGACGTGCAGAACTGGCTCGTCGCGTCCAGCACGAAGTACACGAACGCGACGTGGATCGGGAACGTGCAGGGGAACGTCGGACTCGCGAACACGCCGTTCCTGCAGGGCACGACCGGGTACAGCGCGAAGTTCGGGGTCGGCAAGCAGATGATGACCTACCTCGACGGCCACTACGGCGGTGATGCACTGCCGACGCCGGACCCGGCGATGATCGGGAACGCGTCGTCGTCGTCGTCTTCTTCTTCGTCGTCTCCTTCTTCGTCGGGGTCGCAGTCCGGTGCCGGGGCGGGCACTCCGGCCACGCCGGGTGACCAGTCGACGACCGGGACGCAGCAGCAGCCGGGGCAGCAGCAGACGGGTGCGCCGGCCGCGCCGGCCGGGGCGGCAGCGCCCGGGCAGAGCGGCGGGACGGGCAAGGGCGGCACGTCGGGCAAGGGCGGCACGTCCGGCGGGTGACGGCCGGGAGGCACGGCTCGGCCCCGCCTCGCAGGGTCGCGCTGGCCGGTCGGTTCCTGCACCCGATGGGCGGGAGCTCCGTCCCTCCACACGTCGCGCCCGGCGGGCGGGCTGCGCGAGCGTCCGCAATAGACTGGTGCGCATCCCACGAACGCAATCGACGGAGCACCATGCCTGACATCACGAGCGAGCAGGTCGCCCACCTGGCGAGCCTCGCGCGTATCGCACTCACGCCCGACGAGATCGAGAAGATGACCGGGGAGCTCTCGCACATCGTCGAGAGCGTCGCCCGGGTCACCGAGGTCGCGACCCCGGACGTCCCGGCGACGAGCCACCCGGTCCCGCTCGAGAACGTCACCCGCCCGGACGAGGTCGGCGCGACCCTCACCCAGGAGCAGGCGCTCTCCGGTGCGCCCGACTCGGACGGCGAGCGGTTCCGCGTCACCGCCATCCTCGGCGAAGAGCAGTAAGGGGCCACGACCGTGAACGACATCACCAAGCTGAGCGCCGCCGCGCTCGCCGACGCCCTCGTCGCCCGCGACGTCTCCAGCGTCGAGGCCACGCAGGCCCACCTCGACCGCATCGCCGCCGTCGACGGCGACGTGCACGCGTTCCTCCACGTCAACGAGAACGCCCTGGCCGTCGCGAAGTCCGTGGACTCCCGCCGTGCCGCCGGGGACGAGCTCGGGGCGCTCGCCGGCGTGCCCGTGGCCGTCAAGGACGTCCTGTGCACGCAGGACATGCCGACGACCTCCGGCTCGAAGATCCTCGAGGGCTGGCGTCCCCCGTACGACGCGACCCCGGTCGCCAAGCTGCGCGCCGCCGGCCTCGTGCCGATCGGCAAGACCAACATGGACGAGTTCGCCATGGGGTCGACGACCCAGTTCTCGGCCTACGGCCCGACGCACAACCCGTGGGACCTCGACCGCGTGCCCGGCGGCTCCGGCGGTGGCTCGGCGGCAGCGGTCGCCGCGTACGAGGCGCCCTTCGCGCTCGGCTCCGACACCGGTGGCTCGATCCGGCAGCCCGGTGCGTTCACGGGCACGGTCGGCGTGAAGCCCACGTACGGCGGTGTGAGCCGGTACGGCGCGATCGCCCTCGCGTCGTCGCTCGACCAGATCGGCCCGGTGTCGCGGACGGTCCTCGACGCGGCCCTGCTGCACGACGTCATCGGCGGGCACGACCCGCGCGACTCGACCTCGATCCCGGGGGAGTGGCCGTCGATGGCCGACGCCGCCCGGACCGGGCTCCAGGCGGACACGCTCCGCGGACTCACGGTCGGCGTCGTCAAGGAGCTCGCGGGTGGCGAGGGCTTCCAGGCCGGCGTGACCCAGCGCTTCCAGGAGACCGTCGCGCTCCTCGAGTCGGCGGGTGCCGAGGTCGTCGAGATCGACGCCCCCTCGTTCGCCTACGCGATCAGTGCGTACTACCTGATCCTGCCGGCCGAGGCGTCGTCGAACCTCGCGAAGTTCGACTCCGTGCGCTTCGGCCTGCGCGTCACGCCCGAGCACGGTGCGACCGTCGAGGACGTCATGGCCGCCACGCGCGAGGTCGGCTTCGGCCCCGAGGTCAAGCGACGCATCATCCTCGGCACCTACGCGCTGAGCGCCGGCTACTACGACGCGTACTACGGCTCCGCGCAGAAGGTCCGCACGCTCGTGCAGCGCGACTTCGCGGCCGCCTTCGACAAGGTCGACCTGCTCCTCAGCCCCTCGGCGCCGACCACGGCCCTGCCGTTCGGTGACCGCATGGACGACCCGCTCGCGATGTACCTCAACGACCTCACCACGATCCCGGCGAACCTCGCGGGCGTGCCCGGCATGAGCATCCCGAACGGCCTCGCCCCCGAGGACGGCCTGCCGACCGGCGTGCAGCTCATGGCGCCGCAGCGCGAGGACGCCCGGCTCTACCGCTACGGCGCCGCGCTCGAGCGGCTGCTCGAGCAGCAGTGGGGTGCCCCGCTCATCGACCGAATCCCCGACCTGGACGCCTCCCAGCAGTCGGCAGCGCAGGAAGGCGTGATCTGATGGCGCAGAAGGAAGCCCTGATGGACTTCGACGAGGCACTCGAACGCTACGAGCCGGTGCTCGGGTTCGAGGTGCACGTCGAGCTCGGCACGAAGACCAAGATGTTCTCGGACGCGCCGAACTTCTTCGGCGGCGAGCCGAACACCAACGTGACGCCGGTCGACCTCGGACTGCCCGGGTCGCTGCCGGTCGTGAACGAGCAGGCCGTCCGGTACTCGATCAGCCTCGGCCTCGCGCTCGGTTGCTCGATCGCCGAGTCGTCGCGGTTCGCGCGGAAGAACTACTTCTACCCGGACAACCCGAAGAACTACCAGATCTCGCAGTACGACGAGCCGATCGCCTACGAGGGCGAGGTCGAGGTCGAACTCGCCGACGGCACCATCTTCCAGGTGCCGATCGAGCGCGCCCACATGGAGGAGGACGCCGGCAAGCTCACGCACGTCGGCGGTGCCACCGGACGCATCCAGGGCGCGGAGTACTCGCTCGTCGACTACAACCGCGCGGGCGTCCCGCTCGTCGAGATCGTCACGAAGCCGATCTTCGGCGCCGAGCACCGCGCGCCGGAGCTCGGCGCGGCGTACGTGCAGGTCATCCGTGACCTCGTCCGGGCGCTCGGCGTCTCCGAGGCGCGCATGGAGCGTGGCAACCTCCGCTGCGACGCGAACATCTCGCTCCGCCCGCGCGGGCAGGAGAAGCTCGGGACCCGCACCGAGACGAAGAACGTCAACTCCTTCCGCTCGGTCGAGCGCGCCATCCGGTACGAGATCCAGCGGCAGGCGGCGATCCTCGCTGCCGGTGGCACGATCACGCAGGAGACCCGTCACTGGCACGAGGACACCGGCCGCACCTCGGCCGGCCGACCGAAGTCGGACGCGGACGACTACCGCTACTTCCCCGAGCCCGACCTCCTGCCGGTCGTCCCCGACCGCGCACTGGTCGAGGAACTGCGCGCCGCGCTGCCGGAGGCTCCGGTCGCGCGTCGTCGACGGCTCAAGGGCGAGTGGGGCTTCGCGGACCTCGAGTTCCAGGACGTCGTCAACGGCGGGCTCCTCGACGAGGTCGAGGGCACGGTCGCTGCCGGTGCCGCGCCGCAGGCCGCGCGCAAGTGGTGGACGGGCGAGATCACCCGCGTCGCGAACGCACAGGACGCGACCGCCGGCGACCTGGTCTCGCCGCAGCACGTCGCCGAGCTCATCGCGCTCGTCGAGTCCGGCGACCTCACGGACCGCCTGGCGCGTCAGGTGCTCGAGGGCGTCATCGCCGGGGAGGGATCGCCCTCGCAGGTCGTGGAGTCGCGCGGGCTGAAGGTCGTCTCCGACGACTCGGCGCTCACGGCCGCGGTCGACCAGGCGCTCGCCGCGCAGCCGGACGTCCTCGCGAAGATCAAGGACGGCAAGGTCCAGGCCGCCGGCGCGATCATCGGTGCCGTCATGAAGGCCATGCAGGGTCAGGCCGATGCCGCCCGCGTGCGCGAGCTCGTGCTCGAGCGCGCGCAGCAGGGCTGACACCCCGGCACCGAGCGCGGCGGAACCGCGTTCCGGACACAGCACCGTGGTTCACCACGGTGCTGTGTCCGTTCCGCGGTGTCGAGCCCTTCGCCGGGGCCGCGGACGCAACCTGGGGACGCGTCAGCGACCCGGTGACAGGATGAGTCGTGTCCGCAACGATCCGCGCTATCGGTACCGCCGTCCCGCGGACGACCCTCGGGCAGTCCGCCGTCCGTGACCTCTTCCGCGGTCAGACCGACACGTCGCGGTTGGCGCAGCGGCTCATCGGGGCGGCGTTCGACGGCTCCGCCGTGGACACGCGGCACACCGTCCTGCCCGAACTCGACCCGGCTGCGGACGCCGGAGCCTTCCGCGACGAGCACGGCGCACTGGTGTCCCCTTCGACCGGGTCGCGGAACGACGCCTACCGGTTGCTCGCACCGCCGCTCTTCGTCGCGTCCGCACGTGACGCGCTGACCCGAGCGGAGACGGCACCGGAGACGATCACCCACGTCGTGACGGTGTCGTGCACGGGCTTCACCCAACCCGGACCCGACCTGGACATCGTCGAGCAGCTCGGTCTCCGCCCGTCGGTCTTCCGGCAGCACATCGGCTTCATGGGCTGCTGCGCGGCGTTCCCGGCGCTCCGGATCGCCGCCGCGTTCGTCGACGCCGATCCGGAAGCGGTCGTGCTCGTCGTCTGCGCCGAACTCTGCACGCTGCACGTCCGGACCTCGGACGACCCCGACCAGATCGTCTCGAACAGCGTCTTCGGCGACGGCGCAGCCGCGGCGGTCGTGGCCGCCGGGGGACCGGGGCTCCGGATCGACGACTTCGCCACCAGCGTCGTGTCCGAAGGAGCCGACGACATGGCGTGGAACATCGGCGACGAGGGCTTCGAGATGGTGCTCTCCACGGCCGTCCCGAAGCTCATCGGCGAACACGTCGCTGCGGCGGTGGCCCCGCTGCTCGGTGGTGCTCCGGCCGCCGCGGTCCCGACCTGGGCCGTGCACCCCGGCGGCCGGGCGATCCTCGACCGGACGGAGGAGGCGCTCGGGCTGCCTGCCGACGCCCTCACCGCGAGCCGGACCGTCCTCCGCGAGCACGGGAACATGTCGAGCGCGACCGTGCTGTTCGTCCTCGCCGAGGCACTCGGGAGCGGCCTCGAGGACGGCGCCCCGATCGTCGCCCTCGCGTTCGGCCCGGGGCTCACCGTGGAGTGTGCACGCCTCACGGTGGCCGCACCGCTGCACACCGCGGTCACCCGAGCCGCGTCGACGACCGTCGCGGCCGAGAGCGACACCGACACCGACAGCGACACGACTGACACCGACGCGACCGGCACCGACGCGACCGACACCCACCCGCTCGCCACCGGCGCAGCGGTGACCGCCGGCCGGCCGTGAGTCGTCGAGACGAGGCCGCGCCGCGCCTCCCGGTCGACCTCTCCGTCCGGGACGTCGCGCTGCGCGAACTCATGGACGACCCCGACTGCGACCCGAGGGCGCTGGACCGGACCTTCCGACGGTTCGCCGTCGTGAACGCACTCGTGAGCGGCTGGCGGACGGTCTGGCGGACGCACGTCATGCCCGCCCTGCCGCCGTCCGGCCGTGGTCGTGTGCTCGACCTCGGGTGCGGCGGCGGGGACCTCGCACGCGCGCTCGTCCGGTGGGCGGCGAGCGACGGCTTCGACGTCGAGGTCGTCGGGGTCGACCCCGATCCGCGGGCGATCGCCGCTGCCGACCGATCGCAGCAGCGGGGTGCGACGTTCCGGGAGCAGTCCAGCGGCGACCTCGTCGCGGCGGGTGAACGCTTCGACGTGGTGGTCTCGAACCACGTGCTGCACCACCTCGCCGACGACGAGCGCCGCGGCTTCCTCGCCGACTCCGAGCGTCTCGCCGCGTCGCGCGTCGTGCACTCCGACATCCGACGCTCGCGCAGCGCCTACCGGTCGTACGCCCTGGCCTCGCCCTTCGTCGCCGCGGGTACCTTCGTCCGCGTCGACGGTCTCCGCTCCATCCGGCGGAGCTTCACGGTCGACGAGCTCCGCCGCGTGCTCCCCTCTGGCTGGGTCGCCGAGTCCGCCGCGCCCCACCGGGTGCTCGCCGTCCGCGACACCTGACCCGGCAGGTGTCCTGGCCGGTCCGCCCGGCGGCCGTGGCCGATCCGCTAGCGTCGGCGCATGGCCGATCGTCCGCACCGTGTGGCCGTCCTCGTGCTGCCCGGCGCGAAACCCCTGGACGTCGGGATCCCGGCGCAGGTGTTCTCGAACCGTCCGAGCATGCCCTACGAGGTCCGGGTCTGCGGGCCACGGGCGGGCACGGTGCGGGGCGGTGACGGGCTCTCGTACTCCGTCGGGCGAGGACTCGAAGCCGTCGACTGGGCGCAGACGGTCTTCGTGCCCGGCTACCGGTTCCCCGCCGACACCACGCCACCCGAGGCCGTCGTCCGTGCGCTCCGGGCAGCGCACACCGCCGGCAAGCGCATCGCGGCGATCTCCACCGGCGCGTTCGCACTCGCGGCGGCCGGGCTCCTCGACGGACGTCGAGCCACGACGCACTGGCACTACACGCGGGTCCTCCGCGACCGGTACCCAGCGGTCGACGTCGACGAGGACGTGCTGTTCGTGGACGAGGGCACGGTGCTCACGAGTGCCGGAGCGGCGAGCGGCATCGACCTCTGCCTGCACCTCGTCCGTCGGGACCACGGCGTCGGGCTCGCGAACCACGTCGCGCGACGGCTGGTCAGCGCTCCGCACCGCAGCGGCGGGCAGGCGCAGTACATCGAGCGTTCGGTCCCGTCCGCCGCGGACGCGACCTACGCGGACACCCGGGAGTGGGCGCTGCGGCACCTCGGCGATCCCCTCACGCTCGCCGACCTGGCCGAGCACGCGGCGGTGTCCACCCGCACCTTCTCGCGACGCTTCGTCGAGGGGACCGGGTACACACCCATGCAGTGGGTCCTCCGGGCTCGCGTCGACCTCGCCCGCGAGCTGCTCGAGCGATCCGACCTCGCGATCGACCAGGTGGCCGCGCGCGTCGGGCTCGGGACGGACGCGAACCTCCGGCTGCACTTCCGCCGCGTGCTCGGGGTGACGCCGACGGCGTACCGCAGGACGTTCCAGCAGGAGTGAGCGATGTGGCGAGATCCTTCCGGAAGTGGGCGCGAGCGCCACTGGGGAAGGGTGCCACCGCCGACGAGCATGGAGGCCGAACGAAAGGAACGCCATGACCCGCATCGGCATCAACGGCTTCGGCCGCATCGGTCGCAACACGCTCCGCGCCCTGCTCGCCCGCGAGGGGGACGCCGCCCACGGCTCCGACGGCGACCGGCTCGAGGTCGTCGCCGTCAACGACCTGACCGCGCCCGACACCCTCGCGCACCTGTTCAAGTACGACTCCGCCCTCGGGCCCTTCGACGGGACCGTCGAGGTCGCGCACGACGACGGCGCCGACCACCTGGTGGTCGACGGACACCGCATCCGTGTCCTCGCCGAGCGCGAACCGGCAGCGCTGCCCTGGGGCGACCTCGGCGTCGACGTCGTCCTCGAGTCCACGGGTCGGTTCACCTCCCGCGAGGCCGCCGCGCAGCACCTCGACGCGGGCGCACGACGTGTGCTCATCAGCGCTCCGGCGACCGGCGCCGACGTGACGCTGGCGTACGGCGTGAACACCGGCGCGTTCGACCCGCAGGAGCACACCGTGGTGTCGAACGCGTCCTGCACCACGAACGCGCTGGCGCCCCTCGCGTCGGTCCTCGACGACCTCGCCGGCATCGAGCACGGCTTCATGACGACCGTGCACGCCTACACCCAGGAGCAGAACCTGCAGGACGGCCCGCACCGGGACCTCCGCCGGGCCCGTGCCGCCGCGGTGAACATCGCACCGACCACCACCGGTGCGGCGAAGGCCATCGGGCTCGTGCTCCCGCGGCTCGACGGCAAACTGTCCGGCGATGCGATCCGGGTGCCCGTGCCGGTCGGGTCGATCGTCGAGCTCAACACGGTCGTCGGGCGGGACGTCACCGTCGACGAGGTCAACGCGGCGTACCGTGCCGCTGCGGAGGGGCCGCTCGCCGGGGTGCTCGCGTACACGAGCGACCCGATCGTCTCGACGGACGTGCAGCAGAACCCGGCATCGAGCATCTTCGACTCGCTGCTCACCCGGGTCGACGGCGGGCGGCACGTGAAGGTCGTCGCCTGGTACGACAACGAGTGGGGCTTCTCGAACCGGGTGGTCGACACGCTCGGCCTCCTCGGGCGCGCGGCGGCGGCCGCCGCGGAGCGGCCAGCGGCCGCCGCGGAGCGGCAGCGGGCGCGAGTGTCGTGCTGAGCGACGAGTCTCGTGCTCAGGAGCGCGAGACTCGTCGCTCACCACGAGTCTCGTCGTGCCGGAAGCGCCCTGGCACCGCGCACAGCGCGCACACGACGGCCGGGAGGCCCGTGGCGGCGTC
>NZ_JBPUGH010000040.1:0-22387 GCF_051548005.1 Curtobacterium flaccumfaciens | reverse complement strand
CGCCTCCAGTCCGTCATGCGGTCACGCCGTCAGGCGCGTGCATTCACGCCGAGGCGGTCGCCTCGTCGCGGTGCGGGAGCTTCCAGCCCGGGCGGACGAAGTGGCACGTGTACCCGTGCGGGTGCTTCTCGAGGTAGTCCTGGTGCTCCTCCTCGGCCTCCCAGAAGTCGCCGGCGGGCTCGACCTCGGTGACGACCTTGCCCGGCCAGATGCCCGACGCGTCGACGTCCGCGATGGTGTCGAGCGCGACCTGCCGCTGCTCGTCGTTCGTGTAGAAGATCGCGGAGCGGTAGCTGCGGCCGACGTCGTTGCCCTGCCGGTCCTTCGTCGACGGGTCGTGGATCTGGAAGAAGAACTCGAGCAGGTCGCGGTACGAGATCTGCGACGGGTCGAACACGATCTCGACCGACTCGGCGTGGTCGCCGTGGTTCCGGTAGGTGGCGTTCGGGGTGTCGCCTCCGGAGTAGCCGACGCGCGTGCTGATGATCCCCGGGCGGCGTCGGAGGAGCTGCTGCGCTCCCCAGAAGCACCCGCCGGCGAGGATGGCGGTCTCGGTGGTGGTCATGCTGGCCTCCTGGGCGTCGTCGTTGCCGCTGGCTGCGGCATCACGGGGTGCAACCGGCGACACGTGCCGACTGTTCCCGCGCTCAGCCCATCGTGCCCGGCGTGCTCCGGCGACGGAGGGCTGCCGTCCAGCCGAGCGAGGTGACACCGGCGCCGATCAGGGCCTTCGCGACGCCGCCGACGACGAACGGGTACAGCCCGTACTCCAGGGTGTGCTGCAGGTCGGTGCCGAGCGAGACGGCGAGCCAGGACATCCCGGCCGCGAACGTGACCATCGTGCCCAGCGCGAACGAGAGCAGCGCGGCGGTGAACCGGCGGTCGCCGAAGCGCTCCGCGACCCACCCCACGACGGCAGCTGCGGCGACGAAGCCGACGATGTAGCCGCCCGAGGGGCCGACGAGCACACCGGGGCCGGCGGTGCCGTCGGCGAACACGGGCAGGCCGACCAGACCGAGCAGCGCGTAGAGGGTCATCGACAGCGCGCCGCGTCGTGCTCCGAGGGCGCTGCCGACGAGGAGGACGGCGAGGGTCTGCCCGGTGACCGGCACCGGCCAGAGCGGGACGGAGAGCTGCGCGGCGCCGGCGGTGAGCAGGGCGCCGGCGACGACGAGCACGGTGCTCACGGCGGCCGTGCGGGGGAGGAGGGCGTCGGCGAGCGGGCGCGGTCGGCCGGTGGCGGTGGGCGTGAGAGTGGTCATGGTGCTCCTCGGGAGGTGCGTGAGGTGGTCAGGAGACGGCGGCGAGGAGCGCTCCGGCACCGCGACGGGCCTCGGCGACGGCGTCGGTGTCGAGGCCGCACACGCGGAGGCAGCTGCTCGTGATCGCGGCGCGGTCGCGGTCGTCCACCTCGCCGCCGCGGCGGAGCTGGATGACGGTCTCGACGAGCTGGATGAGGATGCCGCCGAGCTGCGCGGGGGTGACCGCGTCGGTGACCTCGGGCGTCGCCGCGAGCGTGCCGAGGCGTCCGTAGACGTCCTGTAGCGCCTGGCGGTCGGCGCGGAACCCCGCGAAGCGTTCGCCCTGCACCTCCGGCAGCAGGTACAGCGTGCCGACGTTGTGCGGGGTGCCGGCGAGCGTGCCGACGTCGAACGCGACGAGGGCGGCGAGCGCGACCGCGGCCGGGACGGACCCGGGGACCCGGTCGTCGAGGTCCCGTGCGACCTCGAGGCTCGGGCGGACCGAGGTCTCGAGCAGTTCGACGAGCACGTCGTCCTTGCCGGCGAAGTGGTAGTACAGCGAGGCCTGCCGGATGCCGACCCGGTCCGCGATCGCCCGGGTGGAGGTGGCACCGAACCCGTGCTCGACGAACAGGGCGGCGGCCGCGTCGAGGACCTGGTCCCGCGGGCTCCGGGCCGGCGCGGCGTCCGGTACCGCACGGGGTCGTCCGGGTCGTGTGGGGCGGTCGTCGGCGGGCACGGCCCCATCCTCGCAGCCGGTCGTCACGCGGGTGCTCCGACCGCCTGCGACCGGTACGCGCGCCAACCCCCGTGGTGCGTGATGTCCTCGGCTCCCTGGACGGCGTACGGCTCGACGGTGAAGCCCGTGACGTCCGTCCCGTCGGCGAGGGTGACCGTGCCGATGGCCATCGGCGCGGGGAGCGCGGCGACGAAGGTCGCGAAGCCGGCGGCGGGGAGGCGCCAGACCTCGCCCGCGATGCCGGCGCCGGCTTCGGCGGCGGCCGTGGTCCGGACCAGGCCGGGCTTCGGCGGTACGGTGTCGAGCGCGTACAGGCGGTAGTCGTCGGCCGTCCGGGCATCGCGGACGAAGGTCCCGCCAGCCGCGACGAGCTGGCCGTTGAGCGGCTGGTCGCGGAGGTGCGCACCGACCACGAGCAGGTCGACCGTCGGCTCCGCGAACGCCGACGCGAGGGCGGCGAGCACGCGGTCCGAGAACGCCGGCCCGGTGAGCATGACGCCGAACGGCAACCCGTCGACGAACCCGGCGGGCACCGCGAGGGACGCCATGTCGAGCAGGTTGGCGAAGTTCGTGTACCGGCCCATCCGGCTGTTCGCGCCGATCGGGTCGGCCGCGACCTCGGCGAGCGTCGGGTGCCACGTCGTGGTCGGGGTGAGGAGCGCGGTGCTGCCGTCGAGGGCGGCCCGACCGGCAGCGCCGAGGGCGTCGAGCCGCTCCTGGTCCGCGAAGAGCTCCGCGGCCGTCGGGGTGGCGCCGGCGAGCACGATCGCCGCGACGCTGGGGTCGAGGTCCGCACCGATCTCGTCGCGGTGGACGTCGATGTGGGCACCGACCGCCGCGTACCGCTCGGCGACGAACGCACCCCCGTAGAGGAGCGCAGCGGCGTCGAGCAGCGGCGCGATGTCGACCTCGACGACCTCGTGGCCGAGCGCACGGAACCGGTCGACGGCCCGCCCGAAGGCCTCGGCCCAGCCGGGAGCCAGCCCCTCGAGCTGCGACGGCAGGGGGACCGCGATGCGGGGGACGGTCGGCAGGACGGGGCCGGTCACGCCCTGGTCGGCACGCGACAGTGGGTCCGCCCCGTCCGGTCCGGCCATCAGCTCGGCGACGGTCCGTGCGGTTCCCAGCGACCGCGCGAACACGGTCACGCAGTCCTGCGACCGGCAGGCCGGCACGACCCCGGTGTTCGGCACGAGGCCCTTCGTGGGCTTCACCCCGACGAGGTGGTTCAGCGCCGCCGGCACCCGACCGGAGCCGGCGGTGTCCGTGCCGAGCGCGAAGTCCACGGTCCCGAGGGCGACGGCGGTGGCCGAGCCGCTCGACGAGCCGCCGGAGATCCGCGTGGGGTCCCAGGCGTTCCGCACGGCGCCGAAGGGGGAGCGGGTGCCGACGAGTCCGGTGGCGAACTGGTCGAGGTTCGTCTTGCCGACGACGACCGCGCCCGCTGCCCGGAGCCGCGCGACCGCGGTGGCGTCCTCGGTCGGTGTGTACGCGTAGGAACGGGCAGCCGCGGTGGTGGGGAGTCCCGCCACGTCGATGTTGTCCTTCACGGCGAAGAGCAGCCCGGCGAGCGGGAGCGTCGGGTCGACGCCCGATGCCTCCGCGACGACGGACGCCCGGTCGCGCAGGGTGATCCAGACCTCCGGGCGGTCGACGGCCTCGATGCGGTCGAAGGCGTCGTGCGCGCGAGCAACCGCGTCGCCGCCGCTCACGCCGCCGCTCCGATCGCGGCGAGGACTTGCCCCGGCGCCACCTGGTCCCCTGGCTTGATGTAGACCTCCAACACGTGTCCCTCCACCGGTGCGTGCACCATCGACTCCATCTTCATCGCCTCGACGGCCAGCAGCTTCTGGCCCTCGTCCACGCGGTCGCCCGGTCGGACGTCCACCTGCCACACGGTCGAGGTGAACGGCGCGGTGACCGCGGTCGCCCCGGCGGGCAGGACCACCTCGTCGGGCAGCACGACGGCCGGTTCGTCCCGGACGTCGAACTCGCCCGACGCGCGCCACCGTTCCTTCTCCTCGTCGAACGCGCGGGCCTGCTGCGCGCGGAAGTCCGCGATCGACCCGGCGTTCTCGGAGAGGAACCGGTTGTACGACGCGATCGAGAACTCGCCGTCGACGGTCTCGAAGTGCCCACGGCCGGCGTCGGTCTCGGCGCGGAGCTCGAGGAGCTCCTCCGCCCCGACCGGGTACCACTCGATCCGGTCGAAGAACCGCAGCGCCCACGGGTCCTCCTGGAAGAGTCCGCCGCGGCGGAACCGGTTCCAGATCTGCACGGTGCGGCCGACGAACTGGTAGCCGCCGGGACCCTCCATGCCGTAGATGCAGAGGTACGCGCCGCCGATGCCGACCGAGTTCTCGGCCGTCCAGGTCCGGGCCGGGTTGTACTTCGTCGTGACGAGACGGTGGCGGGGGTCGAGCGGGGTCGCGACCGGGGCGCCGAGGTACACGTCGCCGAGGCCGAGCACGAGGTAGCTCGCGTCGAACACGGTGCGGAACACGTCGTCCACGCTGTCGAGGCCGTTGATCCGCCGGATGAACTCGATGTTCCACGGGGTCCACGGTGCGTCGTCCCGCACCCCGGCCATGTACCGCTCGATCGCGAGCCGCGTCGCGGGGTCGTCCCACGAGAGCGGCAGCTTGACGGTCCGTGAGGGGACGACGAGCTGGTCGGTGGGCGGGATCTCGTCCTCGAGCTCGCGGAGGAGCCCGGCCATCGTGCTCGCCTTCAGCACGCTCGTGTCGGTGTGCACCTGCAGCGACCGGATCCCGGGGGTGACGTCGACGATGCCGGCCGGGGCCTCCTCCTGCAGCTTGGTCATGAGCGCGTGCACCCGCATCCGCAGGGCGATGTCGAGCGTCATGTCGCCGTACTCGACGAGGACGTTGTCGTCGCCGTCGCGTCGGTACGCGACGCTCGGCCTGGCGTCGGTCGCGTCGAGGCGCGCCAGGACTCCGTCGTCGCCGTCGCCTCCGGTGCGCGGCACCGACCGGGAGGCGCGGTGCGCGTCGAGCGCGGCGGCGTCGGCCTCACGGACGGGGACGAAGCGGACGGAGTCGCCCGGTCGCAGCTGGCCGAGCTTCCAGAGGTCGCCGCTGGCGACCACCGCGGGGCACACGAAGCCGCCGAGCGAGGGGCCGTCCGGGCCGAGGATGATCGGGGTGTCGCCCGTGAAGTCGATCGCCCCGACGGCGTACGGGGTGTCGTGGATGTTCGACGGGTGCAGGCCGGCCTCGCCACCGTCCGTCCGCGCCCAACCAGGACGGGGCCCGATGAGCCGGACGCCCGTGCGGGCCGAGTTGTGGTGGACGACGTAGTCGGTCGCGTAGAAGACGTCGAGGTCGTCGCGCGTGAAGAAGTCGGGCGCGCCGTGCGGCCCCTCGGTGACGGCGACCTCCCACGCGTCGGTCAGGGCCGTGCGGCGGTCGGCGGGGGTCGGGCCGCCGACGAGACCGAGCCGGGCGCCCTCCGGGAACGCCGGGTGCGGGGTGTCCGCGTCCGGCGAACCGGGACGCAGGACGTCCCCGGCCAGGAGCGCACGGCCGGCGTGACCGCCGAACCCTCCGAGGGTGAACGTGGCGGTCGAGCCGAGGTAGGTCGGGACGTCGAAGCCGCCGCGCACCGCGAGGTACGCGCGGAGTCCGGGTCCGGCGGCGGTGCCGACCGCGAGGGTCTGACCCGCCGCGACCTCGACCGGCTCCCACATCGGCACGGTCGCACCGTCGAGGGTCACCGGCACCGGGGCACCCGTCACGGCCACGACGGCCCCCGCCGAGAAGCGCAGCGTCGGACCGGTCGCGGTGACCTCGAGCGCGGGGGCGCCCTCCGGGTTGCCGACCGCACGGTTCGCCTCGGCGAAGGACGCGCCGTCGAACGGGCCGCTCGGCGGGACGCCCACCTGCCAGTACCCGGTCCGACCGGGCAGGTCCTGGATCGTCGTCATGGTGCCCGGTGCGACGACGTCGATGCGCGGGTCCGGGTCCTCGGTCTCGTCGAGGGTGGAGGTGCTGTGCGTGGCGGTCCGGAGCTCGAGGTCGTCGGTGAGCGTCCGGAGCAGCCCGGCGTTCGTGACGATGCCGTCGACACGGGTCCCGGCGAGCCCGTCGCGGAGGCGGTCGAGCGCGTCGTCGCGGGTCTCGCCCGTGGCGATCACCTTCGCGAGCATCGGGTCGTAGAACGCGGACACCTCGGAGCCGGTCTCGACCCACCCGTCGACGCGCAGACCGGTCGCGACGGGGAACACCGCCTGGGTGACGAGTCCGCTCGACGGCAGGGAGCCCTTCGCGGGGTCCTCGGCGTAGAGCCGGGCCTCGACGGCGTGCCCGACGGGGGTCCACGCGCGGGTGAAGACGTCGTCGGCGATCCCGTCGGCACCGTCGCGGGCGAGCCGCAGCATGAGCTCGACGAGGTCGACGCCGAACACCTCCTCGGTCACGGGGTGCTCGACCTGCAGGCGCGTGTTGACCTCGAGGAACGACGCCTCCTCGCGCACCGGGTCGTAGACGAACTCGACCGTCCCGGCGCTGCGGTACCCGACGCTCTCGGCGAGCCGACGGGCGGACGTGTGCAGTGCCTCCCGGACGGATCGGGGGAGTGCCGGGGCCGGGGCCTCCTCGATCACCTTCTGGTTCCGGCGCTGGAGCGAGCAGTCCCGGTCGCCGATCACGGCGACGCGACCCTCGCCGTCACCGAAGAGCTGGACCTCGACGTGGCGGGCCGGTCGGACGAGCCGCTCGAGGAAGATCCCGGCGGAGCCGAAGGCGGCCGAGGCGGTGCGCTCGACGCTCGCGTAGGCCTCCCGGACCTCGTCGAGCGTCGCGCACGCCTGCATGCCGATGCCGCCGCCGCCCCCGGTGGCCTTGAGCATGACCGGCAGCCCGATGCGCTCGGCCTGCGCGACGGCGTCCTCGACGCTGGCGAGGAGGCCGGTGCCGGCGAGCATCGGCACGCCGGCGGCGGCCGCGAGCTCGCGGGCGGTGTGCTTCGCGCCGAACTGGACGATCTGTTCCGCGGTCGGACCGACGAACCGGATGCCCGCGGCCTCGCACGCCGCGGCGAACGCGGTGTTCTCGGAGAGGAAGCCGTAGCCGGGGTGGACGAGGCCCGCACCCGTGTCGAGCGCGGCCTGGACGACCGCGTCGATGCGCAGGTAGGACTCGCGCGCCGGTGCGGGGCCGAGCCGGACGGCGGTGTCGGCCTCGCGGACGTGCGGTGCGGCGCGGTCGGCGTCCGAGTAGACGGCCACGGTGCGCATGCCGAGGGCCTTCGCGGAACGGATCACGCGGCGGGCGATCTCGCCGCGGTTGGCGACGAGGACGGTGTCGGTGGAGAGTTCGGTGCTCACGGCTGGACCACGATCATTCGGAGGGGCGTGCAGGAGAAGTCGTTGCAGGGGTTGTTCATCTGCGGGCAGTTGGACACGATCACGAGGACGTCCCGCTCGGCCCGCACCGCGACACGCTTGCCGGGGGCGCTCATGCCGTCGACGATGCCGAGCGCGCCGTCCTCCTCGACCGGCACGTTCATGAACCAGTTGAGGTTGGACACGAGGTCGCGGGCGCCGAGCCCGTGGCGTGCGGCCTCGGCGAGGAAGTTCTCGCGGCAGCCGTGCTGGTACTGCGTGTGGTGGCCGTAGCGGAGCGTGTTCGACTCCTTCGAGCACGCGCCACCGATGGTGTCCTGCCGGTCGATCTCGTTCGCGACGACGGTCATCAGCGGACGGCCCTCGTTGGACACCAGGACCGTGCCGGTCCGGACGTACGCGTTGCCCTGCGCCGCGAGCGTGTCGGGCACGCTGTAGCGCTCGTCCGGGTCGGACGCGTCGTAGACCAGGCAGTCGGCGCTCTGGTTGCCGCCGACGTCGACGATCGTGAGGACCTCGCCGGCGCGGACGACGGCGGACCACGGGGCGAGCGGTGCGACGTCGTCGTCCCGGACGACGGTGCCGGGGACGAGGGACTCGCTCCGGTCGAGGGGGACGTCGTGAGCGTGGACGGCACCCACCGGGACGGTCGTGGTCAGGGTCGGGGTCATCACAGGCCTCGCGCTTCCGCGTAGTCGATCGAGTTGAGGTGCGCACGGTGCAGTTCCGGCGTCGCGGTCGCCCGGTCGTCGTCCGCCCTGGTCGCCGTGCCACGCCAGGCGTGCACGCGCAGCGGACCGACCGTGTACTCGGCCCGCGGGTCGAGCGGGTGGGCGACGTTGGCGACGAGGACGAGGAGCGGCAGCTCGGCGACGAGGGTGACGTGTCGGTCCGGTCCGGCCGAGCCCGTCGGCGTGAGCGTGCCGTCGGCCTCCACGTGGACGCCCTGGAAGAACGAGACGCTCGGCGGGAGGTCGCGCTTCGACAGTCCGTGCTTCGCCGCCGCCTTCGTGAAGAGCGACCGGCCGCTCGGGCTCGGACCCTCCGGTGCGGCGTCGCCGTACTTCCGGTCGTTCCACGCGTCGGTGGTGGTCCCGCAGAAGGCGTCGTGGTGGCCGGAGGTGTCCTCGACGATGCTCGCGAGGACCCGTCCGTCACCGCTGAGGAGCGGCGAGCCCTGCCCGAGGTACGCCTGCCACGGGATCTTCTGGGTGTCCGCGACGTTGAGACGCTCCCACGGCTCGAGGGCGTTGTACACGAGGACGTTCGCGCAGGCGTCGCCGGTCGGGTCGTCGAACCGGATGCGGGTCCCGCGGGCGAGCACCTTGTGCGTGTACCCGCCCGGAGCGACGGTCTCGGCCCACACCAGCTCGGCCGGGTCGACGCCGTCCGGGGCGAACGGCGAGGTCGACGCGGGCAGGTACGGCATCCAGTCGGACGTCGCACCGGCCTGCGCGCGGGCGTCGGAACGTGAGGCGGTCACGCTGTCGGTCTGGTGGAGGTCACGCACGGTGGAGCCTTTCGGTGGTGCGGGCGGTCTGGGCGGGGGCGGTGCCGCGTGCCGTCAGGCGTCGACCGGGGTGGGGGCGGTGTGCGGCACCTCGGCGAGGGTGAGCGGACCGTGTGCCCGGTGCCGCCAGGAGGACCACGCCCAGCCGATGAGCAGCACGGCGCCGATGAACAGGAGCGCGCTGTACTGCAGCCACCACGAGTTGCCGGTGAGGTCGTAGATCTCCGGCCGCGGCCAGATGAGGTTGACGGCCATGCCGACCTGGAAGAGCACGGCGAGGGCGTTGAGCGGGATGCCCCAGCGGCCGAGCGTGAACAGCGGCTTCCCGTCCTCGTCGACCCCGGTCGGCAGGCCCGTGCGACGGGTGCGGATCCGCTCGAGGAGCAGGGGGCCGGTCACGCCGAGGTAGGCGAGGTACAGCATCGCGATGCAGAGGCTCGACAGGGCGGTGAAGATCGCCGACTGGCCGATGTTGACGGCGAGGGCCAGCCCGGCGCCGACGCCGACGACGATCGACGCGGCGATCGGGGTGCCGGTCCGCGGCGAGACGCGGGCGAGGGTCCGGTGGAACGGCAGCGCGCGCTCGCGGGCCATCGAGTAGACCATCCGTGCGCCCGCGGTCTGGACGGCGAGGGTGCAGGCGAAGACGGCGACCGCGACGCAGCAGAGCAGCAGGCGTCCGAAGACGTCGCCGAGCGTCGAGGTGATCACCCACGCGAGCCCCTGCGTGGCGAGCTTGCCGTCGGTCAGGCTCGGCGCGGCGACCAGGGCACCGACGATGAGCAGGCCGCCGCCGAGGCCCGAGACGGTCAGGGCGCGGACGATCGTCTTCGGGGTGGTGCGACGCGGGTTGTGGGTCTCCTCGGCGAGCTCGCCGGCGGAGTCGAACCCGACCATGACGTACGCGGCCATGAGCGACGACGCGAGGAACGCCCAGACGTACGGCTCGGTGCTCGTCGACCCCTCGGTCGAGAACACCACGGCCGGCGAGCGGTGCGGCAGGACGAACAGGGCGGCGATGAGGACGACGACGCCGACGATCTCCACGAGGACGCCGAAGCTCGTCACGCGGGCCATGAACCGGACGCTCACGATGTTCACGACCGTCGTCAGCACGAGCATCACCAGCCCGAGGACCACCGCGTTCGCGGCCCCCGTCGGCGAGGCCACCGAGGCGTTCGCCCCCGGGCCCCCCACGATCTGGAAGCCGTTCCAGATCGACGGCAGGACCGCCTGCACGGCGATGGCGGCCACGGCCACGGTCAGGATCTGCCCGATGATCATCGTCCAGCCGGTGAACCAGCCGAAGCGGGCGCCGGCGAGACGGCTCGACCACTGGAAGATCGCGCCGGAGATCGGCCAGCGGGCCGCGAGCTGCGCGAAGTTGAGCGCCACGAGGAGCTGGCCGGCGAAGACGAGCGGCCATGCCCAGAAGAACGCGGCGCCGCCGAGCCCGAAGCCGAGCCCGAAGAGTTGGAAGACCGTGGTGAGGATCGACACGAACGAGAACCCGGCGGCGAAGGACGAGAACGACCCGACGCCGCGGTGGAGCTCCTGCTCGTACCCGAGGGCGGCGAGGTCGGAGGCGGCGGTCGAGGGACCGGCGACGGGGCCGGAGGACGGGGTGGCGCGTGGTGCGTGGAGCGGAGCTTCGGGAGAGCGCATGGCTGCAGACCTTTCGCGGCAGTACCTGTCGGGCGACAGGTAGTACGAGTGTCGTGCGGCGCTGTGTCGTGGCCGTTGCCCGTCTGTTTCGTCCTCGTGTCGTCGGCCGTCGGCATGTAAACAGTGCGCGACGACGGACGGGAGGCCCGTGGCGATCCCGCCACGGGCCTCCCGTCCGTCTCTCGGTCGCGTCAGCGACCGCTGCTCACGCCGTCGTGTCCTCCAGCGCGTCCAGCGCCGCGACGTCCTCCGCCGACAGCACGAAGTCCACGTCCGCGTTCTCCGCGATCCGCGACGGGGTGGTCGACTTCGGCAGCGGCAGGACGTCCTTCTCGAGCAGGTACCGGATCGCGACCTGCGCGACGGACTTGTCGTACTCCGCCGCGATGTCCCGGATCTGCGCGTTGTCGAGCAGGCCACCCGTGGCGAGCGGCGAGTAGCCCTCGGTGAGGATGTCGTGCTCCCGGTCGAACGCGGTCGTCTCGTCCTGCGTGTTCCCGATGAACCACCGGATCTGGTTCGCGTGCGGGACCACGTCGGTGCGGCCGAGCAGGTCCTCGAGGTCGGCGACCATGAAGTTCGAGACGCCGATGCTCTTCGTGCGGCCGGCGTCGTAGAGCTCCTCGAACACCTTCCACACCTCGACGTTGCCGTCGCGGTGGTCGGACCCCATGTCGCTCCAGGGCCACGGGGCGTGGATCAGGTAGAGGTCGACGTGGCCGAGGTCGAGGTTCCTGGTGGACTCCTCGAAGGCGTCGCGCGCGCCGGCGGCGGTCTTGACCTCGGCGGGGAGCTTCGTCGTGATGAAGAGCTCGTCGCGCGGGACACCGCTGTCGCGGACGGCCTCGCCGACGCTGGCCTCGTTGCCGTAGGCGAGTGCGGTGTCGATGTGGCGGTAGCCGGCCTCGATGGCGGTCTTCGTGGCGTCGTAGGCATCGCTGCCGGACGGGATCTGCCACGTCCCGAAGCCGATCTTCGGGATGTGCAGACCGTTGGACAGGGTGAACGTGTCGGTCAGTGCGGGCATGCGGCGCACACTACGCCGCGCGACGCACCCGGCTCCCGGCTCGTGGTTCCGCCTCGGTACCATCGGCGCATGTCATCGCGACCGCCGTTCCGAGCCGACGTCGTCGGCAGCTACCTCCGCCCCGCCGCCGTGCAGGAGGCCCGCGCCGCCCACGCCGCCGGGACGATCGACGACGACGCCCTCCGCGCCGTCGAGGACGAGGCCGTGCGGGCGCTCGCCGACGCGCAGCAGGCCGCCGGGTTGCAGGTCGTCACGGACGGCGAGGCCCGACGCAGCTGGTGGCACCTCGACTTCTGGGGTGGGCTGGACGGCGTCGAGGTCGTCGAGCTCGACCACGGCATCGCGTTCCAGGGGGTCTCCACGACGCCGAAGGGACTCCGCGTGACCGGACCGGTGTCGTTCCCGGCCGACCACCCCTTCCTCGCGCACGCCCGGTTCGTCGTGCAGGAGGCCGCCCGTCGCGGGGTCACGGCGAAGTTCACCATCCCGTCGCCGACGGTCTTCGACTTCCGGCTCGACGCCGACCAGGTGCGGACGGAGCACTACGCCGACCGGGCCGCGATCACCGAGGACCTCGTCACGGCGTACCGCGACGCGATCGCCGCGTTCCACGCCGTCGGGGTGCGCTACCTGCAGCTCGACGACACGGCCTGGGCCTACCTGTGCTCGGACGTCGAGCTCGAGAAGGCCCGTGAGCGCGGCATCGACACCGAGGGCATCGCCGCCCGGTTCTCGTCCATCGTCCGGCGCGTGCTCGACGGTCGGCCGTCGGACCTCGTGGTGACGACGCACGTGTGCCGCGGCAACTTCCGCTCGACGTGGATCTCGTCCGGCGGGTACGAGCCCGTCGCCGAGGAGCTGCTGGGCAACACCGGCTACGACGGCTTCTTCCTCGAGTACGACAGCGACCGCGCTGGTGGCTTCGAACCCTTGCGGTTCCTGCCGCACGGCCACCAGGTCGTCGTGCTCGGACTCATCACGTCGAAGACCGGCGAGCTCGAGGACCCGGCGGTCGTCGAGCAGCGCATCCGCGACGCCGCGCAGTACGCGCCGCTCGAGCAGCTCGCGCTGAGCCCGCAGTGCGGGTTCGCGTCGACGGAGGAGGGCAACGTCCTCTCCGAGGACGAGCAGTGGGCGAAGGTCCGCAGTGTGGTCGCGATCGCGGAGCGCGTCTGGGGCTGACGCACCCAGGAGACGGCCGGGAGGCCCGTGGCGGCGTCGCCACGGGCCTCCAGTCCGTCACGGCTCACGACCCCCGGCGGCGCCGGCCTGCTCGTAGAGGTTCGTCGCCAGGTCGCTGAGCAGGGTGGCGAGGTCGCCGTCGTGCGTCGCGTCGACGGCGGTGAGCAGCTCGGCGTACCGCTGCCGGTACCCGCGGACGACCGCGTCGCCCTCGGGCCGCAGCCGCAGGAGGAACCCGCGGCGGTCGTTCGGATTCGGTGCGCGCTCGACGAGTCCGGCCGCGGTCATCCGGTCGACCATGTTCGTGACGGCCCCGGACGTGAGCCCCAGGTAGCCGGCGACCTCGGTCGGGGTCGAGTAGCCCGTGTCGTCGATGAGCACGAGGGCGCGGAGGGCGTTCTCGTGCACCCCCGCGCGGGCACTGAGCCGCCGGACCAGGACGGCGTTCGCGCGCACGACGGCATCGAACGCGCTGATCAGCTCAGCGGGGTCTGTCCTGGCGTCCCTCACATTGGGGACAGTACACGAGTAGCCAAGTTTGTGAATGGTTGAGTATCTTGATGAGTGAAGCAAGTGAGCCCGAGCCTCTTGCTCCACAGACCACAGAGACCACAGCACCGCCCGAGACCGAAGAGGTTCCCCGTGTCCAAGAAGTCCCGCACCTCCCCAGTGAAGCGGATCCGTTTCGCCCCCGTCGCCCTGCTCGCGGGCATCTTCGCCGCCGTCCTCCTCTCGCTGTCCCTCACCGGCACGCTGTCGGGGTTCGCCGCGAGCATCACCAACAGCAGCAACACCGCCGCCAGCGGCACCCTGACCATGCAGGAGCAGAACGCCGGCGGCACGGTCACCTGCGCCAGCACCGACGGCGGATCGGTCTCGACCAACGCCGCGACCTGCTCGACGATCAACAAGTTCGGCGGGAGCACGACGATGACGCCGGGCAACACCGTCAACACCGCGATCTCGATCAAGAACACCGGCACTGCGAACGCCGCCACCTTCACGCTGACCCCGGGCGCGACCTGCACGCAGTCGAACAACGGCACCGTCAACGGCAGCGCCACCGACCTGTGCTCGAAGATGAACCTCGTCATCACCTCCGGCTCGACCACCGTCTTCACCGGCACGCTCGCCAGCTTCAAGGGCGCCGCCTCGACCGCGTTCACCATGCCGCCCGCCCCGGCAGCCGGTGCCAGCGTCCCGTTCAACTTCGCCGTGACGCTCGACTCGTCGGCCGGCAACACCTACCAGGGCCTCGCCGCCTCGGTCCCGATGACCTGGACCTTCACCGCGTAGTCCGCCCGCGACCGGCGACGGCCCCCACCGTCCCAGACCGGCGACGCTCGACCGACCCCCCTCCGGCCGAGCGTCGCCACCCATCACCCCACCCCCGCCCCACCCAGCACCACCTCGACGACCGGAGCAGCACATGAGCCAGACCGCAGCAGTCCCGCTCAGCGGCACGCTCGACCGGCCGCTCCTCGGCGGCCACACCGCCACCCGCTTCGAGACCGTCCTCGCCTGGTCCGTCGCCGTCGTCGCCGCCGTGCTCCTCGGCGCCGCGGTCCTCTTCCTCGGCTCCGGCGGCCGCTGGTTCGTCGTCGAGACCCCCTCGATGGGCGAAGCGGCTCCGGTCGGCACGCTCGTGCTCGACCTCCCGGTCCGCACGTCGAGCCTCGCGGTCGGCGACGTCGTCACGTTCGAGACCGCCGCGAACCCCGGCGTCGTCTACACGCACCGCATCATCGCCGTCGACCACGACGGCGGCCTGCACACCCGAGGTGACATCAACGGTGCGACCGACCCGTGGACGCTCACGCAGGCCGACGTCATCGGCTCGCCGGTGCTCCTCGTCCCGCACCTCGGCTGGCTGTTCCGTGCGGCCCCGCTCCTGCTCATCGGCACACTGGTGATCTGGACGCTCACGAGCGTCTTCACCGACCGCGTCACCCGGACGTGCCTCCGCATCGCGGGGGGTGCGCTCACCGTCTCCTACGCCGCGTTCGTCCTGAAGCCGTTCGTCAACGTGACGACGATCACGAACACCGCCGACCACACCGCCGTCGACGCGACCATCGTGTCCTCGGGCATGTTCCCGGTCCGCGTCACGGCCCCCGGTGCCGAACCCCTGCACCTCGTCGACGGGCAGGTCGGGCACATGGTGATCCACGAACTCACCAAGAGCGGCCACTACCAGTTGACGGCGAACATCGACCTCGGCCCGGTGGGCTGGGGACTCCTCATCGCCGCGTGCCTCGTGCCGTTGGTGCTGTGCCTGTCGGTCGGACGGACCGACGCGGTGCGTGCCTCGTGAGCGGCCTCGGTGTCGCGTCCGCGGCGGTCGGGCGTCGTCTCCGCGACGGCCGCGTCGTCGCGCTCGTGCTCGTCCTCGCGATCGCCGTCGTCGTCCTGTTCAACGCCTTCGCACCGACCCGGTCGGCCTTCGGCGCGCGGATCACGAACGACACGGACACCGCGGGGACCGCGCCGTACTTCACCTGCTCGGCCGCGGTCGGCGCCGACACCGCGAACGCCGTGTTCGCCTACCGGCTCGGCGAAGCCACCGGGTCGACGGTGGCCACCGACTGGTCCGGCAAGGGGCAGAACGGCACCTACCAGGGCCTCGCGACGGCGGTCGCGCCCAACCCGAACGCCTGCCCGCGCGATGCCGGGAGCTCGTACCAGCTCAACGGCTCGAGCACCTTCGTCTCGACCCCGAAGTCGATCGCGAACCCGACCACCTTCAGCGAGGAGGTCTGGTTCCGGACCACCGTCGCGGGCGGCATGCTGGTCGGGTTCGGCAGCAACCAGGTGACGACCTCGGGGCAGCACGACCGACAGGTGTACCTGAACACCGCGGGGCAGCTCGTCTTCGGCTCCTTCAACGGCACCACGCAGGTCGTCACCTCGCCCAAGGCCTACACGGACGGCGCGTGGCACCACGTCGTGGCGACGATGTCGGCCACCACCGGGATGCGGCTCTACGCGGACGGCGCGCTCGTGGCGTCGAACGCGGCCTACACGGCGCCCGAGAACTACACCGGCTACTGGCGCATCGGGTACGACACCGTCTCCGGGTGGCCCGGTCAGCCGTCGAACTTCTTCTTCACCGGGCAGATGCGGTACGCGGCCGTCTACAGCACCGTGCTCTCGTCGACGCAGGTCGCGAACCACGCGGCGGCGGGCCGCTGACGTCCCTGACGACCGACCGGTGATGCCGCCGGTTCGGGTACGGCGGCAGCACCGGTCTCGAGCGCGCGACCCGCCTAGGGAACGGGCGCGCACGCGTCGGCGACACGTCGGAGGCCGGCGTGCGTCAGGACCAGGGCGGCCGGGACGGACCCGACTCTTCCTGACGACCACCGGCAGCGTCGCCGGGTGCGACGATAGGTGCCCGGCTAAGCGGAGTCAACTCTCCACTTGAATCGGACAGCTGCGTTAGGGTCGGTCCATGTCCGCTGCGGAGCGTGCCCGAGCCGAGCGCGTCGAGGTGCGCCGGAGCCGGGAGGCGATCCTCGCGGCGGCAGAGCGGCACTGGCGGGCGCACGACGCCGACCCGTCGATGGCGCAACTCGCGAAGGACGCCGGAGTGGGCATCGCGACGCTGTACCGCCGGTTCCCGAGCATCGACGACGTGATCCGGGCGCTGTACGTGCGGCTCGTGGCGGAGTTCGCGCGCGTCGAGGAACGGGTCGTCGTACAGCCGACCGCCTGGGATGCCGTCGTCGCCCTCGTGACCGGCATCGTCGACGTCCTCCAGGAGCACCCGGCGATCCCGCGGCTCAACCGGAAGATGGTCGCCCTCGACGACGAGCGGCAGTTCAGCGACGGCTGGGCCGACGCGTTGGAGGCCCTCGTCGTCGCTGCGCAGGCCGAGGGGACCCTGCGTCCGGACGTCAACGCGAACGACGTGACGTTCGCCGCGTTCCGCATCGGGAGCTACTCGAACCTGCCCCCCGCCGAAGCGGGACGGATCCTGGGCCGACAGATCGGCATCGTGCTCGACGGGCTGCGTGCCGACGGTCGGACCTGCCCGCTGCCGGGAGGGCCGATCGGGATGGCGGACCTCCACCGACTGTTCCGCTACGAGGTCGAGCACCCGGTCGACTGACCCGGGTCCGGCGTGGTCGGTCGCCCCGCCGCCCCGCCGCCCCGTCGCTCAGGCGCCGGTGTCGAGGGCTCGCCGTGCGGCCGCCACGACCTCGCCGTCCGTCACGAAGTGTGCGGACCCGTCGTCGGAGCCGCCCATCGGGACACCGGTGTGACCGCTGTCCGGAGCCGCCCGCTTCGCTGACAGGTGCACCGCGGACACCCGTGCGGCCACGAGTGCCCGGACGTCCGCAGGGGTCACGCCGGCCCCCGCCATGACCTGCACGGGCCCCGCCGCGTCGACCATCCGGGTGATCGTCGCGGCACCGGCGGCGGCCGTCAGCGCGCCCCCCGACGTCAGCACCCGGGTGAAGCCGAGGTCCGCGAGCGTCGACGCGGCGGCGACGGGGTCCGCAGCGTGGTCGATCGCGCGGTGCAGGGTGACCTCCGCGGCGGTGCTCACCGACCGGGCGGCGGCGACGAACCGGCGCAGGGCGTCCGTGTCGAGCGTCCGGTCGGGACGGAGGGCACCGACGACGACTCCTGCCGCACCGGAACGGAGGACCGTGCGGACCTCGCGCTCCATGAGGTCGACCTCGTCGCGGTCGTGCACGAACCCGCCCGGACGGCAGCGGACGAGCGCGTGCGCCGGGATCCCGGTCTCGTGCACGCTCTCGACGAGGGCCTGCGACGGGGTGAGGCCGCCGAGCTCGAGGCCGACGCAGAGCTCGACACGGTCGGCGCCGCCGTCCCGGGCGACGAGCGCTCCGGCGGGCGACGTGACCGCGATCTCGAGGGCGACGGGGGCGGTGGTCACGCGATGGCTCCGAGCGGTTCGTTCGACGGCGGGATGATCCGGGCGCCGAGGTCGGGCGCCGACGGGAACTCCCGATCGTAGGGGAACATCGGGCGCTGGATCCTGTGGTGTCCGAGCCGCTCGAGGTCCTGGTCGACGCCTCCGGGGGTGAGCGCGAGCATCCAGTCCGCGGCCATGTCGAAGAGCTCCGGTTCGAGGTACCCGATCTTCACGATGACGACGTCGGCCTCGCGCGGGGCGAGGTCGAGGTCGGTGAAGTCGTGCTCGTGGTGGTACGGCTTCCGGAGCTTCGTGAGGATCGCGAACACCGACCCGACCTGGAGCACGACCTCGGTCTCGGCGTCGCGGTCACCGTGCTTGACGGCGTGCACCCGGCCGGTCATCGTGATCGGCCCAGCGTGCAGGTCGTCGACCGCGGCACCGGCGGTCACGGTCACGGTCGCCCCGACCCCGGCCTCGACGGCGGTGGCGACGGCCTCGGGGCCCGGGACACTCGCGTAGATGACGGTCGGGCCGTCGGGCGCGCGGAACGCCGGGTTCGCGAGCACCTGCGTCAGCCCCCACGTCATGTCGCCGGAGCCGCCGGCGGTGGGGTTGTCGCCGGAGTCCGAGACGAAGTACGGCCGCGCGGCGCCGGGCGCGAGTGCCGCGGCCAGGCACTCGTCGAACGAGCCCGTCGGCGCGACGAACACGAAGTCCTCGCGGGCGTCCCAGAACGCCCGGGCGAGGCGTTCGGCACCCGCGGCGACGGCCTCCCGGTCCCAGCCGGTGACGACCGTGACGGCACGGTCACGGGGCTGGTCGGCCCAGGCGTAGCCGACCCAGATCGCGGCGTCGAGGACACCCGGGGTGGCCTCGACCTCGGGCACCTGCGCGTACAGCGAGGCCGCGGGCTCGATCCGCGTCGAGGTCTGCTCGCCGGGGAGCAGCACGGGGATCGGCACCCACGCCTTCACGGGCCGCTGTTCGCCGACCGGTCGGGTGGTGAGCACGTCGACGAGGTTGCGGACGGCGCGCTCCTTCGTCTCGAGGGCGTCCTCGTGCGGGGCCATCCGGTAGCAGGTGACGAGGTCGACCTGGTGCGCGAGCTCGGCCGTGACGTTGCCGTGCAGGTCCATGGACGCCGACACGACGACGTCCGGTCCGACGACCGCGCGGATCCGTCCGAGCAGGTCCGTCTCGGCGTCGTCGAGCCCCTCCACGACCATCGCGCCGTGGATGTCGTACCAGAGGCCGTCGACCTGCCCGATGGCCTGCAACCGGGCGACGATCTCCGACGCCAGCGCCTCGTACGATTCGCGGTCGACCACGCCGCCGGGGAGGGCGTGCCCGATGAGCGCGCCGCGGAATTCGGCCCGGTCGCCGTACGAGGCGAGGAACGGGTACCGCGCCACGACCTCGTCGCCGCGGTCCGGGTGGAACGCCGGTGCGTGCGTCCGGGTGGGGGTGAACGTCGAGGTCTCGATGGCGAGACCCGCGATCGCGATCACGGGCCGACGTGGGGAGACGGGGTCAGACACGGACGTTCCTCTTCCTGACGGTGGACTGGGGGATGGGGGTCGAGAGCTCCTCGAGCGAGGCGGTGAGGCCCCGTTGCAGCGCGAACTGCCCGGCGCCGACGAGCCCGGCGTCGGCGCCGAGCGACACCGGCTCGATCGCGAGGTGCTGCGTCATGAGCGGGTGACAGCTCTCGTACAGCTGGCTCCGCACGGCGGCGATGAACGGGTCGAGGGTCGACAGGATGCCGCCGAGGTAGACCGCGTCCGGGTTGAAGAAGTTGACGTTCGCCGCGAGGACCTCGCCGAGGTACCGGCCCGCGAGCCGCACGGCCCGGGTGGCCTCGGGGTGCGCGTCCGAGGCGAGCCGGACCACGTCGGCCGTGGACTCGACCGGAACCCCGGCGTCGGACAGGATGCGGACCAGGGCGGCACCGGAGGCCACGGTCTCGAGGCACCCGGTGTTCCCGCACGAGCACGGGGTGTCACCGGCCGCGTCGATGCGCACGTGCGTGATGTCGCCGGCGGACCCGGTCGACCCGCGGTACAGCCGGCCGTCGATGACGATCCCGGCCCCGATCGCGGAGCCTGCCTTGATCGTGATGGTCTGCCGGCGCGACGGGTCCTGCACGCTCTGCTCGCCGGCGGCCATGCAGTTCGCGTCGTTGTCGACGATCGCCGGCAGCCCGAACCGCTCGGTCAGCCAGGACGCCACCGGGAAGCCGTTCCACCCGGGCATGCGGCTCGGCAGGTCGACCACACCGGCTTCGACGTCGACCGGCCCGGGCAGGCTGAGCCCGACGCCCCGGAGTCCCGCGCGGCCCTGCTCCTCGGCGAGCCGCTCGAGCATCCCGGCCAACCGCTGCAGCCCGGCGGTCGGGCCGTCGGCGAGCGCGAACGGGACGTTCGCGACGGACTCGAGCGCGCCTCCCGGTCGGACCACGCCGATGCGGGCGTGACCGCCACCGACGTCCGCGGCGACCGCGTACTCGTCGGCACCGCCGATGCGGAGCACCTTGCGCGGGCGTCCGCCCGTCGAGACGTCGGTGCCCTCCTCGGCGAGGAGCCCGTGCGACAGCAGCTGCGCGACCACGTGCGAGACGGTCGACGGTGCGGCAGCCAGCAGTGTCGCGATCTCGGTGCGGCTCGAGGCCTGCCCGGACGCGACGAGCTCCAGGACGCGGGCGCTGAGGTCCGGCACGACTTTCTCCAATCCGGCGGAAACACGATCGATCACCGACCGCGACGTCGAGCCTAGGCGGCAGATCGACCCGTCCACCCTTTCGCCCGATCCGCAGAAACGAACTATTTACACGAACATGTTTGTTTTTCCAACGGCTTTGGTCATTGACTGTCCCCGTGCCGACCGGCACGCGTGCTCCACACCCCGACACCTCCCACGCACCAGGAGACACACATGACCAAGCCCCGTCGCTGGGCGCTCCTCACCGGAGCCGCGATCGCCGTGAGCGCGCTGCTCGCCGGCTGCTCCGGAGGCGGCAACGCCTCGTCCGGCAGCAGCAACGCCGACGAGATCAACTACGCGCTGCCGGCGAACTTCACGCCGAACTGGATCCTCCCGATCGGCACGGCCGCGCACCTGAACACGAACAACGGGTCGATCGCACAGTCGCTGTACGAGCCGCTCATCGCGTACAACGGCTCGACCGGCAAGATCGCGTGGAACAAGGCCGGGTCGATCGCGACCGACGCGAAGTTCGCCGACGACGCGAAGAGCGTCACCGTCACCCTCGGCGACCGGCACTGGTCCGACGGCAAGCCGATCACGAGCCGCGACGTCGAGTTCTGGTTCAACCTGATCAAGGCGAACAAGTCCGAGTGGGGCAACTACTCCGAGGGCAAGGCGCCGGACGACTGGACCTCGTTCAAGGCCGTCGACGACACGCACTTCACGATCACGTTCGACAAGGCGTACAACAGCGACTGGATGCTCGCCAACCAGCTGAGCTACATCATCCCCCTGCCCCAGCACGCCTGGGACAAGACGAGCGCGAGCGGCTCGGTGAGCAACGCGGACGAGACGACCGAGGGCGCGAAGCAGGTCTGGAAGTACCTCAACACCGCCGCGGGGAAGATCTCGGACTACGCGAGCGACGACCTCTGGAAGACGATCTCCGGCCCGTACGGCGTGAGCGCGTTCACCACCGCCGGCAAGGTCACCCTGACGGCCAACAAGAAGTACGACGGCGGTGAGAAGCCCGCCATCACGACCGTGAACCTGCTGCCCTTCACGTCCGCCGACGCGGAGGTCAACGCCGTCCGCTCGGGCGGGGTCGACTACGGCTACATCAACGCCACCGACATGGACCAGAAGGCGTCGTTCGAAGCCAAGGGCTACGAGGTGCAGCCCTGGACCGGCTGGGCGATCACGTACATGCCGTACAACTTCAACAACCCGACGATGGGCGCGGTCTTCAAGCAGCTCTACGCCCGCCAGGCCGTGCAGATGTCGATCGACCAGACCTCGCTGTCGAAGGTCGTCTTCAACGGCACCGCCACCTCGACCTACGGGCCGATCCCGCAGGCGCAGGAGTCCGACTACGTGTCGAGCGTCCAGAAGGACAACCCGTACCCGTTCAGCACCTCGAAGGCCAAGGCGCTCCTGACCAGCCACGGCTGGAAGGAGCAGGGCGGCACGATGGTCTGCACCGACCCGGGCACCTCCGACAGCCAGTGCGGCGAGGGCGTGGACAAGGGCACCAAGTTCACGATGAACGTGCTCTCGCAGTCCGGCTCGACCGTCACCGACAACATGATGAGCGCGATCCAGTCCTCCCTCGCGAAGACCGGCATCGGCTTCACGATCAAGACCGCGCCGGTGTCGAGCGTCCTCTCGCAGACCCCGACCTGCACGAGCGACGAGGCCAGCTGTGACTGGGACCTCTCCTTCTTCGGCACCGCGGGCAGCTGGTACTTCCCGGCCTACCCGACCGGCGAGGCGCTCTTCCAGACCGGCGGTTCGGCGAACTTCGGGTCGTACTCGAACAAGGAGGTCGACCAGCTCATCGACGCGACCACCACCTCGACCGACTCGACCGCCGTGCAGGACTACAGCGCGGCCGTCGCGAAGGACCTCCCGGTGATCTGGCTCCCCGAGCCCGACTACCAGATCTCGGTCGTCAAGAAGGGGCTGACCGGGTTCGACCAGGACTCCCTCGCGAACTTCCACCCCGCGCAGTGGAAGTGGTCGAAGTAGGTCGCTGACGCGACCAGGCCTGGAGGCTCGGTGCGGGTC